>NZ_ANOG01000119.1 GCF_000346295.1 Rhodopirellula maiorica SM1 | reverse complement strand
CAAATCCGCAGTCGATGGATATTGCGAAGAATCTTGTGCAGCAGTTGACGGCACGTTTGGTGGTTCAGCGTCGGCACACCCACTTGGTCACGCAATTGCCCGAGTGCATCGGCGTCATTGTCGTCGCCTCCTTTGGACAGCACCAATAGCACTCGATCTAAAATTTCCCCGGCTGCTTTGCGAGTAAACGTCGTCGCCAGGATCGTTTCGGGCGGCGAATCTTGCAGCAGGATCCGCAACAACCGCGCGGTCAACTGGTACGTTTTTCCCGTCCCTGCCGACGCGCGGACAAGCGTCGGACGAAGGGCATTGGTTTGTGTCGAGGCGTTCAAGGTGAATTCGTAGGGGTTGGGGAAAGACATCAACAATCAGAGACACAACAACATCGAGGCAGCATGACGTTGTTTATTCGGAATCATCCATCCCGGCGGCAACGGACATCACGCCGGTCTGCATGATCATGTCGTAATCGTCGTACTGGATCGGATCGGTACTCGGAGCAAAATCTTCGTCACGGATGCGGCGAACACAGTCCAGGATCAATTCGCGAGCTTGATCCATCAGCGATTCGTCAAAGTCGGCAATGTTGATCTTCGTTTCCTCGTCTTTGTCGCTGATGTTGAAATAACCGAGTTGTACTTCGGTTGGATTGGCTTCGATGCCAAGGTAGGGAATCATCATGCGGTATAGCGGCAATTGCAAGTCAATCCACTTGAGTCCCTCGTCGGTCTTTTTTAGATGCTTCTTCTCAGGCTTATGCCCATGAGTTTTGTAGTCCAAAATCGCCCAACGTCCTGAATCAGGATGGTAGTCGATACGATCGAGTCGGCCACGAAGTCCCATTTTAAAACCATCGACCTCGATACAGGCTCCGTCGCGTTTGTCATCCACCGAGGCTTCGGATTCTTTGATCACCCAGCCTTCGGTTCGGCGTTGGGCTTGTTCGATCGCGACTTTGCGGAGCCGTCGTTCCGCTTGCCGGATTTGCAGTGCGACGGCGGTCGAAGCGGAATCGCCGTACCGCAAACTGGCATAACGGTGCAGATGATGAAGCAGGATTTTTTCAATCTTATCCGCATCGGTTTCGTCGCGGTCGTCGGATTCGCCAAACGTTTCCAATGAACCGTGAATCAAATCGCCAAATTGGTTCGCGGCGAGTTCCGAGGACATGTCGTCAAGCGGTTTTAATTTCAGTACGTGACGCAGATAGAATCGATACGGACACGCCAAGTAATCATGAAACGCAGTCACGCTCATCGCCTTGACCGGACAAATTCCGGTCGAAGCAGGCAGCGTGGGAATTGGCAGCGAGGATTCGGCGGTGGCAGTATCCCAGCGGTGCTGGACCACCACTCGCGGTCGGCTATTTTCCAGTAACAGCCGGATTCGCCGAGCCACGTCTTCGTCCGATGCTGCCGCCAACAGTCGGCTGGGCGGTGTCGGCGTTCCGTCCGCGGAATTGCGGCCGACGATAAAACGCACCGTTTGCCGAGTCGACAACAATAACTGCATGTTGTACACGTCGCGTGCAAACCGGCGGTCATTGTCGGCCATCCGCAATTGGGTTCGAAGCGAGCCAGGAAGAAACGCATCGTTCGTGACGGCGGTGGGGAGAAAAGGATGGTTCAGCCCTAGCACGACCAACGCTTTGGTATCGTCCAAGGCAAGGTCCAGCCAACCAAGAATTTCAATGTCGTCGGGAGTCATTGGATCGACCACTCGCAGGTCGCCCACGCGATTGGCAATCATTTGCATCGCACTGGCACCGTCAATTTCCAGGTCCAATTCGGCGTTGACATTGGCAAACCGCATTAGCAATCCGCAAACCGAGTGAAGTGCCATCGCCGTTCGGTCTTGCGGGACGCTCTCGGATTCGAACGCAAATAAAGGTTGAGACTCATCTGCGGGTTCAAGGGCATCGAGTTCTGCGGAATAGAGCGTGGTTAACCACTGGGTGATCGCGCCGCACCACTGGCCCAACGGACGATTGGCACCTTGCAGCGGTGACATCCATTTTTCAATCCGCTTGGCGACTTGGATCGCCGTGGGATAGTTTTTCTTTGCTTCCTCGGGCAGCGCGTCCGCGACTTGGATGGGAAAGTGGTTGGCAAGCAATTGATCGATCTGCGTTAACCAAGCATCGGCGGTGTCGGGATCCTGTTTGCTGATCCAAGCGTGAACGTCCGCGTGACGCACCAGCGTGGCAAGCGATTGCCACGAACGGGTTTTTAGATAGGACGCCGTTAAGTTCAGCAGCCGTCCAATCGCCGTGCGATTGATGCTCCACCCCAAATTTCGAAACGTGTTTACACCGCAGCTTCGCATTTCGAACTCGATCGGCCCGACCTGAGATTCGTCGGTAACGCCGATCGTGACTTCGTCGACCGGATATTGTTTTGCAAATTCGGCAATCACCTCAGCAACGGCGGTCGCTTGGTCTGCAATGTCGCCCGCCGAGATCAATTGATCGTCGCTGATCGGCAATCGATAATCGGTCCACTGACTGGTTTGAATACAACCGAATTCGTCAAAACGTGACGTCTCGCCGGTGGGGGCTGCCACCATCGCAATGATTTCAGCCTGGATCGCCCGTAGCATTGCAATCTGCAGATGACTTAAGTCGCTCGTCCCAATCAAGACCACCGTCGAGCTGGTTTTGCATGCGCTGTTGGTCAGTGCGAATCGACGTTCGTGGTGCGGATCGGCCAGACCTGCTGCGGCGAGTCGTTTCAAATAGGATTCAAACAACTTCGCTAGCAGCGTCCAGCGTCGTTGGTCGTTTTCGGCTTCGGTCGCGGCGGCCACATCGGCAAACGAAAGTTGGTTCGAGGCCAAATCCTCGTGTAGCCCCCGAATCGTCGCCGCCAACTCCATCCATGTATCGGCTTCGTCCGAGGTCGGCAGCGTGGGAACCAGCGGTTTCAGCGTCTCGGGATTGGTAGCCGCAAGGACTTGGGACCAGGCAAGCGTTTGCTCAAAATCGATCGCCAGCTTAGCGCGAGGCGAATAGAGTTGTTCGGGAAGTCGACCGAGTGTCAAGATTTTCGGCAAACTCAGACGCAAATCGGCGTCACTGGCTGCTTCTTTTAGCAGCGTCTCGAAACGATAGGAACTTTGTGAAGTCGGCAGAACACAGATCAGCTCTGACAGATCAAACTGATTCGCGGTCACATATTTCGTTTTCAGTGAGTCCACGGCACGTGGCAGCAGCGGGGCATCCCAGCCAAGAAATTCGGTCGTGATTCGTGGATTCATAGACTCGGTGACAAAAAAGGTCGTGCGACCAGAGGGGGAAATACAGTAGTGTCGCGATCGCAGTGACACGTTTGGTCACCACGGGGTGATTTTCAGGAAAAATGTGTTCTTTGCTAGTCAGGCAAAAAATGAGCAGCCTGTCTAGTTTGCCCATTCTTCCTGGTTCTATTCAGAAAGAATAAAAGGACTTGGGAAAATTTACCGTCTGTGCTGAATGTTCTCGTGCCAGAGCGCCGATAACTCTAAACAAATGGAGTCCCAGGGAAGCCACTACCGTGCGCATGGAGGCGCACCGCGATGATCATCTGGTCCATCAAATTATTCAGTAACGTTCGCCACGCGATCGCCGGACGCAAATATCCGCACCAGTTAGCTGGGGCGGTTGCGATCGGTGCGTTGTTAGGCATTATTCCGCACGGAAATCTGTTGGCGCTGTTCGTGCTGATCGTTTTGTTGTCGCTGAAGATCAATCATTCGATGGCGGCATTGACCACGATCGGGACGACCTTCGCCGCGACCAAGCTCGATCCGTATTCGCATGATGTGGGCAGTTATATTCTGACGCATCCAACGCTTGGCCCCAAGATGGCTAGCCTTTGGACGCTGCCGCTGATGCCGTGGACCGATTTGAACAACACGATCGTGCTGGGCAGCTTTGTCATCGGGTTGGCCGCGGTGCTACCGATCTTTTTGATTACTTACCCCATCTTTCGGTTGTTCCAACCCCAGGACGCCGAGGGTGATGAGAGCCGAATCGACGCGTTTTCGGACGAGGCGCTGGACGCCGAGGAAAACCGCGTGGTACTTTCGCCGGCGGCCCCTGTCCAATCGCAAACGCCACGTCGCACCGGCGAGACAACTTCGCCGGCGACGCAGCCGATGGTGGTTCGCATCGATCAATCGCATGTGGTTCCCATGTCGGACAGCCAGTCCGACGCGACGCAAACTGATTCGGCCGTGAATGATTTTGCCGCGAACGAGGCGGCCGTGAACGAGGCGGCCGATGACGCAGCCGCCGAATCAACCGGTCAACCGCAAATACCCCGTGCTTCGGTCGAGACGCGAATCGACGTGATTCGCATGAAAGATGCTGACGCGGCGAATAGCCCGATCGAAAGCACGGACTCGGCCACCGAGGACGAGCAACAAACCGATCAACAACCGATGGACGAGGCGCTTAACTACTTACTTCGTCAATTGCGCACCTCGAAGCAAAAGGATGCAGCATGATACGCTGGAGTTTTGTTCTTACCCGTCTGATCATTGTTGTCGCCATTATCATGTTGCTGCGTTGGGGCTTGGGTCCTGTCGCCAGCTATGTGACGATCAAAGGGATCGAGAGCGCCACAGGTGCCAAAGTCGAAATCGGCAGTGCCAATGTCGGTCTGTTTCCCCCGAGCATCGCGTATTCGGATTTCCGAGTCGCTGATCCTCGCAAGGGCAAAGAGATGGAGGACATGTTCCGCGCCGAATCGATCGAGCTTGTCATCGATGGCGACGCGATGTTGCATCGCCGCTGGGTTGCGCGTGACGGCAAAATCACCGGACTGGTAATCGGTGCCGATCGTGATTCGTCGGGACATTACGAGGTCGAACAAGAGGAAGCCGCTCCGTCGCCTTCGGATGCCCCTTCGTTTCTGACTCGTATGATTGCGGCGACGACGGATTCGCTTGGCGCCGAAGCAAGTGCGCTGACCGAAAACCTTGAAACCGTTCGTCGCAGCCGCGAGATCCGCGATCGCTGGGAAAGCGAATATGATTCGTTGGTCGTGCGAGCACGCAACTTAGAAAAACAAATTCGCACGGTGCGTGATGAAGCACGCGGTATCGATAATCCGCTGCGAGATTGGCCGCAGTTGCAGCGGACACTCGAACAAGCCAAACAGGCACGCAATGAATTGATGGCGGTTCGCCAAGCGATCGATACGTTGCCCGAGCAATTACAATCCGATCTCGCGTCGCTCGACGAAGCGAAGAAGATCGATATGCAAAAAGTCAATCAATTTGTGCCAGGCGACCTGCAGAATGGTGACGACTTTGGCATCGATATGCTGAAATTCGCCGTGCAAAAACAGATCGACCAGATTCGCGGCTACCTTGATGGTGGACGCACGATTGCCAACTACACCGTCGTGGCGCCCGAGAGTGAGCGTATACGAGGCGAAGACTTTGATCTGCTGGGGGACGGAAAACTTTCGCAGATTCTGGTTCGTCGCTGCGAAGTTGGCGGATTGATGCGTGCCAACGGCAAACAGTATTCGCTCAAAGGAATCGTCGAAAATTTGACTCCAACGCCCGAGTTATTGCGAGAGCCGACGCTGGTCAAGTTCCAATTGGACGGACCGGATGTGGTTCGCGTTGAATACGCGGTCGATCGTCGTCGCGGCGCGGATGTCGATTTGTTGACACTGCATTGGCCACAAATGGAAGCCAAGCCGCTACGTTTAGGCAGCCAACACGAAGCGGGCATCAAAATCAGCGGTGGGCAACGCGAATTGTGGGTGCAACTGCGTAGCGAAGGTGATAACGTCGAAGGTCGGTTCGTCAGTAAGCAGACCGGGCTGCAGATGAAGCTTGCTGTGGATTCGAAGTTTGAGCAATCGGCGGCGGTCCAGTCATTGCAATCCAGTTTGGATGCGGTCGATCGCATCGAGATCGACGCTAACTTCAGTGGCCAATGGAACGACCTCGCTCTGAAAATGCACACCAACCTTGGCCAAGTTTTCCGTCGAGCGACGCAGGATGCTGTGAACGATCAAATCGTAGCATCGAAGCAGAAGCTACAGGAACAGGTCGACAAAGCTCATTTGGAACAAACGTTGGCGCTGCGAGAATGGTTGACGTCACAGCAAAGCGAAGCACGTTCGTTATTAGCCAGTGCGGATAAGTCGATCGAAGAGATGAGCCAAAAGGTGATGAACGAAGTTGGCGAAGCGGACGTCTACCTCGGCAAGCTACGAGGCGCCTTCGAGAAGAAACTACGCTAAAGCTCAAAGTCGCCGGACGTCTCCGACGTCCGCTACGAAGAGACACGCGCCACGGTGGTTTCGATCGCCGAGATTAACGCTCGTGCCTTGTTCATCGTTTCGTCGTATTCCGAATCGGGATCGCTGTCGGCGACCACGCCGCAGCCCGCTTGCACGTAGACCACGCCCTCTTTGGCGACCATCGTTCGCAGCGCGATACAGGTATCCATGTTGCCGCGGTAATCGACGTAACCCACCGCGCCGCCATAAGGGCCGCGGCGATGAGGTTCAATCGAATCGATCACTTCCATCGCGCGAACTTTCGGTGCACCGGAAACCGTGCCCGCTGGCAAGCACGCCTTCAATGCGTCAAAGGCATCGAGCCCTTCACGCAACCTGCCTTGCACTTCGCTGCTGATGTGCATCACGTGCGAATAACGCTCGACCACCATCACTTCGGTCAATTCCACCGTACCGAATTGGGCCACGCGGCCGACGTCGTTGCGTCCCAAATCGACAAGCATCACATGCTCGGCAATTTCTTTGGGGTCGGCGAGCAGTTCTTTCTCGAGAGCCTTGTCCTCTTTTTCCGTTTTGCCTCGCCGCCGGGTTCCCGCCAACGGGCGAACGGTGACGACATTGTCGGCGACTCGGCACATGATCTCGGGCGAGCATCCGACCAACATGCAATCGGGCGTGCGGACAAAGAACATGAACGGGCTCGGGTTGACCACTCTCAGTGAGCGGTAGATCTCAAACGGATCGACGTCGGTTTTGACGCTCAGCCGTTGGCTCGGGACGACTTGGAAAATGTCGCCGGCGCGGATGTATTCAACACACTCGAGCACCGCTTTGCGAAACGATTCGCGAGTGAAATTCGACTCGATGTTCAGCGGAGGCGAAGGCTTCTCGGTCGTGAATTCTTCGGGGGTATGTGCGGTCGGTTGCGAAAGCTTGGCAATCGTTTTGTCGATTTGTTGCGATGCTTCGCTGAAGGCCTGCTGAGATTCCGCGGCATTGGTGACGTCGCGGCAATCGGCGAGCGAGACCACGGTGATGGTTTTGTCGACGTGATCGAACACGCACAGCGTGTGATAGAAGGCAAAATCCAGATCGGGCAGTTGGCGGTCATCCTCGGGCGAATTGGGCAGATTTTCGACATACCGCACGACATCGTAGCCGGCATATCCGATCGCCCCACCAACAAATGGGGGTAACCCCGCCACCTCGGCAACTCGGTATTTTACGTGGGCGCGAAACGTTTCCAGCGGGTCGGCGGATTCAAGTTCTTCCGTCTTGCCCCCGTCTGCCGCTGCGCTGCTGCCTAAGTTCGAAATTGTGACTTGGTTGCCACGTGCAGAGAACCGTTTGATCGGATCGGCCGCCAAAAAACTGTAGCGGCCGACTTTCTCGCCCCCAATCACACTTTCAAACAGACACGCCGGGCCGCCATCGTCCAAAAGTCGAAACGCGGTCACTGGGGTTAACGAGTCGCTCAACAAACGCCGATACACCGGAACAAAGTCATGGTGGATCGAGAGTTGGTCGAAGTCGGCAGATTCAGGTGTTAACATCGAGGTCGACGGGCTCTTTCGGAGGGATCGGGCTCTAGTAGATGGGGCTTCGACGCGGCGGTCGGCTTTCGCCAGTCGATGACAGCGGAAACGGCAAACAGGTTCTCTCGGCCACCGAAACGTGTCAAAGTCGTTACGTTGACACCGATGGGGGCGGCGATAGAATCCCTTTGGCGTCCAATACTTGGGAAAACACACACTTTAGCGGCAGTCACGGCAGCTAGGAATGACACGATGAAATGCCAGTATTGCGAAAAGCCCGCGACGTTTCATATCACCGAGTTGACGGAACCTTCGGGTCCCAAAATTATGCATCTTTGTGAGGAACACGCCCGCGGCTTTCTGCAAAAAGAATCCGATAGCCCTGTGGCCTCCGTCACCAACGCGCTGGCGAAGCAGCTGCAGCTGGGACAATCGAAAAAAGAATTGGCCGAATTGGACCAAAAAGAGTGTCCGGTGTGTGGCATCAGTTTTTTCGAGTTCCGCAACACGGGACGGCTCGGATGCCCCTACGATTACAGCTTTTTCGAGACGGACTTGATCCCCCTGCTGCGGAATATCCACGACGCCGTCGAACACGTTGGCAAGCGGCCACGTCGGTTGGCAGCGTCGGCCGATTCACAAGCGGAAATGATCCAGCTGCGGCGCGAGATGGAAGAGGCCGTGGAGCTTGAAGATTACGAGCGTGCTTCGGAAATCCGAGACGAACTAAAACGAATGGAACGCGAACTGAGCATCCCGGCGTCCGATGACGACGATGCAAGTTCGAGTGAAGGTGAGAATCAGTCGTGAATCAAGAAACGGACTTTAATAACCTCGCAAAAAGTTCCGGAGAGTGGCTGCGCGGCACCGGGCCTGAATCCGATATCGTGATCAGCAGCCGAATTCGCTTGGCACGAAATCTCGCTGACTTTCCCTTCATTCGTCGCTGTAGTGACGAGGATCGTGACAGCATCGAGCGGACCGTGCGGGCCCGGATGGAGGCGATGGAGGACTGGAAAGACATCCGCTATATCGATATCGAAGAGCTTTCCGAGGTCGACCGCCAATTCTTGGTCGAACGTCAACTGATCAGCCGCGAGATTGCCGACGCCGATGGATCACGCGCGGTCGCCGTCGATCCCGGCGAACAATACAGCGTGATGATCAACGAAGAGGATCATCTGCGAATCCAAGTGATGCAGAGCGGATTGGATCTGCATGCCGCCTGGGCCCGAATCGATGCGTTGGATGACAAGCTCGAAGGTTCGATTCTGTACGCGTTTCACCAAAAGTACGGCTATTTGACCGCCTGTCCCACCAATGTGGGGACGGGGCTCCGCGTCAGTGTCATGCTGCATTTGCCCGCACTGGTGATCACACGGCAAATCGAAAAAGTCTTTCGTAGCATGCAGCGGATCAACGTCACCGTCCGTGGGCTGTACGGCGAAGGATCGCAATATTCGGGCGATTTTTATCAGGTCAGCAACCAAGTCACGCTCGGTCACAGCGAAAAGTCACTGTTGGCGCTCGTCGGTGACGAGGTCGTGCCGCAAATCATCCAATACGAACGAAAAGCACGCGCGTTTTTGATCGAACAAAACCAGCAAGACCTGCATGACGACGTCAGTCGCGCGATGGGCATCCTCAGCACGGCTAAAAAAATCAGCAGCGAAGAAACGATGCACTACCTTTCCAAAGTGCGAATGGGAGTGAATCTTGGCTTGATCAGCGATGTCGAAGTCGCCACGATCAACAAATTATTCATTCATACCCAGCCGGCGCATTTGCAGAAATTGCATGGCCGTGTGCTCGGTTCCTCCGACCGGAATGTCCAACGAGCGACCTACCTGCAACGCCATTTGACCGGTCACCAAGGCGAAGGTGAGCTGAATTAAATCGTCGTTGATCGCTCCGCGATCATAACGCAGATAGTCGTTGATCGCTCCGCGATCATTACGTCAGTTAGTTGTTGATCGCTCCGCGATCAGTACGCAGGGCTATAAACCAAAACAGGATCAATTTCCTCCCCATCCCTTCACCATGGACCGTGCAGCCGTAGAAATGGGGGGCTTGTCCCTTTGGGTTTTTGAATTTGTTTCTTAGCGACTGCATGCAGGGCGCTTCAAAGACTTGATTCAGAGGGGTTACGCAGGCGCCCGATCGCTTCTTGATGGCGAAATCCCTCCGTTTACAGTATTTTTTTGTCTCAGGATGATAAACTAGGGTGCGGATGTAGCCTTCGACCCCTCGTTTTACTGCGGCAGCGGTGGGGGAAGACAGCGCAGAGAAACCTCGAATTTCACGAAAGTTGGCGGCGTGGGCGAAGAGCCTGAACTGATTGACCGAGCACTCCAGGGCGATCGTGCTGCGTTTACCCGGTTGGTAGAGGTCAACCAGGATCGTTTGTTCGCGTCCATGCTGCAGGTCACCGGTTCGCCCGAGGAAGCCGAGGAAGTTGTCCAAGAGGCGTTTATCCGGGCTTTTGTGAAGCTCGATACGTTCCAGCGAAACAGCCAATTTTTTACTTGGCTCTACCGCATTGCCTTCAACAGTGCGCTCTCGCGTCGGCGAAAGAAGCGAGCTCGGGTGTCGTTGGACCAATTTCGCGAGAAAAATGGGCTCGAAGTTGTCGACCAGTCCAGCGGAGTCGACGAACCGATGCTGCAGCGGGAACGCGTGGCGATGGTCCGCACCGCAATGGAGCGATTGACCGAAGAACATCGCTCGATTCTGGTCTTGCGAGAAATGGAAGAGCGATCTTATGAAACGATTGCCGAGATCCTAGAGATTTCGATCGGAACAGTGCGAAGTCGGCTGAGTCGAGCGAGACACCAATTAAAGCTCGCATTAGAAGTCCTGCACCGTGCCGAAGAGTCTAGTTCTGAGTGATTTCGTTCCTTCGCTTCTTCGCCATCCGATGTCGACACCCCAGTTTGACGCCTCCAGTGACCCCGGCGGTTTGAATCGCCCCAACGATGCTGCGAAAAAAGAAGCATCCGGCTACCGATTTCGGCCTTTTCTGGGGATTACGTTTCTTTGCTGTCAAATCTATGGTCGGATTTACCAGAATTCCGAGTCTACTGCCTACGTTGGTCATTGCCCGCGGTGCGCGAAACGCGTCCGCGTGAAAATCGGCCCCGGTGGCTCGTCGACTCGGTTCTTCAACGCCAGTTGACGATTCGATTGAGTGGGCATTTTGATCGATTCGGTACAACTCGATTGCTTTTGCGAGCGTTCGGATGCGGCAGGGCACCGGGCTTCCGGATAAACTGTTAGCTGATCGGTGATTGTGGGGGCACACATTCGCCGGCGTCATTCCTCTCGCCGTCCAACGCGAAGCAAACGCCTGCCAGCCCCTCCGAGGCAACTCGATAATGCGTTTCTATAGAATTGTGTCCTGCTCGCGATCATCCAGGGCCATACGAAATCATCTGTTGTCGCTATTTGTCATTGGTGTCTTTGGGCTGGGGGTTAGCGGCGGGCTGGGGGGTGGCGGCTCCGATGCAAACGCAGACGAAACAAGATTGGCTGCGGACCGATTTTATCCGCAGCATGATTTTGGCCGACTACTCGCTGACGATCCGCAATCTGGTTTCGCGAATCCTTGGCAGTTGTCGCAGTTGCGACCCGCGAAATTAGCCGACCCGGGCGCTCTCACATCGCCCTCCGGTGCATCACCACCCGCGGTGATGATTGGCGGAACAAATGGGCGAAACAATCCTTTGCGTCGTGAACTGAGCAAAACTTTTGCGGACGATGAATTGTTCGTTGGATTTCGCTTTCGATATGAACCCTCTGCAACCACAGCAGACAGTGATCCCGAATTCTTTGTGCTTTGGCTCGACCGTACCGAGGGCAGCGATCAAGCCGTCCATAGCAGCGGTATTCCCAATATCGGGATCCATATGGCGGACCGGGGTGCAAGTCGGGGAAAGAATGTATTCATGGTGCGATTCGGCGCGAAACAAACCGCTTGGAGTCGCACGGAATTAGAACCCGGTAAGACCTATCACGTGATCGCTAAGATCGCAAAACAGGTCACGGGACCCCGCAATGCGTACAGTCAGATTCAGTTATGGGTTGATCCACAACCCGATGACGCCGATCAGCCCTTGCTCTCATTAAGCGAACAAGACGGCATCCATCAAGTTCGCTGGGTCGGATTTTCCACGGGCATCAAAACGGAACGCGAGGATCAAATCCGTGTCGACGACTTGGTGCTGTCGCGTTCCTGGAAAGACGCATTTTCATTCCTTGATTCGTCGCCGCATCGTCTCGCCGCTTCAACGCCCGCTGTCACCTGGGATCAACCAATCAAGTTCACCACCGACATCTATCCGATCCTGCGAGATCGGTGTTTCGATTGTCACGCGGGCGAGTATCCTGATTCTGGGCATCGGTTGGATGTGCGGAATGAATGGTTCGGGTTCAGCACCGGGCAAGTCTTTGCCGTCCCCGGCGAAAGCCATAACAGTCATGTATTGGAAGTGTTGACGACGAAATCCGATTCCGATCGCATGCCTCCCGACGAGAAACCGCTGTCGGAAATCGAGATCGCAAAAATTCGAGCCTGGATCGATCAAGGATTGAACTGGGACGATGATTTGCTGCCGACTCCTGAGATCAAATCGGATCATTGGGCGTTTGCGTCGATCACACGTCCTGAGTTGCCCACTGCGGGCACGCGTCCTGAAAACGCAGACGCGGTGCGACACCCGATCGACGCTTTTATTTCCGCACGCCAGAAAACCGTCGGTGTGACGCCGGTGCCGCCCGCGGTACGCCGTACGTTGGTTCGGCGATTGTACCTAGACCTGCTGGGCTTGCCGCCCACGATCGCTCAGACAGAAGCGTTTGTGAGCGATACTTCGGCGGACGCCTATGAGAAGATGGTCGAGCACGTATTGCAGTCGCCACATTATGGCGAGCGGATGGCTCGCTATTGGCTCGATCTGGCGAGGTGGGGGGAAAGTCAGGGATACCAGCACGATATCCCCCGTCCCTTTGCCTGGCGGTATCGCGACTACGTGATCAACGCTTTCAATCGCGACAAACCCTACGCTCAATTTCTACGTGAACAAATCGCTGGCGATGAACTGCAACCCTATTCCGACGAAGCCTTGATCGCGACGGGGTTCTTGGGGGCCGCTCGGATCAGCGGCAACCAGATGGACAAGCCTTTGCAACGGATGGAGGTGTTGATGGATATTGTCGACAACACTTCCAGCGCCGTGCTGGGGCTGACGATGGAGTGCGCCCAATGTCACAACCACAAATTTGAACCGTTGATGCAGCGTGACTACTACGCGTTGATGGCGTTTTTCTCAAATGGACAGCTGGGGAATTATCAACTGCAGCATGCTCCGTCGTTTCCAGCAGAGGACATCCAAAACTGGTTCACCCGCGATTCGTATCAATTTTATCTATCCGAGGCCAAGAAGCGGAAGGTGGCTCCGGCGGATTACCCTGCACACACTTGGGGCTTTTATTCGCCGGTGACGGGCAATCAGACAGTGAAACATTTGCCGGTTGTGAATCGATCTCCGCTGCCCTACTCGCCCGATTTCCTGGCTGACAATGTTACCCGCGTGCTGGTTCGCGGCGACGTTCGTAGCCCAGGATTGCGAGTCCAGCCAGCTTGGCCAGCAGTGCTCGGTGAGACTCCGTCGCAACTTTCACCGACACCCCGTCAAGCGTTGGCCGATTGGTTGGCCAGTCCCCAGAATCCGCTGGTTGCCCGCGTCTGGGTAAATCGTCTTTGGCAATCGCACTTCGGTCGCGGTTTGGTCGACACGGCCAGCAATTTAGGGACTCACGGCGGCACGCCAACCCATCCGCTGCTGTTGGACTGGCTGGCCTCGGAATTGATCGACAGTGGTTGGAGTACCAAACACATTCATCGCCTGATCGTGACCTCGGCGACGTATCGCCAGTCGAGTGTGTTGGACGCAACCAATCATGATTTGGATCCCGAGAACAAGACGTTGTGGCGGTGGTCTCAACGGCGGATGGAAGCCGAGGTGATTCGCGATTCCATTCTCGTTGCGACGGACGATCTCAATCGGCTAGTGGGCGGACCGAGCGTCGCACCTGAACGTGAAGAGGAAACGCTACGGCGGACAATCTATCTGTCTCAGCGACGTAGCCAGATGCCTGACGTGATGACGATGTTTGATGCTCCCGACGGTGTTCGTAGCTGTTCACGCCGCGAGGTGTCGACGGTCGCGTTGCAGCCGCTGTACCTGCTAAACAGCCCATTTGTGGTCAAGCGAGCCGAGCAGATGGCGCGGATTGTGAACGCTCAGGCTGGTGACGATATCCACGCATTGATTCAAGCCGTCTTCCTGCGGACGCTCGGTCGCGCACCGACGCCAGAGGAAATTGGTTTTGCCACCGCGGCACTGCAGCCTCGTAACAATCAGAGCGATTCATCGACGTCGGATAGGCCCGCTCCCGAGCTGATCCGTTTCTGTCACTCGATGATGAATCTAAACGAATTTATCTACATCCCCTGACTGAACCTCGTTTGAACTTCCTCCGCCACCCGCCCGCCTCGCATCACCACGGCCCACCCCATGATTATCAGCCCCGTTAACCAAGATCGCAGAACGTTTCTTGGATCAGCAGGCCTCGGCCTTGGATCGATCGCACTCAATGCGTTGCTTCAGGGTGACGCAGCGGCGGGCGATCACGGCGGCAGCGGTTCGCAGCAGCCGCATTTTCCGCCCTCGGTCAAGAACGTGATCTTCTTGTTCATGTCGGGAGGTCCGGGGCACATGGATACATTTGATCCCAAGCCCCAGTTGTCGGCGATGGAAGGTGAGTATGTACCGGACAGTATTGGGGCAAACGTTCCCAACATTCCGCGATCAGGCGTGGGATCCAAATTGATGGCCTCGCCGTTTGGGTTTAAACAGTACGGCGACAGTGGGATCGAGGTTTCCGATTTGCTGCCCCACACCGCTCGCCATGTCGACGATCTGTGCGTGATTCGGTCACTGAATCACCGGATTCCGGTCCATGGGCCCGCAGAAAATTTTACTTTGACCGGTTCGTCGCTGGGGGAACGTCCCAGTTTGGGCGGTTGGGTGACGTATGGATTGGGCAGCGAAGCTCGTGATTTACCTGGGTTTATGGTCTTGTCGTCCAACTCGAGCGGACCGGCACCGCAGCGGCCGGGCTGGGGAAGTGGGTTTTTGCCAGCTCGGTTCCAAGGCACGCAATTGGACGATCAAAGCGGCGTACCGTATTCCGATTTGCCCAATTTGTACTCCGTGGCGGATCGTCGCGAGCAGCTCGACTTCATCCGTTTGATGAACCAACAGCATCTAAAGCAGCAAAACGCGAACTCAGAACTCGAGGCTCGGATCGAGTCGTACGAACTCGGTTTTCGGATGCAGCTCAACGCACCTGAAATTTTGGATCTGTCCCGCGAGTCCGCAGCGACTCAGAAGATGTATGGGATCGACCAGAAAGCCAGCGCCGTGTTTGGACGGCATTGCTTGTTGGCGCGGCGGTTGGTGGAACAAGGCGTCCGCTTCATTCAACTGCGAAACGGTGGCTGGGATGCACATGGTTCACTGAAGAACAATCATATCAACCGCTGCCGCGCGACGGATCTTCCCATCGCCGGTTTGTTGCAAGACCTGAAACAACGTAACTTGCTTGAGCAAACGTTGGTCATCTGGGGTGGCGAATTCGGGCGAACGCCGACGACCGAAGGCAATCAGAAAGGGGACAAACGTGGCCGTGATCATTCACCGGCTGGTTACACAATGTGGCTTGCTGGAGGCGGAATCAAGGGCGGGCAGGTGATCGGAGCCACAGATGAACTTGGCTTTGTCCCAGTCGAGCGCCCGCTCTCACCGCACGATTTGCATGCGACGATGCTGCACGGACTGGGGCTGGACCAGCACAAGCTGGTGTACCTGCACAACAGCCGCGAAGAAATCCCCACCGTCCTCGGCGGTGAAGTGATCCACGAAGCCTTCGCGACGTAAGCCGCCAAAGGCACGAAGGAGTTGCTTTGTGTGTTTCTGTTAATACTGCATTGATTAAACGAAAAAGCCATTGGTCGAGCGCAATTTCATCTATCGGATCGAACTTTCCGATCGCTGCAACTAAAAAAAGGACGATTGAAAGCTAATCCGACTCGGTCCGAGGACAGAAAATACCTCCTGACCCTTTTCCGCCTTTCGTGTTTGGACGATTCATCATCGAGCTCATCAATGCGTGCGGTTTCTCTTTACGCACCATCGAGGGCCTCTTGCAGCGAAGATGTTCCATTTGCATGTGTGTCTTCAAGCTTCGGATATCGAGTGCCACTTGCCATCTCTGAAGGTAGAGTTCTGCGAGGTCTTGACTCTTGGCAAATTCCTCTTCGCTCATCCACACCGGTCGCTTCACAGGTTTCTCACACGCAACCACCTGAGTCTTTGTTGAGGTGACACGCGTCGGATACGTCGAAATTGCGAGCCAAATTCGAATCGATGGACGCCCTTGTCCAGGCCGACCAATCGATCTAGACCAGAACGTCATTCCTTGTCATGGATGTGATGTGCCCATGGGCACGCATCACGCCATCAGTTCGTGCGATTTAGCACGTGACGATTGATGCATGTGTACCAGTGTTTTGCGTTTTCGCGTCAGCCCCGTTTGGCCCGGGAGATGCATTCGCCTCGGGGGACACGGAGAGAGGACGAGACGTCGCGTCTTCATCTCGATTTCCGAACGCGCGAGACTGGAACATGAATCATCACCAAATTAAATGTCGCTTTTTCTCACAAGAAGATTTGCTGGGTGCAGGATGTTTGGATATTCACTTGGCGATGGACGCCGCTGAGCAGGCGATGTTAGCCTACGACGCAGGCGATGTTCTGTTCCCAGAGAAAATCGTGCAGATCTTCAACGACGACACGCAAGAGCGAATCAATTGTCTGCCCGCAACTTTTAAATCAAGAAAGATCTGCGGTGTCAAATGGGTTTCTGTTTTCCCGCCGAACCCTGAGAAATTTGGCATCCAAAATCTATCTGCGGTGATCATCCTATCAGAGATAGAACACGGCTTTCCGATCGCGTTCATGGAAGGGACGCTGTGCTCAAACATTCGAGTCGGAACCATGGGGGCAATTGCTGCCAAGCATCTTGCGCGAGACGATTCCGAGACGATCGGATTCATTGGTGCCGGTGAGCAGGCCAAAATGCACTTGATCGCTATGAAGACGGCAATTCCATCGTTAAACACCTGCCGAGTTGCCGCCAAGGCCGTCTCTGAAGAAGATCAATTTGTTCGGGAGATGTCGGCGATCTTACCTGACCTGAAGTTTGAGAAGACGAATTCGGACTTGGAGCGGGCAACCTGTGACGCCGACATCATCGTGACGGCGACGAGTGCCCAGGCGCCGTTGCTTAAAGCGGCTTGGATGAAGCCGGGGGCCTTTTATAGTCATATCGGAGGATGGGAAGATGAGTATGCGGTTGCCGCAGCATGTGACAAAATCGTTTGCGATGATTGGGAAACCGTCAAGCATCGGACTCAGACGCTGAGTCGCATGTACAAGGATGGTGAACTGAGCGACGAAGACATTCATTGCAATCTTGTTGATCTGATCAACGGAAAGAAACCCGGTCGCATCAGTATGGCTGAACGCACGTATTTCAATGCTGTGGGACTCGCCTACGTTGACGTGGGGATCGCATTAGCGCTGTATGACCGTGCCTATGCAGCGGGGATGGGCCAGGATCTTCAGGTACAACACGACATGATCTTTGAACACGCCTGCTTGAAAGATTGGGTTCGCGTGTAGGCAGCGAGTGCGAAAGCAGCATGTTTTGTTTGCCCCCCGACCCCTTTTGGCCTCCATATCGAGGTGTGTTTTCAAACGCAAACACTCGACAAAATCTACGCTTGGATCCTGCAAGTTACCGACGCTGATCCGATGTAAAGTTGATTTGCCGAGCACGGAAACAGCTTCTTGTCCGACACTTCTATGTGTTTCGCGGCGGGAAGGATTTTTGTAGAAACGCCTTCGCAGCGGTTCAGTTGGGCAACCTCTGCAGCACGTCCTTCACCTTCAGCGTTGTTTTGAACGTGACGCGTGGTATGCCCAAATCAGGGATGGCCTGGTCAACGCTTTCGCTAATCGCCAACACGATCCTCGCGGCGTGCTGAAACTGCTTTAGCCGGATCACTTTCTCGCTCAAATATTCCGGCGTCCAAAACCCGATCACCTCCAGCAACACTTCGCCATGCTCGGGATGGTTCAGCGAAAAATCCGGTGTGAACACGGTTTGGCCTTGATGTAGTACCGTTCCTTCACGTCGAAGCCGCCAGCCATCGGTCTGGTTCTCCGCTTGCAAGCTGTTCCATTGACGCCAAAACGTTTCCTCCAGCTGGCTGTCGAAATCGCTCGGTTGCACTTCACTGTGCAGTCCATCGCTGCTGCTCAGTCGCAATGCGAATCGCCGTTTCGCGGGTCCGAGCACGGTCGCTTGCATCCGCCAATCCCGTGTCGAGAGCAACCCCGGCAGGAAGCGGGCGAACGCGACGCCGTAGCGACGGGTTTGACGCAGCAGTGACGCAGGTCCGTGCAATTGAAATGCATACCGGTCGCCTTGCCGCGTGATCGAGTGCATCAGTCTGGCCAGTTTAGCATAGCGCAGGATCATTTTGAAATCCTCGCCGGCCCACACGGTCATCGATGTTGCAGCGTACAAAGCCGCCTGGGTTTGCGCGACGTTGTAGCGAGAAAGCAATCCCGCAGCGTCGAGGTTCTCAGGCGGTTTCCGCAGCCGATGAAACTCAATCACATCGGCAAACAAGCTGGCTTCGATTTCCTCCCAGCTTTTGCCAAGTTCGGCTGCGATCTCCGCTTTCGTGTTCGCTTCGTCATGGTCAAACAATTGGTCACGTGTTTGCACCAGCGGATGTTTCGTTGCGGCTAGCGAAAACACACGTTGCCGCAGTTTTGCTGCTGCTGCGGATTTGTCCTGCTGGAACTCGCTGGCGTCGTCCAGCAGTTTGCAAAACGCAGCGATCCGCCGTGCCGGACAATCCGTGACATTTTGCAGTGAAAGTCGCACTCGGTTGTGAAGTTGCTTGCGAACTTCGCCGACATGCTCTCGATAAATTTTTAGCAGTTCCTCGGCAATCGCAACGTAATGCCCATGTGTCGAACGTGTCAACCGATCAGGTGCGACCGTCAGACGTGAAAAGTCGTACTCGACGAGTGATTGTTCTTTGGTCAGCATCAAACCTGGCTATCTAAATTAGCTAGTGCTTGCGAAACGCTTCGTCACGCCGTCTCGCACGGGACCGCAATTCGTCACGCGTCCCGGCGGTCACGATCTCGTAGAAACAGGCACGACCAAAACGGTTCTTGCGTACCACGCGTCCTAATCGTTGCAATGCTTGCCGGGTACTGCTGCCGCCACCGACGACGATCGCGACGTTGACTTCTGGTAAATCAACTCCTTCGTCCAGCACTCGATTAACGACCACTGCAGGATAACGTCCTTCTCTTAATCCAGACAAAATCTCTTGTCGTTCGCGTTTGCGACAATGACTGAGCATGCAGGGGATCAGGAAACGTAGCGACACGTCGCGAGCCATTGCGTTGGAGCCACAGAAGACGATCACCGGTTCGCCGGCGTGTAGCCGAAACAGATCTTCGATGACTCGCAATTTTTCCTCCGCTCGGTCTTCGATCGAACGTTTGGCATGGAACGCAACCATTGCCGCGCGGGCGGCGGGGTCGTGGCCACTGTCGCTGCACAATGCTGGCCAATCGTAAGCGGAGTCTTCTTTGCGTCGCTCGGCAACATATTCGCGAACCGTATTGCCCAGCGATTCATAGCGAGTTCGTTCATCGTGGGATAAGTGCACTTTCATCCGCACAATGTCGTAATTCGCCAGCGTCTTGCCTCTCGCTGCCTTGATCGCTTGCATGTATACCCGCGGGCCGATAATTTCATCAAGCAATTCGTGCCCGCCGTCACGTCGCTCGGGGGTCGCGGTCAAGCCGAGCCGGTAGGGTGCCGCTGACATTCGGGCGGCGTCCTGACGCATCGGCCCGGGCAAGTGATGACATTCGTCAAAGATGATGAACTCAAATTGGTTGCCTAAGCGTGGCATATGAATCGTCGCACTATCGTACGTGGTCACCGAAACCGCGCTGACGCGGTGCACGCCGTCACCAATAATCCCGGCGTCGATACCGGTTGCTATTCGAATCCGGTCGTGCCACTGATACATCAAATCACGCACTGGGGAAACGACCAATACGCTTGTGCTGACGCGGCAGATCGCATGCAGTGCCACTTCGGTCTTGCCCGTTCCCGTGGGCATCACGACGACACCGCGGCGAGTTTCCAACCAAGCCTCGAGGGCTTCGTTTTGATCCGGCCGCAGCGTGTGCAGCTTCGCCGCGGCAAAGCGAATGGGTCTCCAGCGGGCCACGTCATCAGACCATGCTGTGGCGAGTCGGCTTTGTAAACACTCCACCACATCGCGGTAATGCATCGCATCGGTTCGCCAGCAGCCACTGCGAGTGTCAAACATCCACAGCGGCTCATTCCACAATCGCTCGACCAGTCGCTTTTCAACGCCTGAGAGCGTCAGTGTCCCCTCCTGAAACGCAAGCCGCATCGGCGTCGAAACGGGAGCGAGTGATTGCATGGGAAATAAGCTCGCAAATTACATTCTCTGCCGGCTGATGACACCGATTCGAGATTAGGGAAAACGGTCATCCAGAATACCACAAGTCATTCTCAATTTCGTCCCTCAGGATTTTCAAGTCAATGGATTGCTGATCCAAACACTGATCTATTTCTAACAGTGCCTCTGATTTTTGGCCAAGTTGAGCGAGAACACGAGCAAGGCCATGGCGGGGCACATCGGACTTGGTTCGTTGGATAGCAAGCCTGAAGTATTTCGCGGCTGGTTCAAATTCATTTTCGATATCATGCCAGAAACCCAGGGATTCATAAGCCTCTGGATCGTTGGGTGACCGCTGGATCGCGGTTTCGTAGCATTTCCTAGCATCCTCGGGGCAATAGCGGTCCCCGTCAGATAGCTGAATTGAGTCGCCGCAAAGATTCCACAATCGAGCGGAATCAGGATACGATTGCAGCATTTCAAAAATCTTGTCGACATCCACTTCAGATGGTTGTCCCCCTGCACCCGAAAACTGAAATGTCTTGATAAATGAATCGACGCTCATGGTAATTCTCGCGGGACTTTCCCGATTGGCGATGAAATGGTCCGACGCATCTTCACTTCGTACAGTTCCGGATAGATGCCGCTCTCGAAACGGTCCGAAACGCCTTCGTCGATGCTGCGAAAACCTAGCCTCTCAAATACTGGAACATTCCCGGTCTGCTCGATTGTCCGCAAAACGATGGCAGTGCGACCGGCGGACAATGCTTGCGAATCAATCCAGTCCAACAGGCGACGGGCAATGCCTTTTTGTTGATGCTGGGGGTGAACAGCCAGCCCAATCACATGCAAGTAGTCTTCGTGGCTGTCGAATTGGACCGTTGCAACAACTTGCTGATCCAGCTCAGCAACGAGCCGTGTTCCTTCTTGCTGACCAAGGGGTTGGCGAGCGGCGGTATGCTCACTCGGTCGGTAAATTGCTCGCAAAGGAGCGAATGCGACTCGGAACACGGTTGCTACCGCTTTGGCATCCTCGGCAGTCGACATGCGGATCGTGATGGAAGGTTGCATTTGCTCCTCAGCCAAAACACCATGCTAGCAAGCTAGCGGTGCTGGGATTCGACCTATTTGCTGCGATTTTTGCCGTCCAATTCGCCTCGATATTCTGTCTTTCACGCTAGGATGGAATTGTGCTACGGTTCCAATGCGCGAACCTCTTAACTCGAACTCCTTCTGTTTCTTGGCTCCTATGTTAGGCGAATACCACGTCGGACGCTGTACCCGAAATTGTCATTCTCTGCATCGCCCGTTGCGAGAAGGCGAATGGTACTACTCGGTCGTGATGGAATCGGGAGACGATTATGTTCGTCGCGACTTTTCGGCTGAAAGCTGGAAGGGGCCTCCAGAGGATGCGATCGGATGGTGGAAAAACCGGATGCCCACTGCTGCGGAAAAGAAACTGGTGCTGGCTCCTCCCGAGGTCTTGATCGATCTGCTGCGACAGATGGGCAATTTTCCCGAGAAAGCCAAAACACGCTACTTGCTGGCGATCATGCTGATGCGTAAACGGCTGGTGCGTCCTTGGGAAGGCACTGCGGATGATTCGCTCGAAGAAGGAGCGATGCGTTTGGAAGTGCTGGCGGATCAGTCGACGATCGATGTCATGCCCTGTGAGATCAATCGCGCTGAATCCGAGTCGATTCGTGACGAGTTAAACGATCTGCTCTATTGCGAAGCCGATGTGGTGAGCGCCGACGAAGAAACATCAACCGAATAACGGTCCCAGGAGAAAAGCAAGGATGCGAACATGGCTGTGGATCGGAACGTTGATGATCTGTTTTGTCTCTGGTGGAGCGACTTGCGCCCGCCGCGAGGCTCCGATGCCCTACCCGCCGCCTCCGGTTGCCTTTAACGAGACACCCAGCTTGGACGAGTTGGCTGCGGTCATGAATCGCACCGGTTCGATCCAACAGTTGTCGACCAACACCGCTACGGTGGAAGTGTTGACGATGCCTAACATTCCCAAGCTCAGCGCCACCTTAAGTCTACAGCGAGAGCGTCGCTTTCGCTTGCGAGCCAGTTTGCCGATCGTGCTTGGCGCGGGGATGGACATGGGCAGCAATGACGAAGTGTTTTGGTTTGAAGTTCCCGAGGGAGTGACGATGTCCAAGACGCTGTACTACGCCGAGCACGCGAAGTACCGCCAACAGCTTCAGCGAGCGGTTTTGCCGGTCGACCCAACTTGGGTGATGGATGCGTTGGGGTTGGTTCAATTGGATCCCGCCACCGTCGTCAATGGTCCCGTCAAACGAGATGATGGCAAGCTGGAAATTCGCAGCGTCATCCAAATGCCTGATGGTTTGTATCAACGCGTCTATTTGATCGAGCCTTCGGCTGGCTATGTGACAAACCAATTTATGTACTCACCAGACAATCACTTGATCGCACAAAGTACCGCGACCAATCACCGCTATTATGCCGAGCATCAATGTGCATTGCCGCACCAAGTTGAGCTGAATCTAACGCCGGCGATGGGGCAGCCCTTGAGCATGAAGATTACGATCGGCTCGTATACGGTGAATCAATTGCTCAGTGGCGATCCCCAGCTGTTTACGATGCCACAGGACGCGTCTCAGATGGTCGATCTGACCACCTTGTCAGCCACCGTCGCCGCTGCAGCGGCGACCACGCCGACGGAATACACTGCGGATCTGCACATGGCGATGCCGCTACGGGGAACCATGCAGTAGCCGCAGTCGGATGTCGCATCAAGATTGCGACTCAATTTGTCGTGGATCGTTTTTGGCATGAGTGAGCAGCACATGGACCTTCGCTTGGTCGATCTGATCCGACACAAACTGCTGAGCCTGGTCTCGTGTCGCGAACCAAGCGAAAACCGAGGGGCCCCAACTGCTCTGTCCCACACCCTTGATGCCATTGCTTCTTAAGAAATCGACAAGCAATGAGACGGCCACGCCATTGTAGGGGCCATTTTGCACCGATTCAAACAACAGCCCACTGTCGCGGTTGTATTGGTGCACCGCTTCGCTGAACGCATCGAAGTCGCTGTTTTCGATTGCCGGTAAAAGCTGCGTGGTGATCTGGGTGCGAAAATGATCACGCTGCTCGGATGTGGTCGCAGGCAGCTTGGCAAATTGATCCAATTCCACCTCGCCGCTGATCGTCATCGTTTCTTGGATAGGACGAAGAATCGCCACGCACCACTGTTTCGGAACGTCGAGTCGTTGCCGGATCGGATTCAGTTCCGCGGCCTGGTCGGCGTCTTCATAGATCAGCCCTCCATGCCGATAACCGTGGATTCCAACCGCAGAGCGGCGACCGCGATCGGCGATCCGACTCGCAGTCCGCTGGTCCGCATTCTCTGGATGCAAAAGTTGGCTGATCGCTTCGGCCACCGCCATCGCAAGTTGGGTTCCCGTGCCAAGCCCCGTATGCGCGGGCGGGCGGCGGACGATCTCGATTTTGCAGGCGGGCAAGGCATCGAGCTGAAATTGTCGGCGGTAACGCTCGGCAACGCCCAGCACCCGATTGGCCGCGATCGCAGGACCTTGGAACGCATCGGCGCGTCGCGCAACGACTTCGGTGATCGGATCGTCGACCATCACACCGACGCCCCCAAAGGGTTTGGCGGTGTCTAATAAACCAAAATGAAGTCGTGAGCCTGTGGTCACGCGTACCTGCTGAGATGTCATGTGCTCACGATACCAGCACCCCGGTATGCCTTCCAAGACGGGGGATGATGCGTCGTTAGTTCGGTGGAGCCGAATCGATGTCGGTGTATCGCTGGGAAATCGCTTGCTTGAGAAATTCAAATGCGGCGTCCTCGGCGGCACCGCCGGTCTTGTCAACCAAAATCTGCAGGCGGCTAAGATCCGACTCGACTTCCTTTTGCGAAAGCAAGTGCGTTCGTGTCGCCAGAATCGCGGCCTCGATCACCGCAAATTTTGCCCGGTTAAAGCCAAAGAACGGACGAACGATGCCCGACCGGACGACGCGGCAGCTCATTTCGGCACGAGGATCATGGTCGTTGATCGATTCGACCTCGACCGCAAACCAGCGATGGCAATCACGCAAGATCCAGTACTGGCTGTCGTTTTCCGCAGTCTCTTCCAAGCGGCGAACCCATTGCCGAAGCGCGGCTTGGTCACCAAGCGATCCCACTGCGGCGTGTGCAAACAGATCGACGTTGTCGGTCACGTGGACGACGGCTCGCCGCGAGTGCATCAAATTCTGATACGTGCGGGATGAATTGAACGGTCGCAATTGGATCAGCTCG
>NZ_ANOG01000118.1 GCF_000346295.1 Rhodopirellula maiorica SM1 | reverse complement strand
TGTGGACGACAGTCTTAACGAATTTCCAGTGCAAAAATCGCATCTGCCGGATCTGCGTCGCTACCGCGACTTGATCCGGCCTACCGTCCAACTCTAACTTTCCCCTCCCCCCGGCAAGGATCAGTCGCTGAAAGAGGGCAATCGCCTGAAAAAAAGCCGCCGAATTAGTTGTAAATCTGCCTTGTCGTGAGTGCGTCTGCGTTGGTAGTTACCAACATTGATATCGCAAATAGGTGGAAAATCGTCAATCGATGACGATTTATCCGCTCCATTGCGACCGAATTCAAGGATGAATCGGTTTTCCCCTAGCGGGATACCTCACTGTAAGACAGAACGGACTACGAACCGAATGACTGCTCGAACGACTCGACGCGCTCTGTGCTGTAGTGCCGCCCAATCGGTATTGCTAACCATGCTGATCGCATTTGCTCTGACGCCAACGTTGGCGAATGCGCAAATGGGTGGCGGAGGCGGATTCGGGGGTGGCCAAGGCGGCGCAAGTGCTCCCGGGCCCGACACTCGTCCCAAATTTCAAGACCATGTTCGCAGCCGCGATGGGGTAACGATCCACCGCGAAAAAGGGGACGCGATCGTGCTGGACGTCACCGTGCGTGGCAATAAAGCGATCGGCACCCACTTGATCATGCAAAAGATCGAAACGCGAAAAGATCGCTTTTATGATTACGAAACTGTGCTCGGCGACGTGCGACGTCTGAACGACATGGGCTCGTTTGATCACGTCACCTTTAAAGTTGACGAACGCCCCGAAGGTGTCGCAGTTACCTATTTCGTACACGAGCGACCGGTCATCACCAAGGTTGTCTTTCACGGTCATCGCGCGTTTAACAACCGCGAAATACGCAATCGCGCCGGAGTCCAAGCCAACGACCCGTTAAGTGAGTTTTCGGTCGAATCCGCTCGACGCCGCATCATCGACTACTACCTCGAAGAAGGTTTCAATCAAGTCGCCGTTGATGCACAAATCGGTTTCGGAACCGATCCAGGAATCGTCATTTTCCGCATCAACGAAGGTCCCAAAGAACGAATTGCCGACATCACAATCAAAGGTAATACGATCGTTAACGAAGCCCGACTGAAAAAAATCATCGCCAGCCGTGGACCTACCGCCGGCATATTGTCCTACATCGGAAACACCGCCAACCTGGCCAAGATTGACAATGACGTCAACGTGCTGGCCACGTACTACCACAACCTTGGCTTTTTAACCGCCACCGTCGGGAGACGACTGCACTATGACGAATCCGGCAAATGGTTGTACGTCACCTTCGTGGTCAACGAAGGACCTCGCTTCAAAGTCAACGATGTCAAGATCGTCGGCAACCAGTTTATCACCGAAGAATCGCTTCGCAAACGGTTGGAATTAAAAGCGGGCGACATGTTTGACGGCACCCTGATGCGTCGCGATATCGGCGAGATCACCTACGGCTACGGCGAACTCGGTTTTATCTATGCCGAAGTCGAACCGAAGACTGTAATGCGAGACGAAGCGAACACAGTCGACTTGGTCTACGACGTCACCGAAGGCGATATTTGGAAAGTCGGTCGCATCTTGGTCAACATCGAAGGCGAACCCCATCTGATGCGTGAATCCACGATGCTAAACATGGTCGATCTTCGTGAAGGCGACATCATTGACCGTCGCTCGCTAGAACTAAATCGCCGTCGTATTGAACGCAGCCAATTGCTAGAGACCAATCCACAAATCGCCGACGCCCCCGACATCAAGGTCGTTCCGACCGATCGCGAGGTCGACGATGTCTACTAAGTTTCAACAGCACTCTTCCGATGAAGTCGTCCGCATGATGCACACGATTGAAAAAACAGCACGAACCATTGCGTGCTCGATCGGTGTCGTCGCGTTTGCGACGGCGTTCACCGGTTGCAACCAACTCGCGACGCAAGCACCACAAAGCGTCAATCCGCTGGCTGCCCGCGCGGCCGCATTGGATTCCGTATCGCCCCATTCACCTGCACAACCCACGACAACCGAGCCGCTTTCTGTTCAAACAGACGGCGATCGCTATGTCGCTCGGCAATATCCCAGCACCCCGCCGTACACGCCGCCGTCGAGCGGTTACACGGCACCGAACAACTACCAACCTCCCAGCAGTTATTCGGCTCCACCATCGCTGTCGAGCCCCTCGCAAAACTACAACGGTGGCAATACCTACAGTGCCCCCACAACGGCACCGCCGTCGACTCAGTACACCGCTCCGACCTATCCCGATTCGACCTTTGCACCTCCATCGAATACCTTTCCCGGTACAGGCTATCCGGACAGCGGCACACTGCTGCCGTATGGTGCCGATCCTTACGGCGGAGCTCCCTCGAGTGTTCCGATGCCCACAGTCCGCGAAGCCGACTTGATCATTAACGGATTCCCGGCGCGGACCGGACGAATCATGTTAGGTGGTGCCGTCAACAGTGATGCAGGCGTGACAGGACAAATCACCGTCGACGAACGCAACTTTGACATCATGCGATGGCCTCGTTCGTTTCAAGACTTGGTGAGTGGCACGGCGTTCCGTGGTGCTGGACAAACTTTTCGCATCGAAGCCGCTCCGGGTAGCGATTACGACCGATACACGATCAATTTTGCCGACCCCAACCTGTTCGGTTACAAACCAGTGAGCATGTCGGTCAGCGGATTTTTGGTCGACCGAAGTTTCGACGACTGGGACGAAGAACGTCTCGGCGGCCGATTGAGTTTCGGCTACCGCATCACGCCTGACCTTTCGATTTCGCTCGGCATCAGTGGACAAAGTGTCGAAGTTACGAACCCGAGCGTGCGTGGCGTTGCACCGCTGGAGGCCGTATTGAGCGACAACGTCGGACGCAACGAAGTCTATTCCGGCTCGCTGTCGTTAAAACACGACACACGTGACAGCCCAATTCAATCGAGCCAAGGGCACTATTTCGAATTCAGTTTCGAAGAAGCTTTTGGAGATTTTGATTACGCTCGCATCGAAACCGAATATCGCAAGTATTGGTTGATAGCGCAACGGGCCGACGGCAGCGGCAAGCAAACGCTGTCGTACTCGAACCAACTTGGCTTCAGCGGCGAAGACACTCCGCTTTTTGAGAACTTTTTCGCAGGCGGCTACGCCACGATGCGAGGTTTTGATTTCCGCGGTGCGAGCCCGGTTGTCGCCAGTGCCAACGGGAATGTCGAAGTCGGCGGTCGTTTCAAGTTCCTGAACACCGTCGAGTACATGTTCCCGATCACCGCCGACGACGCATTCAAAGGCGTCGCTTTCGTCGACTTTGGAACGGTCGAATCGGACGTCGAATTGCACAGTGATTCGTTCCGAGTCGCACCAGGTGCCGGTCTTCGCGTCGCCATTCCGATGCTCGGCCCAGCCCCCTTAGCATTCGACTTTGCCTATCCCGTCAACAAAGCCCCGACCGACGACACGCAGGTCTTCAGCTTCTACATGAGCCTGATCCGCTAACAAACGCCACCTTCCCCAGGGAGGGTCGGTCGCTGAAAGCGGCCGGGGAGGGCTAGTTGCCTCAAACGGCACGATCCATTCCTAACACAACGAGC
>NZ_ANOG01000117.1 GCF_000346295.1 Rhodopirellula maiorica SM1 | reverse complement strand
CAGCTTGCAGATTGGGGCAATCACATCCGAAGATGTATATTCGGCACCGGCCTGCAACGAGGGCGCCTCAAGATAACGCGTCCGAACGACAGTTACCGGAAGTCAAAATTCGGATCGACGTGGCGTGCTACGGGTTCTAGCAGTCTTGACGTCAGCGATCTTTGCTTTCCCGAGTAGTGCCATTCGTGCTCATACATAACCGAAACGCCGAGGCGTTCCAGTTCCTGTTTTGCGTCTCGCTGTCGTTTGGCCGTCGTTGCGATTCTGCCAAGGAAAACGCACAGTAGGGTGACACAAATCATGAACGTGCGGAGACTGATTGTTCGCCGGCTTAATTTTCTAGCGAGTGACTGTGGGGCGTGGCCTTCCATGGGGATCGCTTTAGAGAGGGAACGTTGATCTGACGCACGGTAGGAAGCATGGGGCCCGGCGAATGATTCACAAGTTGACCAATGATCGCTTCTACCGGCCTCACACGCATTTTATGGTTCTGCCTTCTTTTTAGTCGCGACCATCAGTGTAGCATGGACACGTTGGACCGCTGAAAAAAACGCAGGTGAAACATCTCGAGGCGCATTAGCCGTAATCCGTAAGAGTGTATCGGAAAGTCGATCGCCCAAGAGAATTGACAACGCAGCGGCTGCAATGACTGGTGAGCGGCTCATGCCCGCGCTACAAGCAACGAGTGTCCGACAGTCGCGTTCCAGCAGTAATCGTAAGCATTCGATACTGGCGGAAACGATCATATCGTCGTTGGTATCATCATCAGAAATGGGAAAGCGGCAATAGACAATATCGCGGCCCAGCTCTGCCGGTGGTTCGTTGGCGGCCAAGTCTATCACTTACGTGCGCACGTGGACGCGAAGGTTACTCGTCAGGTTGGTGTTCGGGAGAAGTCAATGTGCAGGAAATGCGTCGAGCTTCGAGGTGGGCAGGAGTCTTGACAGCCGCATCGTCAGGTACCAACGAACTAACGAAACGGTCCAGTATAGCCTTGCCCAAATCTTTATGCTTCGGATCGCGACCCTGAAAAAGAACAGACACCCGCACGTCGTTGTCTTTCCGAAGCAGCGTTCGCACGCGTCGTGCTACGTCGCCCAAGTCCATGTTGTTACTCATCGGGGGACGAATCCGAATCTCCTTCGTGCGAACGGTGGACGTTTGTGCCGAAGACGGTTCAAGTTTCGGAGCGTCATCGCCGACAGGCCAAGCGAGAGAGTTGCAATTTGGGCAACAAACATCGCCAGCAATCGAACGGTTTAGACGGAACTCCGCACCGCATACATCGCACCGATGCGGCACGCCTTCGGGGGTACGGGATGAGGGATCATTCATTGACATGAAGGTTCAGTCCGGTAACGGCGGCGAAAGTCCGGTCCCAGAGCGGATGAGCCACCATCAAGTAAGGCGATTTCAAAGACTCGGGTGTACCACCTAGTTTTGACCGTTCTTGTGCGAGTATTGACACGCCGCCCAAAACGAATGCACACCAAGAGGATACCAAAGATCGATCAGGATCGGAACATTTTTCCGCGCAAGTGCGAGCATGAGTCGTTCGCTGCATGAATCAATGAACAAGCAGAAGGGAACCGCGAGAGCTGAGGAGAATTGCTTAACTTCCCGGTGTACTCTTTAGACGCCTGACTAATTCGGCCACGCTGATCTATTTGCCGGCAAAAAAATGAGGGGCAAAAATATGAAGATTCGATTCCGGAGATCGCAATGTCGACTGTTTTCTAACATGAACCCATCTTTTTGCCCCCCATGTTTTTGCCGGTAATGCAGTGGGGAAAATCTTTCGAAATCGCAACTTGTTCCATGCCACAACGGTGGCGATCCACGACATTGTTTCACGAATCGACGTTGCCGCCACTCGCGTGCACCCATGGTTCTTGCGATGGGTCC
>NZ_ANOG01000116.1 GCF_000346295.1 Rhodopirellula maiorica SM1 | reverse complement strand
TGCACAATGGCAAACCGACACTGGTGAAAGAGGGAGATGCAGTTATCTTCTTTAACTATCGCGGTGACCGAACACGCGAAATCACCAAGGCGTTCACGTTTGATGACGACGCGTGGAAGAACATCGAAGGAGGCGGTTTCGATCGTGGCGGTAAGATCGACAATCTGTACTTCGCCACTATGACTGCGTATCAAACCGGACTGCCCGTCAAAGTGATTTTTGAAAAGCGGGCCAAGATGCCGAACATTCTTGGTGAGTACGTCTGTTCGCTCGGGCTGAACCAGTTCCGTTGTGCGGAAACCGAAAAGTATCCTCATGTGACGTTCTTCTTTAACGATTACCGTGACGAGCCGTTTTCGCACGAAGATCGTGAAATGGCACCGTCCACTCGCACCGTATCGACCTACGATCAAGCTCCCGAAATGTCGGCGCACGAGATTACCGAAAAGGTGCTCAAAGAGATCGAGTCCGGCGTTGCCGATTTGTTGATCGTCAACTATGCCAACGGCGACATGGTCGGGCACACCGGCGTGTTAGAGGCGGCCATCAAGGCAGTCGAAACGGTGGACGAGTGTGTGGGGCAAGTCGTCGAAGCGACCTTGAAAAAAGGCGGCTCGTTGATCGTGACCGCCGACCACGGCAATTGCGAACAAATGATTGACCCGGAAACCGGCGGGCCTCACACCGCACACACGACCTACGATGTGCCGTTGATCGTGGTCGAACCAGGGCTTGACGGCCGCACGCTGAAGTCCGATGGCCGCTTGGCCGATATCGCTCCGACAGCACTAGAGTTGCTCGGTTTGCCGATTCCGGCCGAGATGACGGGCCAGCCGCTATTGAAGCTGTAACCCTCAACCCGCACTGTCAAAAAGAAAACGCCGTTTGAATTTCAAACGGCGTTTTTTGTTTCAATTTGAATTAGCGGCTTTGCAACTATTCAAGTGACTCGGTTTCCTTGGACGCACGCGTGCCCAAAGCGCCCCACACGCCGTATGGGCTCTTGGATCCAGCGCGGGCATAACTTGTTCCCGTTCCGGTACCGGTCGTCGAAACCGAAGCTTTGCTGGCATCGCCTGCTTCGATCGACTCGGTGATGAATTTAACGGCACCGTCAGCCATCAATACATGGCAACCGCCTTGGTGACGGCTGGCCGCTGAAAAGACGCCCGAAATGCCACCGGCGGCGCTACCGGAATCGCGGCGACACGACGGCGAATTCGGAGGCAACATGGTGTTGAATCCGGTGTAGCCGACGTGACCTTCACCCCAGCGGCGGCCTCGTGGATACAGCGTTCCGCCCGCGAAATGTTGCGGATCGTCAGCGGTGATGTGCGGTCCTGTTTTGCACAGGTTGGGGAATTTGTGGTAGTCGACGGAACCTTGGTATTGGTTGCTGATCACTTCGCGTTGATCCAGCGTCACCGCCATCTCGCCCATTGCGATGGTGTTGCTGGTCCCATCCAAAATGTCACGAAAACGGTACTGGTACCAACGGGCAAAACAGCCACGCTTGGAACCGGGGTCGGCAGCACCGGTGTAGGTGTTGTTGAAGCGGGTGTGATGGTTGGGAGCTCCGCCAACAAAGCGTCCTGCATCGCCATAGCAGAAAGCATAGTTGGTTTGTGCCTGGCCCGCATGCACGGCCGGATCACTGGGGCAGCGAAGTGTCGTCACTTGAGTTCGCAGAGGCGTATAGACTTGGCCACCAATGGCCGCGTCATTCGTTCCGGGGGTTGGACCCATTGCTGGAAAACCATCGGTGGGATTGCTGAAACGTTCCCACAGTGCGGTTTGCTCGAGAAACGGCAGCAACGCGATCAATCCGTTGAGCCGTCGTTGATTGGTTCCCGCGATCGAGGCGCTGCCGGTTGTATTTTCACCAGTGCCACCGCTGCCCATCGGGAACATTTGGTACGCCGAATGGTAGTTGTGCAGTGCCAACCCCAATTGCTTGGTGTTGTTGCTGCATTGCATACGCCGGGCCGCTTCACGCGCGGCCTGGACCGCTGGCAGCAATAGTCCGACGAGGACTCCGATGATGGCGATCACCACCAGCAGTTCGACCAGCGTAAAACCGCGCAGCCGCGATTTGGATTTGGACATCATAAATACTCCGAAACAAAAACAAAAAAATACAACCTCAACGATGTAAGGCTGCTACATGAAGATAGTGTGGTTGTCGCCCCCGACTAAGGAAAAAAACGGAAGCAATAAGGCAACGAAACTTTCGTATCCGCGAAACGGATTGCGAATCGGGCTTGTCTATAGACAGTCTGTAAACAGGGAAAAACAATGTTTATTGGCAGCTTTCGCTACACGGCTGCCGTTTCAGATTTGCATTGTCGCATTTGCGAAAACAAGTTCGTGATCAGACTTCGTCGGCAGGAACATTCTTCGCAGGGGCCTCGGTCGGTGCCGCGTCTTCTTCCTCTTGATTGCTCGCGCCGGCCGGTAAATCCCCTAGTTCGGTTGTTCCCGACGAATTACCGCATCCAACGGTCACGATCGCGAAAAGAACAATTGCGAACAGCGAGAACAAACGAGTTTGTAAAGATTGGGACATCGGCGAGGTGGGGGGTGAGAGAGAGGTGGGGTGAAGACGGACGTTCGTGCCGTGCGTCAGCCAAAACTGCGGCGACACATTGCAGCACAGCAATTTAGGGGGCAGAGCTCCGGTGATGATCTTAGGTAGCCAAGGTGTCCTGTGCAAGCGATTTTGGGTGTACCCAGGCTCCCAGCAACGTTCGCTATCAGATCAAGCTAAGGCTATAGAGATGCGTTTTCACGCTATAGAGTTAGTTTTAGAGTCGGCGTTTTTTTTTGTATCAATTTTCACTTTTATGCAAAGACAATCGGGATAGGATTTGCGGATCGCCATTGGAGTGGTTTATGATGCTTGTGGTACCGTGACGCCCCTACCTTTGTCGATTGTGTCGTCACAGTGACACTTGTTCCCGCCTAACTACCTGCCTTTCCTTCGTTTTTTGTCGTTTGTTTTTGGGATCCTGCTATTTGACAGGATCGGCGAAACAGGGCCAGACGAATGTGATTCATCGGAGTCGTTTGATGTACTGGAAATCCGTATGGAGCATTCACGTCGTGGGGCTGTGCAGTGTGCTATGGGCGATCACAGGATCGAGTTCAATCGCCACGGCAAATGGACTCTCGGAAACCGCCCGCTGGGACTTTGGCAGCGAAGAAACATCGAATTTACAGTCTCACGGCAGTGTGTATCGCGATCAATTGGGGCCGCGTCCGCCGCAGTTCCCCGATTTTGAACCCTCCAATTTGTCGGTTCGTTTTGATGGCAGCGGCTCACGCTATTTCTTTCCCGATCCAGGCGATGAGAGCGAATTCGATTTTGATAATGGCGACGAGATCACGTTAGAAGCCTGTGTCAAAGTCGGCGCGATTAGCAGCAACCAAAATGTGTACGTGATCGGCAAGGGGCGGACCAATGCGAAAGGGTTCGCCAAGGATAATCAGAACTGGGCGTTGCGACTGCGTGAGCTGAACGGAAAGATTTGCATTAGTTTTCTGTTTGCGACGCCGTATCAAACCGGTCAAGTCACCGGAGCGCATTGGCATCGGTGGACCTCGATCGAAGGCCTGAAACCGGCCAACGGATGGCATTCGATCGCCGTGTCGTATCGTTTTGGTGATCCCAGCAGCATCCGCGGATGGATCGACGGAAAACCCAGCAAGGGCCGCTGGGACATGGGGGGCGAAACAAAACAGTCGCCCGTGATCGATAACGACGCGATTTGGATCGGTTCGTCGATCGGCGGCAGCCCCGGAAACAGTTTCCGCGGCTGGCTTGATTTCGTCGGTATTTATCGAGGCATGTTGACCGACAAAGAGATGGCCAAACGGTTTCGCACGACGCCTCGTGAACCCGTGGTGGCAACCGAGCCCAAGATGGAAACGGTACCTGGGAAAGTAGTCGTGGTGTTTGACGAGTCCGCCGATTCTCACCGTGATTGGCCTGAGGAATCGTTTGTTGATCCCGTCTTTGCTGCGGACTCGCGACCGAGCGTTCCGAATTGGGAAGCCGAGCAATTTTTGATCCCGCGTCTGCCTTATCGCTATGACACGTGGGGAATTCGCGATACGTGGAAGAGTGCTGTTTTGGTGCGTGCCGCGGCCGATGTGCACTTTGCCGCAGGCAAGAGCCGCATGCTGATTCGTGCTCGCGGGCTAAGCCGACTGTGGGTCGATGGAAACGTCGTTGCCAAACTTGGACCGATGAGCGGATCGACCAATGGTCATCAACCGGTCGATCCGCTTCCCGAGCCTCCGGCCCCAGGGATGCGAATCGTGGGCTACGGATTAAAGGAATCGTTCGGCGAAATCGAGTTTGACAAACCGACAACCGTCCGCGTGGTCTTTGAAACGATCGTGGGTGGTTCTTCGTTTCGAGCCGAACCGGGGGAAACGATGGTCGCGGTTCAGCCGCCGGGCACCGAGCACTACGAATTGTTGCGTCCATCGGGCGGTCCGGCCGACGTTCAAGGTGCTACATCGGGTCGCGGGCTAACGGATAAAAACGTATTGGCTCAAATCGCCAAGACCGAGGCGTCGCTACAGCAGTTTGACGATCGCGTTCGTCGTCAGATGGCCCACAGCCAAGATGCATATTGGGACGAGCGTCATCAGTTTGCTCGCAATTTCATCGGTCCTGATGCCGAGACCGACTCTGCTTCGGTCGATCGCTTCTTGGCAGCGAAAATAGCTCGCGTGAAATCAGCTCAGCAACCCGCTTCGGTCCATTCGCCGGACGAGGTTGCTGCAATCGATTTCCAGAAAGAGGTGCTTCCGATCCTTCGTGAAAACTGTTTCCGCTGCCACGGAGAAACCGACGAAGGTGGCTTCAAATTGGACAGCCGAGCTTCGTTGTTGTCCGGTGGCGACTCGGGCGAACCCGCGATCGTTGTCGGCGATCCTCATGCGAGCGTCTTGATTGCTCGATTGATCACCGATGACGAAGGCGAACGGATGCCGCCGTCTAAACCGCTTGCCCAACGCGATATCGACGTGCTGATGAAATGGGTCTCGCTCGGTGCCCGCTGGGACGAAGCGATTGATCCCGAGGCACTGCAAATGGGCGACCCCGTTGATGACGAAACGTTTTTGAGACGCGTCTATTTGGACACGATCGGGATCCCGCCGAGCGAAGCCGAATCGCGTGCCTTTTTTGCTGACCATGATCCCGAAAAACGCAGCCGAGTGATTGACCAACTGCTCAGCGATCCACGTTGGGCCGATCATTGGATTAGTTACTGGCAGGATGTTTTGGGTGAGAACCCAAATCTGCTAAAACCGTCGCTGAACAACACCGGGCCCTTTCGTTGGTACTTGTACGAGGCGCTGCGTGACAACAAGCCAATTGACCGGATGGTCACTGAATTGGTGATGTTGCGAGGCAGTCAACGCGAAGGAGGCACGGCGGGCTTTGGGATGGCGGCAGAGAACGACGCGCCGTTGGCATCTCGCAGCATTATCATGGCGTCCGCGTTCATGGGAATGAATTTGCAATGTGCTCGTTGTCACGATTCGCCCTACCACGACACCACCCAGCGTGATCTGTTCTCGCTCGCCGCGATGATGTCACGAGGCAAAGTGACGGTGCCTCGGACCAGCACGGTGGCGCCGGGATTCTTTGAAAAGAACTCGGGTCGCGAATCGTTGATCAAGGTCACGCTGAAACCGGGAGAGCCGGTTGTCCCTGAGTGGCCCTTCGAACACTTGGTCAATCTAGATGGCACGCCGAATGATTTGGCTCAAAACCCGGCGGATACTCGAGAGCGGTTGGCAGTCGCAATCACTTCGCCGATGAATCAGCGGTTCGCCGGTGTGATTGTCAATCGACTTTGGAAGCGTTTGATTGGCGCGGGCATCGTCGAACCGGTCGACGATTGGGACTCGACGACGCCTAGCCATCCTGAGCTGCTCGCTTGGTTGGCCGACGAATTGGTGCGAAACGGCTATGACATGAAACATGTTGTCCGTTTGGTCTTGGCCTCGGACTTGTACCAACGCCAAGCGATTGGAAACAATCGTTTTGCCGAACCGAAACATCGCTTTTTTGCGTCACCCGATCGACGCCGTTTGACGGCCGAGCAAGTGGTCGATTCGATGGTCGCGTGTTCAGGACGTCCGATGGATGTCGAAGAGTTGTCGTTTGATCCCGAGGCCAGACGTCCCGCGACGACGATGATCAGCATGGGCACTCCACGGCGTGCTTGGATGTTCGCGACTCTTTCAAACGAACGAGACCGGCCGAGTTTGGCGTTCCCTCGTGCGACGGCAGTAGTCGATGTGCTCGAGGCCTTTGGATGGACCGGGTCTCGCCAATCAGCGATCAATGAACGCGACGTCGAACCGAATGTGTTGCAGCCCGGTGCGATTGCCAACGGCGTGTTTGCATCGTGGACGGCGTCCGCATCGGACGCCAGCGAATTGGCGGAGTTGGCAGTGACATCGCCCAATCCACAGACGCTGCTGGAATCGATCTATTTGCGTTTTCTGACGCGAATGCCGACGTCGGCGGAACGCGAAACATTCGAACCCGTGCTCGCCAAGGGTTTCGATTCGCGATTGGTTCCTGCGAATGAGATGAGCGATCCGGATTATCCGCCGATGTTGGGGCGGGTGTCATGGTCAAACCATTTAGCGGCCGAAGCCAACAGTATTAAGATGGAATTAGAACAGCGTGCACGCGAAGGCGATCCGCCCGACCCACGATTGGTTCCCCAGTGGCGTGAACGCTACGAAGACGTGGTGTGGGCAGTC
>NZ_ANOG01000115.1 GCF_000346295.1 Rhodopirellula maiorica SM1 | reverse complement strand
AGTAGGGCTTGGTTGTAATCGAACCGCCATCCGCGTTCTGGCTCATCGCGTAAACATTCGGAACCATCACCCAGTCATAACTATCGACGAACATCTCCATGAACCATTGGTAGATATCATCAGGGTCGATTTCGCACAAAAACATGAAACCGCCCAGTACCATGAGTCGCTCGATGTGATGACAGTACCCTGTATCGAGGATCCGCCGAATCGTGTCGTCAACGGGGGCAATATCTGTCGTCGCATCGTAAAAACACTTGGGCATCGCGCGCCGATGTTTCCAGTGGTTGGTCGTCCGCATCGGAACGCCAATATCCTCGTACGTCGCCCGCATGAACTCGCGCCAGCCGATCACCTGACGCAAAAATCCTTCGAGACTATTTATGGGAACGTCGTTTTTCTTGGCGTATTCGATCGTCTCTTTGACAACCTCGCCGGGTGTCAGCAGCCCGATATTCATCGCGGGTGTCAGCACGCTGTGCCAAAGCCACGACTCACCCTCGACAATCGCGTCTTCGTAATCGCCAAAGTGATCGAAGCGGTGGGCGAGAAAGTGTTTTAACCAACGCCGGGCTTGTCGATGTGATGTTGGGTAATAGAGTTGGTCAATGCTGCCGGGATGATCCGAGAATTGTTGCTGAACATATTTCTTTGCCTCGTCGTCAAATTCGTCTCGCTTGATCGCTAAGAGCTCAGGAATGTTCGACAGAAGTTTCTTCGGTACCTTTTTCCGGTTCTCTTCGTCGTAGCTCCACTGCCCGCCCTCAGGCTGATCCCCGTCCATCAAAATGTCCATGCGCTGACGCTGCCACTTGTAGAAGTTAGCCATGTACCAACGTTTCTTATCCTCGCGATAGTCCTGGTTTTCTTCGACCGAGTTGAGGAATCCTGGATTGGGAAGTACCTCGCAGTGGAGGCCAAGTTTCTTAGAAGCGTTACGTAGACGCTTGCTCAAGATGAAGTCGGTCGGATCGATGAAGCAGAGTTCATCCGGCGTTTGATCTTCCGCACGAAACACCTGCTTAAGTTTTTCGATCAGGGAGGGATTCTTGGCGTCGTAGTCGAGATACTGAACATCGTATCCCTTGTCCCGCAGTGCTGCTTCGTATCGTTTCATGCTGGCGCGATGCAACCAAAGTTTTTGTTTGTGGAATGGCATCGGGTATTGGTGATCGCCGAAAAACAGCGAGTCTTCCAGCAGGACGATTCGAGCCGGATCGCGTTTCAGACCAGGGTGATTCGCGAACAGTTGATGGGGGAAAATGAGAAGGATCATGATAGTCTCGTCTGTACACTTTCGGCGTCTTGTCTCGATCCTACATTCTACGAGTAGATCAAATCAGCTCAGCAACCAATTGAGCCTTGTGTCCGTGTAAAAGCTGTGAAAGTAAAGCTAGACAAATTACGGACTTTCATGAAACGCCTGTATTCGCTAACCTCGCCTACGAACATTGCAGTCCCAACGAAGAATCGGGGGCAAGGTTCGTTTTCGATGGGCGTATGGGATAGTTGTAGTATGCGAGACTGGAGCGTTGAAACGACAATGAAACGTTGGTTACCATGGTGTCTGTTTAGCTTCGTCTTGATGGTTTCCGGGTGTCGCTCCACATCGAAACCCAGTCCGAGCATTTCGACCGAACCGGCAACCTCGGTTGCTGCAAATGTGAAGTCAAAACCGACCACGTTTCTCGACATGCCTGAACTTCAGGCAGGAACGGGGGCCATGGATGCCGATCCGGAACTCGAGTTCTCGATGACCGATTCGGGACTGAAGTACCGGATTCTGCGAAGCTCGGACGGCAAGAAACCGACGGCGGACAGCACAGTGACCGTAAAGTACCGCGGCTGGCTCAATGGTGGAAAAGTGTTCGACAGTTCCTATGAGCGAGGTGAACCGACGACTTTTCCCTTGCAAAATGTCATTGCCGGTTGGACCGAAGGAATGCAGTTGGTGGGTGAAGGCGGAATGATCGAACTGGCGGTGCCTTCGAAGCTCGGCTACGGCGAACGTGGGTCCCCAGGCTCCATCCCTCCTCACTCGCACCTTCACTTCATCGTCGAACTCGTGAATGTCGAATAGGCTCTTCAGCAGATAAGCCGAAGTCACGCCAAACTTTCGATTCACGGTGAACGGCCCCTCTTAGCTTTTGATGACTATCGCGGTGGTTTGTTTTCTACAAAAAACTGCACGGTGCGTTCGATAATGGCTTCCCGTGATGGATCGATTTCGTCGTCGACCTTTCGCCAGTTGTGACCCGCGTTTTTGATGATCATGATCTCAACGGGTGCTCCAACTTCGCTCGCTTTCTGCTTCATGTGGTGAGCATGCTTGACTGGAATAGTCGTATCCTTGTCACCTTGAATCATCAACAATGGCGGGCTGTCTTTACTCAGGTAGTTGATCGGACTGACTTCTCGGTAGCGCGATCGTTTGTCGGTCGGCCCGGAATCGGAGCCAAGAATGCGGGCGGAGAAGCGATCCCTAAAATCCGCTCGGTCATCGTGGTTGAACAGATCCGTCTTTTCAAAATCGCTGGGCCCATACCAAGAGACGCCAGCAATCATGCGGTACGGGACGTCGGCTAGGGCTGGATCGCCGGGCAACTGTTCTGGCTCTGCCAGCAGCAGCATCTGGGCGATATGACCGCCCGCAGAATCGCCCATGACGCCTATTCGCATCGGATCAATCCCCAACCCTTCACTGTTCTTGGACAAGTAGCGGATGGCGTCTTTGCAATCGATCACGCAATCACGTATCGCCACATTCCTGTCCTTCTTCGCCAGTCGGTAGGTCACAGGGGCGACCGCGAAACCCTCTTGGATCAACTGCTCAAACACGCTCGCAAAGGATCCGCTGGCCGCTTTGTAGCGGTTGCCTGCGGCCCAGCCGCCACCGTGAGTAAAGACAATCACCGGACATTTGTCGACGCGTTTGGCTGTCGGATAATACAAGTCCAGCTTGAGTTCTTTTCCCGAAACGTTTTTGTAGACAACTTCCAGCTTACGCTCTCCGCCAGTTTCCAGGTATTTGGCCCCCTTGGACGCCCGCGGCGCGTCGCTCGTACGCTTCGTTTCTTGAGCGGTTATGCCGCTGGTTGCAACAGCAGCAATCATGATGGCAACGATCGTGTGGATTCTCATTCTCTTGCGTCCATTAGGTTCTGGCTACAAAGATGTCGTTCATGAATCGTATTGGGTCATCGACCGTGCTGTCAAACATAGGAGATCGTACCGGAGTAGTCGGAAGTGGTGTCGGTACGATGCCCGATCGCTGCAGCGTTGATCCTCGGCTCTGGTAATTATTCGGCCAAAAACATTCTACCCAACCTATGCAGGCGAGAGTTACGTATGCCCGTTGGCTGTATTGTAAATAGGCAGAATGATCGCCAGGAAAAATGAACAAGTACAGCAGCCACATCGATCCTGAAAATCATCATTGCCGCGGCCCGTAGCAGCGCCGTTTTACTGTGCGCCCGCTCTGGCAACCCGTTATTGAGTCCTGACACCTTTTTGCCCGCCGTTACCAGGTGCTCGATCGGCAACTCGGATGATACTATCACTTAATACCGATACTCAAACATGCCACCGATGCTGCTGTGGGCAGCCATGTAGGGATAGAACTGCATATTGCCACCGGCCATTTCGGTTTGATCGATCGCAGTGGCTGCGACAAACGCCATCCACCAACCCAGGGCAACTTGTGATGGGTAATGATCGTCGTCGTTGACTCGCGAGAGGGGACCGAGCAGTGAGCCGGCGTAGTAGGTGGCTTTCAAAATGGGGCGATTGGTCATCTTGGCTGCGTTGATGAAGGGCAGTGATGACATGAACGCGTGGCCGCTGACGCCGTTGTTGTCTTGAAAAGGAAGCCAACGAGATCCACGCTCCTTCTCGTCAGGCCGCGAGCCACCGGTGAATCGCTGGGCCAGAATTAGCGGCGGTGCTCCGACCAAAAATGACCTCATCGAACGCTCGCCCCATCGTCCCGTCGTCACCAACACCGACGACTTGTCGAAGTAGGCACCCGCCGCCCACGCAGTCGCAAAGATGGGTAGCGTGTAGCGGCCGTTGCCGAGTTCCTTGCTGGCGTGGAGTCCCTCGAACCAATCGTCGCTCGTTGCGCCGCGAACGCTTGTTTGAAAGTGATCTTGTATCTCTTGATCAAGCTGCGTATTCGCCACGGCCGCGCCGATCAGAAACCCGTCGGTAAGCAGTTTCAGCGAAGGAAGGTCATAGTAGCTTCGGTGGTCCGATTGAATCCGCTGCCAAAGGGTGTTCCGATCAACCGACAATGGGTTCGTTGCAATCGCTTCGCTTTCGAATGTTTGAGGTACGTGCCATTCGGCGATCGGCAGGTCATCGCGACTTGGTGGCTGAACTGCGACCTCACCCCAGATATTGTCGGTCAAAACCAAACGCCTCGGCGTTGTTTCAGCGGTCGTGACGAAGTCCTCTGCGGGGGAACGTTGTTGCGTCGCGACGACGAAGACGAGAGCCGTCAAGTAAGCACCGGTTGCAAAACAGTGCGTCCGATGAGTTAGCAAAGTGGTCACAGTGGTTTTCTCCTTTCCGGCGTGATGATTGGAAGGGGGGGGGCGCGTTTGGGGAGCGAGCAGCATTGGCCCTTAAGTACGAAAGGTTTCGTATTTCAGGCAACCTCGTTCGGTTCGGCAAAAGACGGT
>NZ_ANOG01000114.1 GCF_000346295.1 Rhodopirellula maiorica SM1 | reverse complement strand
AGTCCTGACACCTTTTGAATTCAGCGGGATTAGCAATGGGCTTAGCGGCTTCATTGCTTTCGCCGTGAAGCCTCCATTTCTTCCGGCGTGATTTTTCCGTCACGGTTGGCGTCCATCTTGGCAAACATTCGCTCTGCGTTTCCGACGGCTTCGGTTCGAGTCAAAATGCCGTCACCATCGCGATCGATTTCCTTGGAATGCCCTGTCAAGAAGCCGCCCATTGCACTGCGCGATCCGCCACGCACGTTCAATTCCGATTCGCTCAGCTTGCCATCGTTGTTGATGTCGTAGCCAGCGAACGCTTTGGTCGCTTCGCCGACGATTTCGTTGTGACTGATAATTTTATCACTATCAAGGTCGATCTCATCGGCGTGTACAAGAATCCACGGTTGACGCGGCCCATCGCCGGGCTGGGGACCGCGTGGACCGTCAGTCTGACTTTGTCGACCGTTGCCTTGCGGGCCACCTCGCCCCTGTCGATTCTCCGGCGGACGATCGCCTTGGGCACGATTCCCTTGTCCGCGTCCGCCTCCGGTGCCACGAAGTTCTTCGCCGGAGATTTGTCCATCATTGTTTTTGTCCAGTGCTAGAAGAGCGGCTGCCGCCTTCTGTATCTCCGCTTTGTCGAGGACGCCGTCACCGTTGGCATCAAGTGCTCGAAGAACGAGCTTGCCACCTCCGCCCTGTCGCTGACCGCCATCTTGTCCTTGACTACCACCCTGACGCTGTCCCCCGCCTTGACCTTGCTCTCCGCCACGACGCTGACCTCCACGTTCTTTCGGCCGACCACCTTCTCCGTCTCCACCATCCTGCTGGCGTGGTGTATAGGTTTCGGTCGTCGTACCTTGCTGCGAAACAAAGTTGAATGTTGCTGAACCGTCATCGGCGACTGTGTATTTGATTGACCGTTTAACGCCGTTGACGTCGTAGAGCACGATATAACTACCTGGTTTTGGGTTTTCAAAACCGTTGATCTTGGCACCCTTGAGTCCTGTCAGTGATGGTCGCAAAGGCCGAGCCCTTGGCTGCGGATCAATCTGCCCATCACGTTCGACGACCTCGCCATAAAAGCCACCATTCAAATAGGGATACGTCCTCGTTGCGTGATAGTGGTACTTTCCGTCGGCCCCTTCGTGGCCATTCAGCCAATCGAGATCCGCCGGAGGCTTGCCGTTGGGGTCGTTGTAGCCGTAGATCGGATAGCCATCCAAAGCGACGGCCACGGGATTGCCCGCTCCAACGATCTTCTCCAGATGAACCGGAGCGATATGATAGTGGTAGTCGTCGGCTCGACCACAGTGCCCACCCCACCGGTCAAGTTCACCTGCTTTCAACGTATCGCTCTTCCCATCGTTCTTGATCGGATTGAAGATCGGTATGCCGTTGGCTGCAACCGCAATCGCCCCTCGAAAGAAATGCTCTTTCGTTGACATCGGATTCTTTGCCGGCACCGAGTGCAACGGAATCCGATACGCATTGTCGCCGGTGTACGGTTGCGGCAACGGCACTTGTTGTTGCCATGCCGTGATGCCAATCATCATCGGATGATCCGGCATTCCGTTGGATTCCACGAACAGATAGTTCTTGTCAAATCGAACGTTGACTGACGTGGCGAAAGGCTCAAACACTTTGGCCAATTCGGGAGAGACTGTTTCCGCCGTGTCTTGGAAAACAACGAATTGATGTTTCGGCGGCTCGGTGTTGAGTTGAACTATTTTCTTCTTCGTTTCGGTTGACGGTGCGTGTGAATGGCCGTCGTGAGCATAGGCAATACTTGACTGTAATCCAGCTGCGACCAAGTAGACCGTAACGCTCAAGCACCAACGCCGAAGGTGTTTCACAACATAGCTCGGAGTCGCGCAGCGCACCCCGGGTAAAGATACAATGGTCGACATCAACCCCAGCGGGGTTGGACAATCGCCGACACCTACACCGGCGGCCGCTCGGTGGTCGAGGCGGTTTGCACCACGCGGCACCGTGTTTTTTTGTTGGACGGCTTTGCGGTCTATAATTCCCGCCTCACACCATACTTTGACAGGAACATTCTTCATCAGTCAATCTCTCGTTCAGGACTAAGTTCACATTGTGTTTTCGACAAGGACTCGGCAACCGTATCCCACGGGAAGCAGGATCGCGTGAACGGATGCATGTGTATCTTGCCGGTGTCTGCAGTATCCAAAAATGCCCGGCGATTATTGTTGGTGGTCTAGTGTTGAGATCGACGAGCGGTACGTTTGGGAGTGACCGTTGTCGAATCCCGTTGGGGTTCCAATCCGTGTTTTGTCTTGTTTCACGGGGATCGCTCCGCGACCCCGATCTTTGTTGTTGGACAGCATGTACGAGTAGGTCACATCGCCGTTGCGATTCCGCCCACGTTCAGCTGCCGGAAGATACGTTCGGACGTAATCCACGCGAGCGGAATCTCCGTCGACGCGAACACGGACATGCCCGCTGCTGCCTTGGATATCACCGCTGAGATAACCGTAGTCTTGCGCACTCTTTGTACCGGAGCGTGGATGGCCTGGCTGCGGCACGAGTTGATAGACGATGCCGTCGAGGTCTTGCTTGATAAACATGTGGTCGTGGCCGTGAAAGACAACGTCGACTCCATGATCAACCAATAGTTGGTGAATGGGTTTCGACCAATTCGGTCGCTTCTGCTTGAATTCGTCTTCGCCGGCTTCGTTCTTCCCACCCCACTCCCACAACGGCGCTGCTTCGAGCCCGCCTCGGTTGTTCCGATCGCTGCCGCCAACCAAGTGGTGAAGGAAAACAAATCGCAATGGGGCATCACTCCGCTGGAGAGATTTCTTGAGCCACTGGTACTGATGTTCGCCCAACGTCCAGTTCCAGTTATCGACTTGTCCGCCTCGGTTCCGCACGGTCGTATGACGAAACGGATCGAGCACAATGAATTGACAGTTGCCCCACTCGAATTCGTAGTAGTTTTCAGGCAGCTCTACTTCGGCCTCACGATGCTCGTTCCCAGAAAAGAATTCGTTCGGAAAAGGATTTGGCAGAAAGCGTTTGCGAGTCGTTGTGGCCCAAACGTTCGAGCCGCGGTTGCCGGATTCGCCGTCATGGTTTCCCAAGGCAAAGTACAACGCAGCGGAATGACATAAGTGACCAAGGTAGTACCGCTGTGCAAGGTATTGCGGCTGTGAAAGTTCAGGCTTTACATACTTGCCCGTCATGAACGTATCACCGAGCGCGAAATGGAAGTCTGGCTGATCGGCCAACGCATTTTCTAGCGTTTGCAAATAAACTTCGCCGCTGGTGTTCTCATCCAAGTGCGAATCCGCCTGCACAGTAAATTCAAAAGAACTGTCCGGAGATCGCTGCGTGTGAAACGTGTACTCGTCACTCTGCAACGTTTCGTCGTCGTCCTTGTATACGAGCCGATAGAAGTAGCGAGTGTCCTTGTCGAGCGAATCGATGACAAAGTCGAAAGGCTGCCCAGCCCGTAGATCCTGAGCTTTCGTCTGCTTAGAAAGCTTGCCCGACTGATCGCTGTAGTCCAGATGAGCGGTCACGTCACTATGCACCAGCACGCGAACAGTGCCGCTGCAGTCAGTTAGTCGTCCGACGACAATATTGAAGGGGTGGTCGGGCACATTGTTCACCGCTGGTGGCGACGTGTATCCGCCGAGTCGGCTGCCGGCTCCTCCACGCTGTTTCCCGTTTTGTGCGACCGCGTTGCCTGAAGCGAGCAACATCAACGCGATGGCAATGACAGAACTCCTGACAACCAAACCGATGGGTCGCAGAAACATACATGCTGAGTGGAGACTTACGTACCAAATGCTATTCACTTACGACTCTCCGTCCGGATTCGTGATGTGATTCATGAGAAAAGAATTGGGAAGCCAAGTCAGACTGGTCAATCAGTTCCAACATCACACTCTTCGGGCCACCTCCGCCACGCGGAAGTCCATCGAGTAGCATCCTGTAAACCGTGCCGTTGTCAGAATCAAACCAAATCTCAACCCGTTTGGGGCCTCGCACATCACGCGACTTACGAACGCCAATCAACTGCGAAAGAGCCGTTCCATCGATTGCGTCTGCACGTTCGTCGCCCAATTCGATTTGGTAACCGGTCCGCAACTGCGACAAGTGAGCGTGAATGTTGAGAAACGGGATGTCCTGCTGCCCGCCCGGCAGTCCGCCACGAAAACGATTAAGGTCTGTGCTGGTGTGGACCGGTCCGTTTTCACGCATCGCCCAGCTTTGCTGTCCATCGTAACTCGACGTCCGCTTCTCTCCGGTATTTAGCATCACCGTCATTACGTATTGATTGGCTCCACGAACATACAATGTCGCCCCGTCAATTTGCTCTTCTGCTTCGCGACCCCAAGCTTCCTGAGACAACTTTCGCGGACGCTTGTCACGCGAGTATTCCTCAACGACGCTAACCGCATAGGTACGATCTAGTGGCTTGGCGGCGGCTTCAACCACTTTCTCAAGGGAAGCCATCGCCGCAGAAACGCTTTGATGGGGACCGAACACAGCGATCATCACCATCACTGCGGCAGCCATCGTCAACGCGGACGTCAGAATCGCAAATCGGCGACGTCCGTGCCGTTCATGCGGTGGTGCAATGCTCGCAGACTCTGAATCAATCCGCTGCATGACGGCGTTAACTCTATCGGCGTCCTGCGCCTCGTCGCGGCTACCGATATCAGTCAGTAGTCCATGGATCAGCAGCGATTCGGCAATGACCTCGCTCGCTTCACTAGCAGAAGTGTCGTTTTCGCTTGACGGTTACTCCTCCGCATCGTCCAACCAGCGGGAGAGCAAATCGTTGATTCTGTCGTTCATGATGTCACCTCTGAAGTGGACAAGACCCCTTCGTTTTCAGGCACTTAGCCAGCATTGTGCGACCACGTTGGATCCGTTTCTTGCACGCTTCCAACGTCATATCGAATCGTTCTGCAACGTCAGCGACCGACAGACGGTCAAAGTACTTGCCCGTGATGACGCCCTTTTGCTTTTCGGGCAGTTCGTCGATGCAGGCATGCAACGCCGCCACTTTGTCGTCCCACGTGTCACCCGCCAGCAGATTGATGTTTTCAAAATGCCGATCGACGACGTTGAGAACGGCCTCCTGCAGCACGATTGGGGCTGTTTTCTGCTTCCGGTACTGTGCCAACACTAGCTTGGAGGCGATACCTCTGAGCCACGGACCGAAGGGGCGATTAAGATCACACTCATCTAGCCGCCGCCAAGCCACAACCATCGTTTCCTGAAACAGGTCATCCACCGACGCCTCATCGCGGACAAGACTACGCAGGTAAACCATCAGCATCCGCGAATTTTCGCGGACCAAAATCTCGAACAGGTTTCGTGCTTTTGTGTCCGAAATCGCGTCCAAATGTGGCTTCCTGTAGTTTGCTGGCACCCATACTGTCGCCTACGAGCCATTTGGGGACAAAGATTCCGGGAGATTTGTCGAGAATTCTGCTTCCCAGACCTGCATCGGTGAATCCCAACGCCTGCACGAACAGTCGTTCTTTCGATGCGTCGGTCTGATGGACGTCAAAGAGCCCCAAGCATCCAACGGAATTTGGAAGTTGAGTGCTTACCTCGCACTTTTTGTTGTTCAAGCTCAGTCTTAGAAACGATGCCGTCGCAAATGGCGATCCCGCTGGTCTACAAACTCTTGGCATTCTTAGCTCCTGTTGCTGCAGTCTGCATCGCCGCGGAAATGCTGATATTCACTGCCCTACATTACTACTCCGGAGAATCGACCTATGGTCCAATGACTTAATGGAGCGTGGTCGCCGTGATTAGCGGCTTCATCGCATACGGGCGTTTAGAATTGGTGAGGTGTAGCAATGATTTCCGACATCGAAACGTACTTTGAGAAAGGGTGTGGGCGCTG
>NZ_ANOG01000113.1 GCF_000346295.1 Rhodopirellula maiorica SM1 | reverse complement strand
GTCCAACAGGTCGTCGTCGAGCTCGCCGCCAGAGATGAGTCTCTCCACCGCGGTTTGATTGGTTTGAACATCATCACGGAGTCGTATCAAACGCTCGCGCATGATCTCCAGCGTGCCAGCGACGGCGTGCGGCGATGACGCGAGAACTTTGCGGACCAGCAATGTGATGAGATGTCGTTGCCCGTGCGGCAGCGCGTAGCAGACTTCACGCTGCAGGTAGTCCGAGATGGCTTCGTAGAGTTTTTGCTCTTGTTCGGTCGGAGTGAAGGGACGTGTAATCAGCCGACGCTGAGTATATTGGATGTATTCGAGGACTTGCTGGCGGAGCGTTCGTTTGCAAACGGATTGCAGACGCGCTCGCAGCCCCGGCAAGTCGCCATTGGTGTTGCAGTACTGCGTTCGGAACGAGGGCAGGTCGCCGAATATCTGCTCGTCAATGATCGAGGCGAGTCCAAACAGTTCAAGGAGTGAATTTTGCAGCGGCGTTGCTGTCAACAGAATCTTGCGCCGTTCTTCAAGGGCGGTGCGAATGTTCTGGCCCATTCGGTTGCTTTGCCGATACGAGTTGCGCAGCTTGTGCGCTTCGTCGATGATCACCAAGTCCCAAGGAACCGGCTGGACTTCGAGGCAACGATCGCTGGCAAAGTGCATCGAGCAAATGACAATCTTGTCGCTCATGAACGGTGCCGGGTTACCAGCCTTCTGAGCATCACGAAACGCTTTTCCATCGAGTACTTCGGATTGCAGGTTGAATTTGTCGGCAAGTTCATGCTCCCACTGCTTTCGCAGTGAGGCCGGACAGACGATCAGAATCCGCCGCCGACGTTCGGCCCAGTACTGACACGCGACAAGTCCCGCTTCAATGGTTTTCCCTAACCCGACTTCGTCGGCCAGGATGACGCCTTTGGAGATCGGTGACCGTAGAGCGAATAGAGCGGCTTCGATCTGGTGCGGATTCAGGTCAACGGCTGCATCGAAAAGCGACTGGGAAAGTCGATCCAGCCCGGTCCCACCAGCGGTGCGAGTCAATTCATGAGCGAAGTAGCAGGCGTGATAGGGTGTTGTCATTCGTCGTCACCACCCCGGTCGCCATGTTTGGCTTCCCAAGTATTGTAGGCCTCGCGGGCCGCTCGCGACCACAGGTACTTGTGTTCTCGCCAATCGGAACCAAAGTTAGAAAAGGTTTCGCTTGACTGAGCTGCCACCATATCTCGAACAAAAGCGCCCGCTGTTTGCGGAAGGTCTTCGTCGGCATCACCGGAAATTTGAATTGGCAATGGCGGTAGGACGGGACTCTCTGATTCCTGCCCACGTATCCATTCGACCGTCCAGTCCACCAACAGAAGAAGTTCACGCTGCAGCACGCTGAACTCCAAACTGCCCGAAATGGAGCTGTCATCCTTGAGCGTTAATCCTAATTTCGCAAGCGTCTGCACGTCGTCTTGTGTGACATGACCGATCCTCAGTCTCGCAACTTTTGGACAGTCAGGATTCAGCCCGGATGGCCCACAGTAATCGCTGGCACCTACAGCAATCGCTCGATCGCCAACTCGGACGACAACCCTCGTTTCCATTTGTACGGCATCGCCCGCCAGGGCAGCTGAAAGTTGATCGAGAAAGGCTGTCTGACCCGAACGATCGGGGAGCTCCTCGTCGTATGGGAACAATAGTTTCGACAGTACATGTAGGTCGATTTGTTCCAACGTCAACGGTTCGGGTTCGTCGTCGTTGAGGTCGTTTTTTAGTGAGCTGGATTCACCCGACGGTTCAGTCTCTACGAGCCATTCACTGCCGAAGTCCATCGACGGCGTATCGTCAAGTAGCCCTGCCACATCGGTCTCACAGAATGCATGATACGCAGCGTGGAGCTGGCATTCTTCCTCTCGCAGATCCGCAATCTGCTGGACAACTTCAGGCATGAAATCCAGCATTTTCTTCTTGGCGGTGATGAACTTTCGGATTCGATGCGAGGACCGGTCGAGCGCATTGCCTAGGACATAACAAACTAGACCAAAGACGAACGGCTGTTCATTGGGCATCAGCTTCGCTATTCGACCAAGCCGTGTTGCCAATTCGCGAAAGCATTCCGGTTCCGTATCGGCCGTAGGACATACTTGGAACGACGTATACGTGTCTCGCAGCAGGGCACTTCGTTCTGCAGAGTCAAGTTCGCCAAGCAATTGAAATAGGAGCGTGCGCGTTTGCTGTCGTGGTTCTTTGCTGACGTATCGAAAATGTAATGGATGCACGCTTGTCCCACTCATCACTAGAAATCTATGAATAAGCTGGAATTTTAGTGCGGAATCACTTGTCTTGGTAGCCGACGTTTTTGCGAATGACTCTGACATGCTATCTCATGACTTAAGCCTAGCTCCAGGTGCCCGAGCTTGTTCGGAGTCATGCAAGGCGATCCAAGATGATACGTCGATTCACTTTCCCAGCATCCACCGTGGATTTCGCTCAAAACCAAGGATGCGTTTAATGCATGCGGTTTCGCACAGCGCATAGCGCTCCGGTGCTCCATGTAGAACTGTATCGCGGTGGCAAAACAATCTTACCTATTGGCAAACACCTCGCGAGCAACGCACTCGGTCAATTAGTTACCATGAAAATAGTCGCGGTCCCTGTATTTAACCAGACTTAGCTCACAAACGGCTAGCCCAATGATAACGGGTATCTACTTCATACCTGCATAAAACGTGCGCATGCATCCAAACTTCGAATGTCCCAACTTCTTGTCTATCCGTTGAGTGCGATGCCGTAATACGCAGTGAACTCCTTAACCAACTTTTCCGTTGCCTCGGTGTCGCCAGCCTCTGCTGCTTCAAGAAGCTCATCTTCGAATATGCAGCCCAAGTCGAGGGCTCGTAGGTGACTGGACGGTGACGAGTATATTTCGAAAAACTCCACAAAGTCAGCAAGGGCAATGCAGCTCTCGGCCAACATCTGCATGTTTACCAAAGACTCAGAGTCCTCCGCTCCCTCCGCTGGCACGTCGAATCCCATCCATTCACTGATCAGCTCATCAACTGCCTCGCGAAGCGGACTCCGCTCGTCCTCGGTTAATTCTCGAAAGTCACTCACGCTGATCTCAAACGATTAAGGTTGCGGTAGCACGTCACCATACCGAACGTATTTGTCAAACACGGTAACTATAGAGTAAATCCTGTCCCTTTCTCGGTGTTGTAGCAAGAACCCCAGCAATATACTTGTTCCGAAGTGTTTTGAACGCTGCGCCAGGCCTCAGGCTGCGATCGAACACAAGTAGGTTTTCTGTCGCCCCATCGTTTCCACGCGGCAGATTCGACTGTGCGGACAGCAATATCCGTCGTTTTCTTGATAAGACGTAAACAATTGCACGAAATTGGGAGCGGCGCCGATATGTCTGGGGGGGGGGTGCTATGTTGAGTTGGGGCGATTGGGAAAACCGACAAGCACTGGACAAGTCTTTGGCTATTGACAACCTGCCCGTCGCAGGCCATTTCGTACGGCGGATCCCGAAGACGATGTGAGTCTTTCGAGGAGCAGCCCGACGCCACTTGCCGCTGCAGTCATGCAGCAGCACCTAGCCCATAACCCACCTAACGGATGCTGGAGAGCGTACTGAAGGTCACTTCGGATCCGGGACTGAGCTTTGGTCTAGCTCCGTCCGGTCCGACGATTTTACCATCTAGCTGCGCCGATAATATTGCTACGCTACAAATGGGTGCGTCAGAAAGGGCTGCAATAAGTGCAGCCGAGAAACTAGCGTCGATATCCAACCGCGGCAATTGCCACGAACTGAATAGCCTTAACCCGAGTACTGGGAAATCCCGTTCAGATGACGTCCACTTTTGAGATTTTTCCAGGCTTTTCGTAGCTGTATCAGAGCTTTTCGTCATGCCATCCAGTGGAGCGGCACACGGCATTTTCCTCGCACCTCGGCAGCGGCGTCTTCCTCGGTGTTGTGTCCGCACAGATTGACACCGCTTTCCTCCGGTGCACTGGAGAGCCGACTCCTCTCTTCCAATATAGGGGCTCGCATGAAACCCGCATTAGAGGCATCAGTTGCACCGGAAGTAACAGTTGCACCGGACGTGCCAGCGAAGTATGTAGAGTATTGAGCATCTGTCGCAGTGATTTGTCAGTATTTCTGCGTGGGGACGCGAAAACTCTAGTAATCACAACACACGCTCATTTTTAGCAGCTAAAATCTCGCGTGCAGTACAGATGTTACGCGGTTCACAAATGCCGCTCAATCAACCCACAGTAAGATTTTCTTGTAGTATAGGGACAACCGTGGAGCGGCTCAGGGAGACACATCAGAAACTAGCGGCACATTTTGGGACGTCGGACAATGAGACAGATGGGCAGACCCAGATCAGATACTTCGCCGATCATGGGCTCGACAGTGAAGCGTACGCGTCGCTGCGAGAAATCGTGTGCAGCGGGTTACAGTGCAAGCCACTGGATTCGTTTGATTGGCAAACGGCTCATCTTCCACTATTGGTTTGTGCAGTTGAGGTCGGCTACAACTATGAAGGGAACGGAACCGATTTCTGGCCCTCGCTGTCGACGACGCTCGGTCATGATTTTGGCGTCGATGATCGGAACCGTTTGTCAAAATGGTTTGCGAAGGCGAGTGAAAACTACGGTGGTGTGACACCGGGAACAAGTGACTGGGAACAGGCGTTTTGTCACATCGCTTGGCCGATCACGCATGCGGTGGCAGCAAAGGACATCCGCCGGCCGTTCGCAGACTGCCTGCGTCGATTTAGGCGTGATGTGACGAATGAGGCACTTAAGGATGAGACGATTGTTGCGGACCTGGCGAAGATTTCGACGCCGGTTGGTTCGCGGCGTTTCCGAACTTGGATGGATCGGCCGGCTGTTGTTGCAGGGATCGTTCGGGATCTACTCGGCGGAAAGCCACTAGACGATGCGGGACTATTTTCAAAATCGTTCCGTGATCGGCTGATTGAGGATCTCAGAAATGAACCCGAAATTCGTCGAGCGGTTCGCCAGGTCGAGACGGGGCGAAAGACCAAGCCGAGGAACCTTGGCGAAAAAAACGAAACTAAAAACGCAGTTGAGGTTCGGTGTGGCGAATTCTTCTTGCGGCAAGACGAGAACGGCGGTATCGAGTTTTGTGGTGAGATGCCGGAATTGCCAAAGTCCGTACAGCGATCAATCAAGCCGATACGTGGTCGATGGAAGGTGCGACCCTGGGGGTTTGCCGGTGCGAGTCCACTTCCATCGGATTGCTTGCGTTCGACCCGCGGATATTTTCGAGTCAGCTTCAGCTACGTCGCTCGCGCCAACGGCGAAACACCGTTTTTTACTGGCACCGAGGACGTGTCAGTGGATCAGGACGCTAAACGTTGGCTCGAAAGCGTCCGGTTCCCCGCGGCGGAGATGTTGGCGTTTCCGCCGATGGATCCGAGCGACGACACTTCTCACTGTTTTGGTTCGCGTACCCCACATCGTGGAAAGATCTGGGTGTTGGCACGACGAGGTGATGTTCAGTCGCGTAGGTCCGAAGAAGATGAATCATATTTCCGGCATATTGGTACCGTCGATGGCGGCGAAATACTCGAGTTTGAGGCGGACAACGCGGAAGTGCGGCAGTGGTTGGGTTGGCCGCCCGCTAGCGTTGCGTCCGAAAAAGCTGGCCCATCCTTCGTTTGGCTTCGCCCTTCGCCGATTTCGATCGACCACAAGAATCAGCCGGTCTACACAACCGATGATGAGCTCGGTGTATCGGTGGCGGGCGACCAGCAGGTGCAGTTGGTCTTGCGAAAAGGAGCGAAAGAGGTTGCCAGCGAGATGGTCTCTTCAGTCGCCATGCTTTCGATTGATACCAAGGGGACCTACGAATTGGTTGTCCGGCAGGGCGACACTGAGTTTGATTCGTTTCCGTTTGTCATTGTTGATGACAAAGGCGACGGCTTCATCGAACCCGATCCGGAGACTCCATGGCATGCGGTGCTTTCCCACGTTGATGCCGGCGAAATCGAGCTTTCCCGAAAGGACCTGTTCAATCACCGTTTGAACTTGGACATCAACGGCGATCGAGGAATCGAGAATCTGGTTGCAAAACTGACTCTCTCGCCGGGGGAAGCCGTCGTGGCCATCCAGCTTGCTCGAATCCCAACGCGATTGCCTGCGAACCACAAAGTCTGGGACGAGCTTGTGGAGCAGTTGCCGACGTCGGTATTGAAGTCGCCTTGTGACCTGACACTTAGTGTCGAAATTGAAGGGCTATCGCATGACGCATGGCTGCTGGAAGCAGATCTTCAGAAGCTTTGGTGGGAGGACGATGAGGACGGCTTGCCGATTGCAGTCAGCGACAGCGGGCCACTTGAGGTTCGTCGTCATTGCGTCATCAAAGGCGTTTGCATTGATGAGCCGACCGAGGGTGATCCGTTCCTTTCGGTAGCGATCGATGGTGACGGAAACGAGTTGCACTTCGACGCCCAAGTAGGAGTCGTTGGGGATTCTCGCTTGCGACGTGAATTTTTGACGCCCAAGCGTTTCCTTCGGCAAATGGATGACATCGGTGACAACGCAGGACTACGTTCGATTGCACAGCGATACCTGCAACTGGCCTCCGCGACGAGTTCATCAATCACCGCAGAAGTCAACCGGATCGGCGCAACGCAAACTTTACGGGACTGGATTCTGAATTGTGTTTGCGGTCCCAATTGGATTCACAAACAACGCGAAATGTCGGAGATCGAATCGGCAAACCCAGTCGAGATTTGGTGGGAGTGCCAACAGAACCTTGTGTCACTGATACTGCCAGAACTTGACGGCGATGATGAACGAATGCTGCCAGATAGACTCGGCGAAGAACAACTCGATAAGTTTTCCAAGGCGTTGCCGCGTCTGTGGTGGGAGTTACATCAATCAACTTTTGAAGTCAATGAAACCGAACCAATCAACAATGCTTTGCAGGAATTGACTGGCGATACTGACCTCTATGTCGATGAAGACTATTTGCCCAAGTCGCTTATGCAGGCGAGCGAAATTTTGTGTGGGGGCGATCTGGCTGAACTGCTTATTCCGTCGAGTTCAGGCGATGTCTTGTTGAAGTGGCCTATGCAAGACACCACTATTTCCGAGCTGGCGAGCGAACTCTCGCAATGGTCGCGAGACGAACTTGAGCGAGGGCGAGGGAGACAGACGTGGAGCATGGACGAGCTGCAGGACTATCTCAATCTACTGCTCTACCCCGAGCGACTGCGAAAACGCCCTTGGGAGTCCATGCTTGAAAAACTACTGCAGGATCGCCCGGTCGCGCGAGGCGGCGCATTTGTCGCGTGGCGGGTACAACAGCATTCTCGTCTAACTGCAACATCCAAAGAAAAACGGGGGAAGGTCTAATGCCAGCGATCGATGACTATGAATTGATGATGCACGGCGTTCAAGCGGTTCGACGTCTTGTGGAAGGACTTGCTTGTCCAATCAACGGTGCATCGGGAATTCGAGCCCAGTTTTTTCCGCACCAAGTTCAGAATGTCCAGCGAATTCTATCTTCAACGCAGATCCGATTTTTGATTGCGGACGAGGTTGGAATGGGTAAGACCGTGCAGGCGCTGATGGTGGCTCACGCGATGCGGTATCAATCTGGCAAGATTCGCGTCAAGGTGGTGGTCAGCAACAGCGAACTGAAGAGTCAATGGATCAAGGAGTTCTGTCGGATTGACAAAGAGGTCAAGGAATCTGAGGGAGTCGCGTGGATCGATAACGGTAAAGATTCCGAAGATTTCTGCAATGTCATGGACGAATCCGAGTTACCTCCCTACTCTCGCACACTCGATCCACTTTCAATGGATCTTTTGATCGTTGATGAACCACAGAATTTGAGCGTTGATTCGCTGCGATACCTCTCAGATCGAGCCGCAGACTTCCCGGCAATTCTACTTTTAACGGCGACTCCCAACTTTCGAGACCTGCGCAGGTTTTGTGAACTCCTGCAGATTTTGGAACCCGAGCGAATGGAGTTTTGCCGGCGTCAGGCCTCCGCCGATGGCCATGAGCGTCAACCAAGTGACGGAGGAGACGAGGCTGTAACGTCGGGCCGCCTGCGTCTTCGCGACCTAGATACGGAGTCGCTACAGCGTGTATTTAATCTATTCGAGCAATTGTCGCTGGAGGGAGCCGACGAAAAATCGCTCATTGCTGAATCAGGTTCTACTACGCTCTCTGGGATGCCACAGTATCAGATCGACCGCGTATTATTTGACGCCAAGTCAACATATCGCCATGTTCTCTTGAGCTCGCGCGAAGACTATCCCCAGCACCTGCCGCGGCGGAAGCTAAAGTCAATGCTGGTCGAACCGACAGCGGTTGAGACGCAGCGAATGTCGTTGGCCCGGCAAGCTTGTCATGTGAGCGAAATCCTAAGTCATACCGAGCAGCTCTCGCTCTTACAACGCGGATGCCTCGGCGGACAGTCGATCGCGACTTTCACTCGATACTTAACAGGGCAAGATGATGAAAAACGACAAGCTATTTCGCCAATGTTAGAGTTTGTCAAGAAAGAGCAAGCGGATTGTCGCCTAGACGCTCTGGTTGATTGGCTTAGCGAATTTTGGCGAAAAGATCCGACCCGAAAGGCCGTGATCTGTGCGGGTGATGATGCGACCGTTCGTGAACTCGCCGAGGAGCTTTCATGGCGACTACCACAGATCGGGAAACGTGGTTGCCGCGTGCCGCTGAAGATCGTGATGGCGGAAAGCAATGCCGTTGGTGGCAGCGATCTGCGTGGGCTAAGCGGCGCGGATGCGGAACAGTGGCGACGATCCGCTGAATCCACCGTTGAACCGTACTCGACGGGGAAAACACAGTTGCTGGTTGCCTCGGACGAATATGGACAAGCGATCAATTTGCAATGTTCAGATGTCCTCATTCTCCTATTCGTTGCCTTGGCGTGCTGACATGCTCAATCAATGGATCGGTCGTATCGATCGCCTGGGGCGTGACCGCGTTGACCCTGATAAACGCAATAGCCCTGTCAAAGACGTAAAGCTAGTTTTGTTTCACCGCCCAGGCGATCCGTCGCGGGACGTTGAGACGCTGTTCTCGGGGTACCAATTGTTCCGTCGGTCTCTGCAGCTTGATCCACTGACAGTCAACAACATTTCGCAAGAGATTGACGACGTTGTCATCCGTGCAAATCAAAGCAGCTCAGCATCGCCTAACGCCACAAGCCTAGCGAACGTTTCTGGCGTTGATTCGGGCAGATGGACTCCTGAACACTCGCAAGATCTGTATGAGAGGATCGCCCATGCGGAGCCGATGGCCCCCGTTCTAGCCAGCTGCAAGTATGACGCTTACGTTTCGTCCAACGAGGAGTCTGCTCTTGGCAATTGGATCGAACAACTCTGCGCTCACGGAATGATGTCCAAGAAGAAAGTCTCCAAGCGTTTTCGAGGCGACGGTAAACGACGGGTATTTTCAACCTTGACTCAGATGGGGTGTGACGGACCTCCGGTGCCTCGGCTTGAAGTACACGATCAGTCTTTTCCCGCCTTCGTACTCGCTCGGTGGCATACACTCAATCCGCCACGAACGGAGGTGACTACCGGCTTGGATCATCAGGGACAGCCGCGAAAGTCTCGTCTTCACTTTCTTAGCCACGGCGGAATGCTGCATGATCAGATAGTGCAAACCTACGCCAAGGCAGGGAAGACCCATGAAACGATTGGCTTTAGCATCCAATCACTAGGACTTCGCTTTTATCCTGCCGGTGTTTCGCTGCATTCAGGCAGATATCTTTGTGGTGTCGGTTTCGTCGATTCTGGATCAGTCTACGCTCAGGCATTGCCACAGAAGAGTATGGTCGAGACGACACAATCAAAGCAGCTTCAGCGAGTTTTGGCGATTGAATCGGCTCGTCATGTAGCGGGTCTGAAGGCGGACCAGCGTTTTATACGACAACTTGCTCCAGCGAAATTGTGCGTTCGCGCTTCCAGAGAAGACGCCGGCAAATATACGCCGTGTGATGGTGGAGAACTCTTCACGCCGCATTGGGGCAAAGACGTTGTGCCGCAAGTCCAGCGAGTTCCGGTCGCTGAGAAACTACGCGAGAAACTGCCATTGCAGTACAAAGTTGCGATCGCCAAGGAGACGAAGGAACACTGGTCAGACAACCATCGGCAAATCCGCGAACATGTTGAGGAGCGAATTGAGTGCATTCGTTTAGAAGCTGCTGAACGACTTCGGCTGACGAATACGATGCTTTCTAACGTGGAGACTCAAGTCCAAGAACGGCGTGCAAATGCTACGAAAGCAAATGATCAATGGATTCAGTTAAGGCTTCGACCTCGAAGCGATCTTTTAATGCGGCAACGTGACGTAATCCAAGAGAATTGCGCCGGCAGATGCGAACTGCTTCAAAAGAGTTTGGAATTCGTTCAATCGCCTCCGCCCGAGAGCGTTTCGCTTCAAGTGACTGCACAAATTCATTTACGAGATGATCCGGAAGCCATCTTCGATCAAGTTTCGAGTGATCCAGATCCGATCACGGACTTTCATCAATCTCCGACGTCGGCTGATCCCGACGCCAATCCACGCAAACCCAGGTAAGAAAGCCCTCTGAGAAATTATGTTTAACGAACTGGAATCCATTCGCAATCGTCTGCTTGCCTACATTGAGTCGGCGTATCACCTGTCGGATCCGCAACTTGTGCAGTTGCGACGAGAGTTGCTGGAGCAACCCGAAGTGCTCTGCCACTCCCCGTTCATTGAAAGCTCGGCACGTTATGCAATCGGCAAGCCGTACAGTGAACTGAGTATTCCGGCCGAAGCCAAACAGTTGCTGTCGTTTCTTGCGACAGAATCCGGTGGCAAGGTTGTCTTTCCGCAGCCATACGAGCATCAAGCCCAAGCCTTGGAAGCCGTGCTGGGCGATGAACTGAAGCACACGATCGTGACCACCGGCACTGGTTCGGGGAAAACCGAAACGTTCTTGCTTCCCATCATGGGCAGGCTTGGCCGCGAGGCGGCGCTGTCACCCGGTTCATTTGAGACGCGAGCCGTTCGGGCGTTGTTGCTTTATCCAATGAACGCACTCGTTAACGACCAGCTTTCGCGTTTGCGACGGTTGTTTGGCGCGCCAGCAACACGCGATTGGTTTAAGCAACACGGCGGTCGGCCAGTGAAATTCGGTCGCTATACGAGCCGGACTCCGTTTCCAGGTGTCATTCCTGATGACACGAAGCGTATTTCACAGAAACTGGCAGGGCTTCGATTCTTTGTGGATATGGAACGCCGCGCCGCTGACGGCGATGGGGCTGCAATCGAACTGCTTGGCGCCATGCGAGCGATGGGCAAGTGGCCGGCAAAGGATATCGGAAATGATCCTGGCTTGGCTCGCTGGCTCGGTTCGGGAGGAGCGTGGAAGGATGCAAACGGGAATCTACGACGAGCAGTTGAAAACCCCGACGACACCGAACTGCTAACACGTCACGAGATTCAGGCGGCAGCACCGGATCTATTGGTGACTAACTACTCGATGCTTGAGTACATGATGCTGCGGCCAATTGAACGTTCTATCTTTCAGCAGACTCGCGACTATTTCGTTGCCAATCCGAATGAACGATTCATTCTCGTCCTCGACGAAGCTCACCTCTACCGTGGTGCCCAAGGTACTGAGGTTGCGATGCTCATTCGCCGCTTGCGTCATCGCTTGGAACTTTCTACCGATCAGTTTCAAGTCATCACCACGAGTGCGTCTTTCGAGGATGGTGAACAGGCTAAGAAGTTTGCGGCCGGTTTGACTGGAACGGACAGCAGTCGATTTCAGTGGCTCGAAGGCACGAAAGAAGCGAAGTTACCGTCGAGTGCTGGCGATGCTGAGTTGGCCGGTGCGATGGCAAAAGTTCCCTTGACCAATTTACTCTCGGACGACGCGACGAAACGTTTCGAGTCGATCGTTCCATTACTGAGCGTCTCAAGCCGACCGCTCACGCTGGCAAACTACACCATCGAATCGAAAGGGAGCGAGTCAGCGAAAGCTCGATGCAAGGTCACCATAGTCGGGATGATCGAAGGTGGCGAGTTGGTCGAAGAAACGATCCAGATCGCCAATGGAGGAAAAAAACAAACCGACAAAGCGTATCTGACGGTCGTTGAACTTGACTGCTCTGATTCCGCCGTCACGATAAGCGCGCGGCGAAACGAGGGTTATGTCGAATGCGTCGCGGCGAGTGACGATAGCGAGCCCTCAACAGAAAAGGGTTTGCACTTCGGTCTCTCACGAATTCTTTATGAAATTCTGGTCGATCTAGGCGTGACCGGTCGATTGATAAATCTGACCTCAGGCACTCCTTGCGGTAGAGACACCGAAACAGGTGATGAGCTGGGTGCACAAGAAATTCGCAAGTTGGCTATGCGACTATTCCCGCAGTGCGAGGCAGTTCAGGCTCAGACAGCAACAGATGTGTTGGTGGAAGCCGCGTCAATGGCGAGGAACAAACCAGGTGACACGCCACTATTGGCAGCGCGAGTCCACCGATTCTTTCGCGGGATTCCTGGGATCTGGGCGTGCAGCGATCCAAATTGCTCAGCATTGCCGGATTCCATTCGTGGGCAAGGGGTCACTGGAAAACTGTATGTCCAGCCGTGTCGTGAATGCGAATGTGGTAGCCGCACATTTGAATTGTTGGCGTGTCGAAACTGTGGAACGGCGATGTTTCAGGCGTATGCACAAAGCGTTCGTCGTCCAGACTACCTTTGGTCCGAGGATGTCGGGGAGGTTGACGATGCGATGGATGCGGTCGTTCCGATTCATCTTTGCCTGGATGACCCTGAAGAGCACGCTTCGGACGATGAAGATGCGACTCGCAGTCGAGAAATGAATTTGGAAACCGTCACGGGGCGACTGTTTGATCAAATTATTGACTCGCAAACATCACGCCCGGTCTACATCCCAGCGGAAGCACCGGCGGGAAATCGGAAAGCCGGCCTATTCGACAAATGTCCAAAATGTCGCGATCGCTTTTCAGGCATTTCTAATATGGCGACAAAGGGTGACGAGCCATTCCAGCATCTCGTTTCTGCCCAACTGATGTCGCAACCACCGACTCCGGGAAATGAAACGGCTCTCCAGGGACGTAAACTGCTGGTCTTTTCGGATGGACGGCAGCCAGCATCGCGGCTGGCGGGAAAATTGAAATCGAATTCGCTTCGTGATGCCGTTCGCCCCTTGCTTATCAACGGGCTTCGCTACGTTGCAAACCGTTGGTTCGACGGTGTGACGAAGCAAGTTTCGATCGAGCACGTTTATCTGGCGTTACTATGTGGCGCCAGTGAGCAGGGCATCGGGCTACGACCGCAGTTAAAAGACACCGAGCAGAGGACGTTTTACCAAGATCAGGATTTGGCTTTATCGCTGTGTCAATCAAAGACAGCAAAGCGAAAAGCATTTGAAGAAGCGTCCTCGCAAATTGCAGAACGTACTCCGGCCGACATCCTGATTTCGTTGTACGAGGTTCTCTTCAATCCACTTTCAGGTGTCCAAAGCTTGGCACTTGGTTGTCTGATTCCTGTTGTCTCCGATTACCTCCAAGAAACGCTCGACCAATTACCGGCTCCTGAACAGCCCGTTTCGATCGAATCCGAAGAGGATCGACGGCGAGGACTCTTGGAGTTTTGGCTGTTAAGAATGGCGCGAGAAAGAGCGATTCGATTGCCTGGTACGCCGGGTGAGTGGATCGGTAACAAAGACAGTGGAATCCGTTTGCGAGTCAGCCTCGGAAAGTTTGAAAGACTGATGAGGCCCCGCGTCGGTAATGCGTTCTACAATCAGCAGTTAGCTGGCGGGCAACAAGGTGGTGGCCCTTGGAATCGGTTCTTTCAAGAGCGGCTCGGTACAAGTGGTCGTGCCGATGGCTTCTTGGTTGATCCAAAGAGGTTGGCCATTGACATCGATTTCAACGATTGGGTTCGATGTGACGTTTGCACTTTTGCGATCCCCAATCATCCGTTTTATCTGGGTGTTTGCCCTGAATGCAGCTCGACCGATTCTCTGCGAGCGTTATTCAAACAGAACAAGATGCTGGACAACGTCTTCATGACGCGAAAAGGTTTCTATCGCAAGGACGTCGACCAGAAGACCAGCGATCTTCGCCCCTTCGTTGCTGAGGAACACACTGCCGCAATCGGAGCCATCGACGCGCAAGATGCGTTTTCCAGAGCGGAATGGCACGAGATGCGTTTTCAGGATCTCGACGTCCTTGGTCCTGGTGATGAGCCTGGCGGTATTGTCGATGTGCTTAGTTGCACGACCACGATGGAGGTTGGTATCGACATCGGAAGCTTGACCGCGGTTGCTCTGCGTAACGTTCCGCCGAACCGATCGAATTATCAACAACGTGCTGGTCGCGCCGGCCGACGTGGATCGTCACTCTCAACGGTGATCACCTACGCAGATCAAGGAACCCATGATCAGCGATACTTCAAACGACCGGCGGAAATGATTAGCGGTCCGGTAACTGACCCGGTTCTCAATCTCGAGAACTCCGAGATCGTGCGTCGGCACGGCTATGCGTTGATCTTGAGTATGTTCCAGCGGGAACGGATCCGCGATGACCAACAATCTGCCGCGACGTCAAACATCTTTTCATCGCTCGGCCGCGTCGACGATTTCCGCACTGGCGATGAGGAGGCGTTCAGTTTTCGTGGATTGCAGGCTTGGTTGGCGGCGGAAGAATCAGAAATCGCAGTGGCGATTCGTTCGATCGTTCCAGAAGAATATTTGCAAAGCGAAGATTCCGATGACATCAACGAGATTCCTGCTCGACTTCTGGCTCGCCTTACCGAAATTAATTGCGACTACAAACCGCCCGAGACCGAAGAATCACCAGAGGAGCGAAACGAATCCGCATTCAGTTGGTCAGACGACGATGAAGATTTTGGAGACGATGACCCCGATGCTTCCATCAAAACAGGCAACGACAGTGATACCGACTCCGATGTGTCTGAGTCGCCGGAAGCTGGCCGTCAGACACTGAATTTTCTCGATCGTTTGTTCGAGACTGCTACGCTACCTTCGTATGCGTTCCCAACCGATGTCGTCAGCATGACGGTTTTCGATCGCAACCGGTCAACAGCACATCGCAGCGTTATCAAGTACGCTCCGCAACGGGGACTCGACCAAGCCCTTTCCAGCTACGCACCCGGTCGCGAAGTCTTCATTGACGGTAAGCGACACTATTCGTTCGCCCTCTACAGCCCGATGCGCGGAGAACGTGACAAAGCTTGGGAGAAACGCAAACTCTACTTCGAGTGTGATCGTTGTGGCTACGCAAAACTCGAAGAACATGGCGGCGAGCACTACGAACGTGAGGTCCTGGATTGCCCGTCGTGCAACGAGCCTGGCGGGCTTGGTCCAGCCATTTATTGGATCGTGCCACCCGGATTTGCTCACCCAGCAGACATGGATGAGGAACTGGCAGTCGATCAACCACCCGATTACACACGCCCTACCCAGGCAAAATTGAACGCTCCGTTCCGAGAAGGCGATTCAATCGGCCAGACCAGTTCATTCGGTGAGAGAAGCTTCACGGTTTGGACCAAGAAGGAGGAGCTGTTTTTGACGAACCGCGGCAGCGAGGATTTGAAGAACCGAGGGTTTGTCTATTGTTTGTACTGCGGTCGAATCGAGCCGAAGGGGTGGCACGATCAAGACCGTTCTTACTTAAACAACCGAGCGAATCACCCGAAGCCCTATCCGAATCATCGTGATCGGCCGACTTGCACAGGGTTCACGCAAATCGTCAGTCTGGGCACCAAGTTCATTTCCGACGTTTCTCTGTTCCGGTTCCAAATGGGCGGCGATGTTTTACTTCCGCCAGGCTCGACGCTCGCAAAGATTAGCTTGACCACGGTTGCTCAAGCACTAGCTATTTGCGCTTCGGACAAGCTTGAAATTGACCGGTCGAACATCGGGGCCGAGTATCGAGCGGCTCAAACTGATAAAGGCCGTAGCGGCGCTGAAGTAGATGTCTATCTTTATGACACCACGCCAGGCGGTGCGGGGTTTGTCAAAGCAGCGGTTACCGACCCTGAAGCAATTTTGCGTCAAGCAATAGACCTACTTGAAGACTGTGATTGCGAATCCTCCTGTTACAAATGCTTGCGTTCCTATGGCAACCGATTTTTGCACCAGGATCTCGATCGTGAACTCGGATCCGCACTGCTGAAGCATGTTCTCGGTGAGCAAGAACGCCCACGACTAGACAAGAAAACCGAGACCCAACTTCTCAAAACGATCGCAGTCGACCTGAGAGATATGGATCACGAAGTTGTTCAAAATGACGGATGCTTAATCATCACTTCGATGGGCGATCGACAGATCGTACTGGCTCACTCTCTCATGCCACGACTCCCAGCCGACCCCCGAAGCAGAAGTAGCCTACGCGGCCGGACGAAATAACGCGGCACCGATTGACCACTTGAGGGTAAAGCGTGCGTTGCCCTCGGCAATTGACATGTGCGTTACGTCTGTTGGATCACGACCGTCGCCCGACGCACCACTCCCCGCTGGGCTAGAACGCTCGGATACTGGCATAAAGATGTATCGCTTCGATTCGCTTTCCGAGGGAAGTGAAGAGAGTATCGCGAGTGCTGACGTCACGATTCCGGGTTTCGACCCGTCGAGCGTATTTCTTCTGGAGATCGATGGGCCGCAGCTTGAGAAAGCCAAGTTCAAAGTCGACGGAAAAGATGTCCCGTTGGCTTCTGGTGCCGTCATTGCATTTGAACGACTAAGCGAAGCTGCGAGCCAAGACTTGCATGATGGACGGCTGAGGTTAGTTCGCTCATTCGAAAACGCATTTAAAGCAACGAAGACGCGGGTCACGTTGGCGATGTGCAAATGGGCTGAGTTTGACGGACGAATCTCAGTTCGTTTGCAGTATCAATCAACCAGCTCGAAGGCGACGCCTCAGAAAGTCGCTCCCGAATCACTGACAGTCATTGGCAGGCCAATTGGCATCGTGCGCCGGGGCGTTTTCTGTCCGGTCAAGATGCCTTGAAGTCCTGCGTGAAAGACTAAAGAAAGA
>NZ_ANOG01000112.1 GCF_000346295.1 Rhodopirellula maiorica SM1 | reverse complement strand
AGTGTTCCCTTGGGAACGTTGGTACACGAAACGCTACCACAACGCTCGGCCACTTCGGCGAGCGTTCGCAGGTACGCACCGAATTTGCCGATCGCTTTCGCCGCAACTTCATCGCACAGGTATTCGCGAGTCAATTCCGCACCGCGCGCAGCCGGCCCGACCAGCGGGTGAAACCAGAACAGCGTCGAACAGACTCCTTGCAGGAAGTGCTGCATTGGGTGTTGGGTTCGCAGATGCTCAAGTTCATGCAACAGCACATGTCGAAGCGCCGGTTCCTCCCCATGGCAATCTTCGACCAAATACGTTGGCAGCACAATCACGGGTCGATGCAGTTGCCAGCAGAATGGCCCCTGAATGTTTGGCGACGTCATGATTGCCAATGCCGGATAATTCGTTGCCGATATCCCAAACTGACGAAGCAATTTGGTGGTCGCCACGGGTTCACATTTATGTTTTAGAAATCGCAACAGGCTGATGCAAAGCAAACAACGGCGCAGCACCGACCATGTGACTCCGAATGACCAAACGATAGCCAGCGTGATTGCGATGCGGCTTTGCCAAACCACAACGCTGACCACGGATTCGCGAGACATCTCGGCAGGAAAATCAAACAGTCGGCGGTGTGGCAACAGCAACGCCGCAGTTACCAACCCAATGACACACAGGAAACACGTTGTCCAGAGCCGACACCCCCAACGCGCATCGGACACCCAACGACGCAGAGCGAACGTTGCCGCGATGACGACCGTGATTTGAAAACACAGTGTACTGCCGACCTCAAAGACAAATCGTGCATCCATCATGAATCCCCAAGTTTCGCAGCGGCTTTCTTGACCGCTTCGATGTCTTCGGCCGAAACGACGTTGGATTCGAGCAGGTTCAAGACGAGGGATCGAACCGACCCACCGAACAATTGATCGGCCAGCGATTTGACCATGCCTTCGCGTGCCTGTTCGCGACTCACTTTGGCGGTGTACGTGAACGCGCGGCCAATCTTGTTGCCACGACGAATGATCTTTTTATCTTCTAGAATCTTCATCGTCGTCATCACCGTGGTGTAGGCAAGATCACGGTCGATCGCTTCGACGACGTCATTGACCGTCACTGGTTCGCGGTCCCAGATAACGTCCATGACTTCGGCTTCGCATCGAGTCAGTTCGACAAGTTTCTTAGATCGTGGCATAGCATAAAAAATAACGGGTGAAATGAATTGCCGGAAAGCTTAAGTGTGACCGCAAACGATTGCTCGTCGACGTTCCCGGTTAGTGTTCGCGAAGTTGTGCCCAGCGGTGGTACGCTCGTAGGTCGACATCTTCGGTCACAAACGAAACGTGACCATCTCCCCAAAGGAAATTCGCACCGCCAGGGTGACGACTTGAGTGGTCGCATTCGTCGGCGAGTGGGTTGTTGATGCCTTCGAGTGCCGATCCGACTAAGCGAGCCGCCGCGTCCTCGCCAGTGAGACTGACGCCGATCCACGTTGACGGCACTTGAGCCATCGTGCGTTCGCCGACGATGATCGTGTTGGAGGTGCCACGCGAAAAATCGCGAAAACGCACCGCCCGATTTTCAAGGAACGCACCATCACCCGTTGGCGCCGGAATGTCATCGTCCGCTTCGATGGTGCCAAAGATTCCGACGTAGTTGCTGGTAGGTAACTGCAACAATGCGACTGGCTCGTTGATGGCTTCCGATGTCAGGAGCGCCGCCGCGACAGGTACGTCGTCTCCGTGTTCATTCTCGCCTTCCACTTCGCCTTCTTTAAACAGTGTAAACATCGGCTCGGTGATATCCGATGGGCACAGCATGATGGGCAACGATGTCGCACGAGCACCGTCATGTCGCGGATCATCCAATGGCAATCGCATGTCGATCTGATTGCCTAGCCTTTGCTGCTCCAAATAAGGAAGCAGCGGTACAGCCCAACCGTAGGCTGTTTCCGCACTGGGGTCGAATGTCCAGCCGACCGGGAAAGCACGCTTTGCGGCATGATGAATTTGTATCGCCAATCCGATCTGACGCATGTGGTCAGTGCACTGAACACGCCGCGCGGATTCGCGGGCGGATCCGATTGCTGGCAAGATCAGCGCGGTCAAAATGCCAATGGTGGTGATCGTCACCAACAGTTCGAGCACCGTGAAAGCGTCTCGATGAGCAAGGGTGCCTGAATCGCGGCGACAGAAATAGGGAGCAATATCCATGGTGTCAGCAGCAC
>NZ_ANOG01000111.1 GCF_000346295.1 Rhodopirellula maiorica SM1 | reverse complement strand
CGACTTGCCTTTGGATCCGCTCAGGTTCCATAGAGGGGTTACAAATTCCTCTCGTTTTGCTCCTGCTGCGGCAGCGTTCCAGGTGTACGCTCGCCTTCAACTGGCACAAAACGTGCGGCACGACAAACAACGTCGCATTCCAGTCGTTGCCTGCGAGCGAGTGCATTTATGAATTCCGCGATCCACCTGAGGAGCTCACTGTGCGATCCCAGCTATCCGCCATTACTGTTACGACCGCAACCGTCTTCGTGGCGCTAATCCAGACGCAAATTGTCGCCCAGGTGCCCAATTCGAAACACCAGCACTCGATACCGGATCAATTTACCGCTGTCGATACGTCGCAGTTGATGGGGTCTCCTGATCCCCTGCCACTTGAGGCGGTACCGGCCTTCAACCAGTTGGATTTCAAACGTCCCGTCGAACTCACGTTTGCTCCCGACGGATCGAACCGATTATTCGTGGTAGAACAGCGGGGAGTGATTCGGTGCTTCGAAAATCGTGACGACGTCGATCACTACGAGACCTTTCTCGACCTGACCGATGTCGTTTCGCGAGTCGGGAACGAAGAAGGCATGTTGGGGCTCGCCTTTCATCCAGACTTTGTCGAGAACGGCGAAATTTTCGTCTACTATTCGATTGACCCTCCCGCATCAATTGTTTCTCGCTTTCGGGTCTCTAATGAGAATCCGAATCGTGTCGATCGAGACTCCGAAAAGCGGTTGTTGGAAATCCCACAGCCTTACCGCAATCACAACGGTGGCAGCATTCGCTTCGGCCCCGATGGCTATCTTTACATTGGGCTTGGTGATGGCGGTCTTGCGGACGACCCGCATCTGAACGGACAAAATTTGAATACCCTTTTGGGGTCGATTCTGCGTATCGATGTCGATCACCAAGACTCAGAGATGCCGTACGCCATTCCGGATGACAATCCATTCGTCGATCGCGAGGATGCACGCGGCGAAATTTGGGCCTATGGATTCCGAAACAATTGGCGAATCTCATTTGACCGCCAAAACGGCCAATTATGGACCGCTGACGTTGGCCAGAACCGATTCGAAGAAGTGGATCGGGTGGAACGTGGCGGCAACTATGGATGGAACATCCGCGAAGGGTTCCACGATTTCAATATTAACTCTGCCGATCGGCAGGCGGATCTTATGGACCCCGTCGCCGAATACTTCAGGCACGATGGCCAATCGATTACCGGCGGCATGGTCTACCGAGGTAGCGAGCTCACCGATTTCGTCGGCCATTATCTTTATGCCGATTACTTAAGTGGCAAAGTATGGGCCTTGCCCGCGACGCAGGACACAGAAGATCATGTCGCTGTCCCGGTCCCTCGACAAGTGGCGGATACCGGTTTGCAGATCGCGGCGTTCGGAGAAGACGCCCAGCAGGAAATGTATCTTTGTGTCTTTGATGGAATCTATCGGTTGCGTCTGAAGTCCGTCGATCTCCACCAGATCGCCCAATCCTTTCCAAAAAAACTCTCGGAAACGGGGCTCTTCGAATCAGTCTCGGATCATCTTCCCGCACCCGGTGTGATCCCGTACGAAGTCAATGTGCCGTTTTGGTCTGACTACTCGGTGAAAGACCGCTATTTGGCATTGCCGAAGGCGGCAAGCGTGAAATTTCATTCCAAGGAGGACTGGGAGTTTCCAGTCGGCACGGTCTTTATCAAGACATTTTGGATGCATCAGGACCGCGAGTCCCGATCGGAACCACAACGGCTTGAAACGCGGTTAATGGTGCATTCACCCGACGGATGGCAGGCCTACACCTACGTCTACAACGAAGATTGCAGTGAAGCGAATTTGTTGGAAGGGTCCAAGGAAATGCCGCTCGAGATTGCCACCGCGGAGGGGGCGATCACGCAGCCTTACTATTTCCCTAGCCGTAGCGAGTGTTTTGCTTGTCACACCAAGCAGGCTGGATTTTCGTTGGGGCTGACGACACGCCAGATGAATCGCACGATGAATTATTATGGCACGCAAGTGGATCAAATCGCGATGCTGGACCGATTAAACGTCTTTACGGAATCAGTTGCGGCAGAGGACGTGCCAGCGACAGAAAAGTTTCCGGACTGGGGCTTTGGCAACTTCGATCGAGGCGGAAACAATGGGGATGAACGAGAGCCGTTGCAAGAAGATGCAACACGTTTGGCGCGTGCGTGGTTAGAAGTCAATTGTGCCATGTGTCATCAGCCCGGCGGAATCGGACCCGGGAAGATCGACATGCGTGCTGACACGCCATTGCGTGAGATGCATCTGTTGGGTGTCAAACCGAAGCAAGGTCAGATGACACCACCCGACGGGCGACTAATCGTCCCCGGCCAACCCTATCTGTCTGAATTGGTGGTTCGTGCCGGCCACCGAGACGTTCGCCAGATGCCACCACTTGCAACCAATCGGGTCAGCGAAAGGGCAATCGATGTGCTCAAACAATGGATTGAACAATTGGAGGATTCCAACTAATCAAGGCCAACCGTTCGGGTTACAAATGCCATGTTCCCCAGTGAGGTCGCCTCATTTCAGACGATTTGGTTTATTCGGCGTTCATCTGCCGTAGCCTGACAATGGTGTCAACGAGGTCAAAGGGGAAGGGGGGGGGAAATGTGCGTCTTGTCAGTGTGGTGACGGTTGGACCGCTTCTGTTTTTGGCTTCTTCCTTGGTCGGCCTCGTGGTCGGACTGTGAACCAGATGCCATTTCGTTCGCAGGTTTCTTCGATCCACTCTTGAAAACCAGAAGGGCGTCCGCGAGTGATGCAGAGTCGGACGGCGTGAAAAAGTGCGCGTCATCTTCGACTTCGAAGCTCTTGAACGGCGCTTGGTAAAGATGCCCGTGGCCGCGGGTGTGATTGACGCGCATGGTATCGCAGTGTGTGTGTGGAGGAGAGCCATCCGCACAGCCTGCCCATCGCGCCGTTCTTTCGGCGGTCCGTA
>NZ_ANOG01000110.1 GCF_000346295.1 Rhodopirellula maiorica SM1 | reverse complement strand
CCAAAACGGCTAACTAAATCAGCAGTCTCGCAGCGGGGAGAGGTCGAGCAGAGCCTTTAGCGATTGCTCGGGTGAGGGCCCTGTCTCCGGCTTACTTGCACGTAACTATCTGTCCCCCTTCTCGCCGTCGCTGTATTCGTTAGCAGTCGCAGCACGCGAGCGTCATCCCAGCATCACCAAGTCCCGGTAGGGACGAAAGCATCTAGCCCACTGCGTAAGCTGTGGGTTACAGAAACGCCCTAAGAATCAAAGCCCCGAAAGGGGCGACAGCAAACACCGCCGCCACCCGCACGCCTGAAATGCGCAAACGAGAAAATTTGGTAGGAAGATGGAGGTAAGGAAATAAGGCGGCTCATCGATGACCGGAGACCGTGGTAAAGATCATTCAAAATCCCGGTCTCATCCATGAACAACATGTCGATGGAAACGCGGCAGCGACCAACCATCACACCCGCCCTTTCGAAAAGGATCATCTTCCTACCTCCATTTTCCTACCAAGCCTGCGGCATCAATTGCCGCATGGTGAAATTTTCCCAACGTCGTCGCTCCCGTCCAGCCTGTCTAGACGCAACTGGCAGTTACCAACGCACTCCACCGCTAAGTCCAGTCTCCCCGGATCGTCTTCACATCATTCGATATCCACTACCCACACAAGCGATGGTTGCGCGGTCGATTGGAACAGGAGGAAACGAAGGAAACAGAGCCACAAGTCGCCTTTCTCTCCTGTTCCATGATTCTTTTCATTGCCAATCGTCCTGTGCGTCGTGCCTCCCCTTCTCTAGTCTCCTTTGAAAATCCTCAGAGAATTCGCTTGCAACAGCTGTGCCGGTCGCCAATAATCCGATTCTACTTTCGCTGGGGCGGACTTAGAGCGTGCACCCCAGGCAACCGAAGGTGCAGACGCTTACCGCAGTTTCACCTCTTCCCGGCTTCCGTCGGTCCCAGTGGTCTGACGATGACGAATGGCTTAGAAATCCGGCAATGTATCCACGGGGCTTTTAACGGTTTCTCCAAGCTTCGGGCGAATATGAACATATCGCATCGTCGTTTCAATGTCCTTATGTCCCATCAGTTTTTGCACCGTCTGAATGTCTGTTCCCGATTCATCGCGAACAACAAGATGCCCTTCGTCGAAACAAACATCCTTGATCCTCAGCCGACGACACTCCTTGTGTCGCAGCCCTGCTCCGTAGATCAACAGAAACATCAAACGATGAATTCCGACTAATTGCTCAAGCAATCGCTCAATTTCGCCTCGGCTAAACCACACCGGAATCGACTCGCTCGGCCGAACGCGAGTCGAAATGATGGCACCTAGCCTTTTTCCCAACACGCACTGGTATAAAAACATCAGCCCGATTGAGCTTGGCTCTGCGTGCTCGCAGCCACTTTGTTTTCCCC
>NZ_ANOG01000109.1 GCF_000346295.1 Rhodopirellula maiorica SM1 | reverse complement strand
GGTCATCTTTGTCGACCTTGTGCAGCCCCAGAACGCGGTCAAGCACGGCGGCGGGCAGCAACACGGCTTGGATGAACGCAATGGCCTTGTCCCATTTGGTGACTTTGTCCTTGAGCGATTCGAGCAACACGACATCGGCATCAAGTTGCAAATCCAATTTGCTAAGAAACTTTTCGCTGGTCAGCACATGCTTGATCCCGGCATCGTGAATGCAGTGGTTCATCACGGTACTGGAAACGGTGTAGTTCAAGTTTGCCGTGACACGACGATCCATGGTCAACGCGATGTTGGTCGCAACACCGCCGACGCTAGGGGGCAACAAAATCGCGACAGTGGATTCGTCGCGATCGAGCACATCGCGGCGAAGGACTCGGCGCAGCGCCAACACGCGAATCAACAGCTCGCGACCGGTGACCTCGGTCCCCATCGAATCCGCACATTGAATTTTGCTTCCTTTTTTTCGCCACACGCGGATCACGCGACGTGCGAGCGTGGGAAATTGGTCACGTTGTTCGATCGTTGCCCGCGCCCCAAGCGATTGAACTTGCGATCGCACCTGTTCCAGCGGCGTGTCTCCTTCGAGTGGCGGTCCGATGTAGAGCGTCAACGTACGACGAAATTGAGTCGGCCATTTAAAGAAGAACTTACCGCCAGAGAAACTGAAGACGCTGCCCCACATGCCCTCCAACCAAACCGGCATGATCGCGGCGTTGGTGCCCTTCAAAATCTTTTGGATCCCTGGTTTGAAAGCTTGTAGCTGCCCGGTCCGTGTGATCGTGCCTTCGGGAAAAATCCCGATCACGTCGCCATTGGACAGCCCTTCGCGAGCTGTCTTCAGCGCGCGGCCGATCGACTTGGGGCCCGAGTACATCAGGATGGTGTCAAACGCGCGGCCCAAGTAGCCGGCGATTCGACTGTTGAAGTTCGCGCCATCGACGACAAAGCGAACGTTTTTGGGCAGCATCCACAGCAGCAGGATTCCATCGATCCAGGACACATGATTGCTGGCGATCACATAGCCACGGTCTTGAGGCAGATTCTCGAGCCCCACAACACGCTTGCGATAAAGTATTTCTAGGATCGGACGCATGAAACCGCGGACAAACGTGCGAGGCGAGAAGACCGCCAACAGTACGATCAGGATCGCCAACACAGCGATGACGAGTAGTCCAATTTGCAATCCGTTCACTTTAAAAATCTCTCGCAATAAATTCGTTATCGTCGCAAAACAGCGGAGCGATCCCGCCCGGCTGCAATGTTGTCATGATCTCGTGATTACCATAATGCAATCACGCGGGGGACGAAATCAGCCTGACCGAGGTAGCATCGTCTTGGAAACCCCTTAGCAAAAGGGCTGCCGAGAGGGCCCGGCCTGTTTCACTATCGTCCGCAGAGGCTGACCCCGGCGAATGCGAACGAGGCGGCCAGACTCTCTTACCTGAGCCCATCCTTCGAGTGGCGATGCGCCGCAGACCAGCAGCGGGCAAGCATTTTTTTAGTGGTGCAGCGATGGAAACGTTCGCGATTGAGCGGTCGGCCTGTGTCCAATGTCATCTACTTTCGTAGTGGGACTCGCCAGAGTTCCTGGTGTTTCAACAACAAAGATGGGAATTCTGGCGAATCCCACTACTTAAGCATCCCCCAATGGTTGCCAAAGTAGATGGCATTGGGCGCGGGGCCCGTCCGGTTGAGGCGAGTAAAACGTTCGGTTTAGACCGGGCGGGCCCCGCGCCGCACCGCTACAAACGTCACCCGTTTGGCGTCAAAGCAGATGGCGAGTGCGGCTACAGCCGACCGCCTTCGATCGCAGTGAACTCGGCGTACACCGGCAAATGGCTGGTGACGACCTCGGCATCGGCAAGGCTCATGTTGTAGACCCGCAAAAAGTCGAGCGCACCGCCGCGGCCGAGATACTCACTGCAAAACGTTGTATCCATCAAGATGTTGCTGGTTTGGTAGCGGCCAAACAGATCGGTGGGAACGCTTCGCACCGCCGCAACGACATTGTCACCGACAAGCGTCGGCACTAAATAGGCATCATCCGCTTGGAACAGCCCTGCCAGCACGACGTCGTCCTCGCCTCGTCCGTCGTTACGAACACTCTTTAGAATTCCAGGCAGCAAGGCGACTTCGACCGGAGCTTGCCCCAGATCGACCCGAATATTGACCAGCGAGAAGGTCCAGGCCGTTTCGACCGGCGGCTGGGCGGCTTGAAACCAAGCCACCAGCGGATCGTAGCCCATTTGATTCTGAGGGTCGGCGACTGTGTAAGTTTGGTTACGATCGACACGAACTCGCGTGGTGTCGAACAAAAACGCCAACTGTTCCTGGCGCCCCGCCGGCCCGTTGGATTGGCCGAGCACAAAGTCGTATCGCCGGCCGGATTGGTTGATTTCGTCGATCAGTCGAGGGATCAAGTCACGTTCGATTGCGGCAATTTGCTGCAGTGCGACAATGTCAAACTGGTGAACAATCCGCACAATGTTTTGGCGAGCGATTGGGTTAGCCAACTTGGTCGGCCCAAATCCATCGAGCGCCCATGATGCAATTCGCAGGTTGGCGATACGGGCCGAGGATCGTGGCGATGCGCTGGCCGGGGTCGTGGCCACCGCAGTGCGGGCTGTCGACGTGAACGGATTTTCAGACGTCGTCGGGCTGGATGCGGCAGCGATGCCGGCAACAAATCGAGTCGAATCGCCGCTGAATTCGGATTCACCCGGAAAACTCGTCAGCTCGGCATCCCCCCACAACTCGTTCTTGGGCGAGACGCGAACGCCATCGAGCCCTTGAATGTTATAGTTTTTGAAGAAATACCAGCCGCCACCGGCAAGTAGCAGTACTACCACGGCGACTTGAATCGGATTGCCACGGGTAGAGTCTTCCATTGCTCAAACGAGTGATACTTTAAAAGGAGTTGCGAGAATAAGAGGGCGGATCGGATTGAATTGACTAGGAGGGAATCGCCCCGCACGTGCCGCAATCGCACGCGTTTCGATTCCATTTTCCGCCTTATCCGTCATCGATCCGAAAGCGGTCGCGTCATCACGCTCAGTGGTAAATTTGGACGCACTCGTACCACCATCGGCTACCTGCGCGAACCAAGAACTGCATTCGGTACATTCGCTAGGCTTTAACGTCGTTTCGTCGCACACCCCATTTTTGAAACCGCTGCGTCGCTGACACAATCGAAAACACGCGGTAGGATGATGCCATCGTGCAGAAGTCCGTTTTGCGCGAACAAACCACTTGTTTAGTCCGTTTTGCCCTCTTTCTTACGAGCTGATACGAACCGTGAGCGAATCTATTAACGTCGACGTCCCTACCGTTGGTGAATCGATTAGCGAAGTGCAAATTGGTCAGTGGCTTAAACAAGAGGGAGACTGGGTCAAGGACGGGGAAGACCTCGTCGAAATCGAAACCGAAAAGGCGTCGGTTCAGATCCCCGCTCCGGGATCCGGATTTCTTGAGAATATTCAAAAAGCATCCGAAGAATTTGCCGCCGTCGGCGAAACAATCGCATCGATCCGCCTTAGTGACGCTCCCGCTTCAAACGGCCCCCCCCCGTCGGAACCAGGATCTTCGGCGAGCGGCGGATCAAGCTCCTCAGCCTCGGGTGGCCAATCGGCATCAAGCCAGGCTACCGCGGGTGGCGGATCAACGGCGACCGCGGCCAGTACATCGGCTTCGTTCATCATGCCCGCCGCAAAACGGTTGCTCGAAGAGCATGGTTTGTCGCAAAGCCAGGTGCCTGCCACGGGACCGGGTGGCCGACTGTTAAAAGAAGACGTGTTGGCATTCGTTCGCAACCGCGGCAATGCCCCGGCGGCCCCCGCCGCCCCCAAGCCCGCGGCGAGTGTTCCCACCCCCGCAGCTCGTCCGACGGCGTCCACATCGTTGGTGGCCGAATCGGCCCCCAATCGCAGCGAAGAGGTCAAACCGCTGAGCATGCTGCGTCGCACGATCGCGGCTCGCTTAGTCGAGGCTCAGCAAACCGCGGCGTTGTTGACGACGTTCAACGAAATCGACATGCAGCCGGTGATGGCGATCCGCAAGAAATACAAGGACGCATTCGCAGAGCGTCACGGCGTGAAACTCGGGTTCATGTCGTTCTTTGCCAAAGCGTCGGTCGAAGCACTGCGTCGCTATCCGCTGGTGAACGCGGAAATCCGTGATGACAACATTGTCTATCGCCACTACCACGATATCGGAGTCGCAATCGGAGGCGGTAAAGGACTGGTCGTTCCGATTCTGCGAAACGTCGAGCGGATGTCGTTTGCCGATGTCGAGGCAGGGATTTCCGAATTTGCTCGCCAAGCGGGCGAAAACCGATTGCAACCATCTGATTTGATTGGCGGGACCTTTACGATCAGCAACGGAGGAGTCTATGGATCGCTACTGAGCACTCCGATCGTGAACCCACCGCAAAGCGGCATCCTAGGACTGCACTCGATCCAAGAACGCCCCGTCGCAATCGATGGCAACGTCGTCATTCGTCCGATGATGTATGTGGCGTTGACCTATGATCACCGGATTGTCGATGGACGCGAAGCCGTGGGCTTCCTGAAAACAATCAAAGAGATCATTGAAGATCCCTCTCGTTTGTTCTTGGAACTGTAGGCGACGATACGACAAGGAAAGGAACGATCCCCTATGACCAAAGTCATCCTGGCGACGGATGGTTCGCAACAAGCGGACGATGCGATCGAGTTTTTGAAGCGGATTCCATTGCCGCGGCCGATCCACGTTGAGATTGTGACGAACGTTTTCGTGCCGCTGCACAATGGCGATCGGACCGATCCGCTGCTGCGTGATTTTCGCGAACACCAAGAATCCGAAGCGAACCAATATCTGGTGAGATCCGAAGACGCCTTGAGCGATTACGCGGACACCGTTTCGCGAAAATTCCTGCATGGTGATATCGGCCACAGCATCGTCGAATTTGCCGAGCAAACCGAGAGCGACTTTATCGTCATGGGAGCGACGGGACATTCGGGAATCGGCCGAATGCTTTTGGGCAGCGTCAGCGACTATGTGGCCACGCATGCGATGTGCAATGTGATCGTCGCACGAAAACCGCTGCATCAATGTTCGCAAGAAGATCCGATGAAAATCACGATCGGATACAATGATTGCGAAGGATCAGCAGAGGCGATCTGCGAGTTCACAAAACTCGACTGGGACACCACTGCGGCGATCAGTCTGCTCGGTGTGGTGCCAGTATTTCAAGGTTTTAGCCCTGATTTGATGCCCAACATCGTTCAATACCGAAGCGAGCAACGGGTCGCAGCGATGCGTTATTTGCAATCAGGACGCGAACGGTTGGTCAGCGAACACTCGCAATTGTCGACGGATCAAATCTCGTGTGACGTGGTGGATACGGACCACGTCGGCAACGCGATCATCGAACGACTCGAAGAAGAGAAGAGCGACTTGATTGTGATCGGTGATTCGCACCGCAGCCGAATCAGCCGCATGATATTGGGCAGCGTGTCGCGATTTGTCCTGCATCACGCCCACTGCAGCATGTGGATTGCCCGCGACAAAGACGCCGCGAAGGATTAGGCTTTCTTAGTGTGGGATAGGCTTCCAGCCTGTCAGAGCCTTCTCGACCAAATCTGAATCCAGTGCTGCTTTCTTGATGACAGGCTAGAAGCCTATCCCACACTTGATGACAGGCTGGAAGCCTATCCCACATTTGCGCTACGCAAATCGGCTGGCGCCCCAGACTTCGTTTCGGCTGGGCGGCACGAGTCCAGGCTTGGCGGGGTTTTGATAGAGCAGCGTTTTGATCTTCTCTTCCGAACCCGAGAAACCGTCTTCACGTTCGTAATGCCACCGATCGTGGTCGGGCAACCACTGATCGCTAAGCGGCCACGGATCAAACGGGTTATAACCAAGGTCCTGCTGCAGCTTGGACGAATCCATCGTCACATCGCCGGCGCGGGGCGGCATCGGCCCAGCCTCATGTCGCAACGATTTGTGCAGAAGATCTGGATCGTATCCGCCAACGCGATTGACAATCTGGCCAATTTGATACAACGTCAAACGCCGTGGCCCACCGGCGTGGTACAGCCCCGTGAGTGGTTTATCCAACAGCGTCGCAAACAAATCGTTCATGCAGTCTGTATATGTAGGTGTCCGCACTTCGTCGGTGAATAGCGTCGCTGGTTTATTTTGTTTGAACCGCGATGCGATCCAGTCGATTGCACCCGCGTGCTCATTGAAACTGATCCCCATCGGTAACGAGATGCGTAGCACGCATGCATTGTCACATTGCGAAAGCACGACGTTCTCGGCTTCGACCATTTTTACGCCGTACACGGTCACCGGATCGGTGGCATCTTGTTCGTCGTAACTTCCGCCGTCGCGGCCGGCGAACACCAAGTCGACCGACAAATGGATCACACGGGCATCGTGCCGGACGGCTTGGTTAATCATGTTTTCGGCACCGACGACATTCACGCGATGAGCCATGTCGACATTTAATTCACATGATTTTAACCGGCAACAACCACCAAAATTCAGCAGACTTCGGAAACGATATTGGTCCCATAACCGTGCCACACTGTCGGAGTCTTCGGCGTCACAGGCGACGATGCCGTCGCCTGAAAGCGGCCACATGTTGGATTGACGAACCCCGATCACTTGATCGCCATAGCGGTCCCGAAAGTAATGGAAAGCATTGTATCCAGGCACGCCGGCAATCCCGCTGACCAACATCGGCAGCGGCGGGGAAGCGTCGTCTTCGTAGTGAGGGTCCAGCAAATCCATGAACTCGGTTTCGTCGTGTGCGTCAATTTGTCGGCGAGTGGTCGGCCTGTATTTCGGTTTTTAGGTGGTGGATGTCACCCGAAATACGAAACGGCAAGGCTCGATTGGAAACTTGCACATCGACAGACCACCGGGTGCCCTTGTCACTTTCGGGGCGCGGCCAGTATGGTTGAAATGAAGTTTGCCTAAAAATGGCGTCCGAGAACACCCACAATGGAAATCGACGAGTCGTGACAGAGCGAATTTTATTTGAATCCCACTCCCACACCCCGTTATGCATGCACGCCGAAGGGATGCCAACGGAGTACGCCGAGGCCGCTTGGCAGCGTGGCCTACGAGGGATCAACGTGACATGCCACAACCCGATGCCCGATGGCTTTTCGGCGCATGTCCGCATGCGCGAGGACCAATTCGACGAGTATGTGTCGCTGGTGGAAGCCACGCGGAATGAGTGGGCAGGACGCGTCGACGTGCGACTCGGTTTGGAAGCCGACTATTTCGAGGGACATGAGGCTTACGTCGAAAAGCAGCTTCGTTCGGCCGATTTCCAATTTGTGCTCGGATCGGTCCATCCACAGATCGGCGAGTTTCGCGAGCGATACTGGAACAACGATCCGTTGGATTTTCAACGCACCTATTTTCGGCTGCTCGCTCAATCCGCCGAAACCGGTCTATTTGATTCGCTCGCCCACCCCGATCTGGTCAAAAATGTCACCGCCGACGCATGGGATTTGGACCTGATCATGGACGATATCCGTGCAGCGCTGGACCGCATCGCGGCGACCGGTGTGGCGATGGAACTGAACACATCCGGAGTCAACAAAACCATCTCGCAGATGAATCCGTGTCCCGAGATGTTGGTGGAGATGCGTCAGCGAAACATTCCGGTGACGATTGGTGCCGATGCGCATCACCCCGACCGCGTCGCCGACGGTTACGAAACCGCGATGGAACTGCTGCAGCAATGTGGCTACGAAAACATCAGTCTGTTCGAAGCTCGCAAGCGGTACGAAGTGCCGATCATCGATGCACTGGCTAGCTTGCAGTCGACCGAATGCAAAACGTCGTAGGCTAGGCTTTAGGTAGCGGTGCGGCGCAAGCCGCCCGGTCTAAACCGAACGTTTTTTTCTCTGCCACCGGACGGGCCCCGCGCCCAATGCCATCTATTTTCGTAGTGGGACTCGCCCGAGTTCCTGGTGTTTCAACAGCAAAGAGGGGAATTCTGGCGAATCCCACTACTTGAGCATCCCCCTTTGGTTGCCAAAGTAGATGGCATTGGGCTCGCGCCGTGCCGCTAAACAAAAGCGAAGCGATCCCCTCCCGAAACTGTTGGCGAGGCTCGCTACGGTTAAACGGCCGTTTCGGCCATGTCGCGGGCGTGATAGCTACTGCGAACGAACGGGCCGCTGGCGACTTTCTTGAATCCCATGCCGCGAGCAATTTCGCCCAACTCGTCAAATTCTTCTGGTGGAACGTAGCGGACCACCGGCAGATACTTTTCGCCGGGTTGCAGGTATTGACCGAGCGTCAAAAAGTCGACGTCGTGCTCACGAAGATCCGCCAATGCGTCGATGAGCTCGGCTCGTTCTTCGCCCAATCCCAACATCAAACCACTCTTGGTGCGAACGCTGGAGTCATATTTCTTGACATCCAACATCATTTGCAGCGTCCAAGCGTAATCGCTCTTGGGGCCACGGATGCGGCGGTACAGCCGAGGGACGGTTTCCATGTTGTGGTTGAAAACGTCCGGACGAGCTTCGATCACGCGAGCCAATGACGGTTTACAGTGAACAAAGTCCGGAGTCAGCACTTCGGTCGTCGCCCCGGTACGTTCTCGCACGGCCACGACACAGCGGTAGAAGTGGTCGGCCCCACCATCGGGCAGATCGTCGCGGGTCACACTGGTGATCACGACGTGCTTCAGTCCCAACCGCGCGGCGGCTTCGGCCAAACGCTCCGGTTCATCCGATTCGGGTAATTCCGGTGGTCGACCGCGATGAACGGCACAAAATCCGCAGGGCCGTGTGCAAACGGCACCCAGAATCATAAAGGTCGCGGTTTGCTGGCTGTAACATTCCATCCGGTTGGGACATTTTGCATTGTCACAAACCGTTTCCAATTTCAATTCGTCCAACAATCCCGCCGTCATGTGGTTGGAATTGCTGCGGGGGATCGGACGTTTCAGCCAGCGGGGTAGCCGCCCCGATGCACTGACTTCGGCACCTTCAGGAATTTCAGGGTCAGAGACGACAGGTAAGCGAAATGCCATGGACGTAGGGGGATCGGTGGAACGAATGAACCAAATCGGGTTATCGTTCGCATTGTAGTAGACGACGGGCGATTGGTCACGCGAGGTAAACTCAATCGCGGTGCTGAAAATTCCGTCGTTTTGCGGGAAAACGTTATGTGCCCTGGATAATCGATGCCCGGCTGCGCTAAGTCGCAGCTTGGCGGTACAATTCGCCTCGTTATGGCAAAAAACAAGAAAACGAAAAAAAAGGCGGCGGGTAAAAAATCCGAGCCATCGATGACCATCGTGACCGAGAATCGCAAAGCGAAACATCGCTACGAGATCCTCGATTCGGTGGAGTGTGGATTGATGTTGATCGGCAGCGAAGTGAAGTCGATGCGGGATGGCAAAATGTCACTCGATGAAGCCTATATCCGCGTCAAAGACAACGAACTTTGGTTGATCGGCAGCGACATCGCTCATTACAAGAACGCGGGAATGTGGAACCATGATCCCCGCCGGCCACGCAAACTGCTCGTTCACCGCCGTGAATACGACAAGTTCGCGGGCCGGGCGCACGAACGGGGACTGACGCTGATCCCGCTGCGCGTCTATTTCAATTCGCGTGGCATCGCCAAATGTGTGATGGGATTGGTCAAAGGAAAGAAACTGCACGACAAACGTGAAGCCCTCAAAAAACGAGATAGCGACCGCGGATTGCAACGGGCAATGCGACGAGGCTAGTAGGACGACGGGGCGAGCAGCGGAAGTCGTCAAGACTTTTGTTGCCGCTACCGGCCGAACCGCACCTCGCGTGAATAATCCGCACCCCCTACCGTGCGGAACAACGCCCGCTCGCCGCCGGGTCTCAGAAAACGGGCCCCACAAGACGGGCTCCAGAGAAAACGGGCCCCAGAATAAATGAACACGAAACTCAAAGCCTGACACGTCCTCAACAAAGCAACTATGTCTAACGCTGATATGACGCTGCGGATCGCGGATCTGAGCAAAACTTTTGACCAACCCGGGGGCGGTCGATTGACGGTGCTGGATGTCCCCCAATTTGAAATCGCTGCGGGCGAACAAGTCGCCTTGATCGGCGAGAGCGGTGGCGGAAAAACCACGCTGTTACATCTGATCGCGGGTTTGTTGACGCCCGATTCGGGTTCCATTCGTGTCGCAGGTACCGAATTGACGCGGCTTAGCGAACAAGGGCGTGATCGTTTTCGAGCCTCGACGATCGGGTATGTCTTTCAAACCTTCAATCTGTTGCCGGCGTTTACAGCAATCGAGAATGTGCGGCTGGGGATGACGTTTGGTCATGGCAACACCGACTCGGCTCGCGCCAAAGAATTGTTGGACCGTGTCGGGCTCGCCGATCGCGCCCATTATCGTCCAAGCCAATTGAGTGTTGGCCAGCAGCAGCGAGTTGCGATCGCTCGTTCATTGGCTGGCAAACCACGACTGCTGCTGTGTGACGAACCGACTGCGAATGTGGACCCCGTCAGCGCCGAAAACGTGTTGGATTTGATTCGCACTTCTTGCACCGCAGAAAACATTGCAATGTTGATGGTCACCCACAGCATGCATGTGGCCGAGCGTTTTGATCGGATCGACAAGCTCGAAGAGATCAATCGAGCTTTTGTCAATAGTCAGTAGCCGCTTGCCAATAAGTTGCTAGTCCATCGCACGCACTCGAGATCCACCGAAAGAAACACAGACGCATGTCCTTGATCCAAATTGCCTGGCGTAATTTTTGCCACCGTTCCTTGTCCAGTGCTCTAACGACGCTTTCGCTAGCGTTGGGTGTCGGGTTAGTGGTGCTGGTGTTGTCCATTTTTGGCATCATCAGCGAAGCGTTCACACGCAACGCATCGGTCGGCTACAACTTGGTCGTCGGCCCCAAAGGCAGCGCGTTACAATTGACGCTCAACAGCGTCTATTACTTGAGCCAACCGATCGAAAACCTGCCTTTCACCGAGTACATGGAATTCTTTGGTCAAGCCGAACGCGCCGAAATGGTGCGTGAATATGGTGGCGATCCGGCACTGGGTGAACGTGACGGAATCTATGCCGGATACATGGCCGGCGGCTATGCAATTCCGCTGGCTCTGGGGGATTACTTCGGCGAATTCCGTGTCGTCGGCACCACCCCGGATTTTTTCGAGAAATTACGTCATGGTCCCGATGTCGACGAACCGTTTTCATTCTCCGACGGCCGCGCGTTGCAGGAATTCAGCAGCGAAAACAGTTACTTCGAAGCGGTGCTGGGTTCACGTGTGGCCGCCGAAATGGGCAAACAGGCAGGTGACGAATTCTTTCCCACGCACGGGGATCCCGAAGGCGAAGGTCACGGCCAAGGATTCAAAATCGTTGGTGTTCTTGATCCCACAGGGACTCCGAACGATCGTGCGGCATTTGTCAATCTCGAAGGTTTCTACTTGCTCGACAACCATGCCAAACCGCTGACGGGAGACGAAATCATCGAGGAACCTGCGGATTGGCAACAGCGTGACCCCGAACACAAACCGCTGTCGATTCCGCAACGCGAAGTCACTTCGATTCTGATTCGCAACGGCAATCTGATGTTCGCACCTGGGATGCAGAACACGATCAACGAAGGGCTACGCTCGCAAGCCGCCGCTCCGGTCGGTGAGATCGCCAAGTTGATGACCGCGATCGTCGGTCCCCTACTCAAAGCATTGCTGGCGATCACGCTGATCACGAGCGTGGTGGCAGCGGTGGGTGTCTTGGTTGCGATTTACAACTCGATGAATGATCGACGTCGCGACATCGCCGTGATGCGGGCGTTGGGAGCGCGCCGCGAAACCGTGACCGTCATCATTCTGGCCGAAAGCTTGATCATCGCACTGGTGGGCGGACTACTCGGCTGGTTCCTTGCCCACTTTGCGATCTGGAGTGCGAGCGGTTACATCGAAGCTCAAACCGGAGTACGCGTTAGCTTCTTTACCACCAGCACCTATGAAATAGCGATATTGCCATTGGTGATCGCGTTGGCCCTGTTTGCTGGTTTTTTACCGGCTTGGAGTGCTTATCGCACCGATGTCGGATCGAATTTGTCGGCATAGGGATGTTCTCCTAGTCCGCAGCCGACTCGGACGCCAACGGTTTCAAGCAAGCCATTTCGGCGAGCGTTTGCCAAACCCAGCAGATTGTTTAACACAATCGCAGAGGTGACAGGACGACTATCACTCAACGGTGGTTTGGGCACCGCTTGACGCTTTGACGCAGTGACGCTCGATGATTTCGAACAGCGTCTCGGGTTGGATCGGTTTGGCTAGGTATCCGTTCATCCCCGCCGCCTCGCAGGCCTCCCAAATCTGGTCGTCACTGTGGGCTGTCATGGCGATAATGGGCAGATTTTGACACGTCTGACTGGCTTGCTCTCGAATCAGCTTGGTCGCGTCAATTCCGTCCAATCGCGGCATGTCGACGTCCATCAAGCAAATATCGAAAACCTCTCGTTGTGCCAATTCGACCGCTTCCACCCCATCGCTGGCGACGACGACAACATAGCCTTGCATCTCGAGTATCCCCATGATCACTTCTTGATTGATCACGCCGTCTTCGGCGACCAGGATACGCGTCGGTGATTCCGCCGTATTCTGTTCCTGGGACACGTCGTTTTGACTCGCAGCTTCGTCCAAACTGGATGCGGCTAGCTGGTCAAGTACCTTGGGTTTCCGCCGCATCGAATCGGTTTCGCTCTGTTTCGGCAAATCCCGCTGTTCCGTCGCGAGCGACTTTGTGCTCGATTCCGATTCCTCGGGATTGGTCCAGCGGAACTCAGGATCTCGCCGCAGCAGACCAGTGGATTTGGCCAGCAGATCACTTGCCAGCACGGGTTTTCGCAGTTCCGCCGACCACTCGCCGCGCTGGGCATCCAATGTCGCATGGGCAGGCAGCAAGAACAGACACGGGATATTCAATTCAGCACACTGATCGGCGAGGTGCTCGATTTTATCGCAACCAAAAATGACCAAGTCCCATTGATTGTCAAAGAAATCCGCATCGAATTGCCATTGGCCACACTTCGATCGACACGGCCACAATTGAACATTCGCGCCGATCGATCCGAGCGCCGACTCGTTGGCCCGCGCCGATGCGTCCAGCGGATCGATGATCGCCACGCGTGGATTGCCAAGCACCGGGCAGGGGTCCAAAAGCGGTTGCTCGTCGGCAAGTTCCAACGGTAACAACAAGGTGAATGTGCTGCCGACCCCCACGACGCTCCGCAATTCGATCGTACCTTGCATGCGTTCGGCGAGTTCACGGCAAATGGCCAATCCGAGTCCGGTGCCTCCGTATCGCCGCGTGGTGCTGCTATCAGCCTGCGAAAACGATTCGAATACTTTGTCCTGTTGGTTTACCGGGATTCCGATACCGCTGTCCTGCACTTCGATCGACAACAGATCCTCGCCACTATCCACATGCAGCGTCGTGATGGTCAGCGAAATGTAGCCTTGTTCGGTAAACTTGATCGCGTTGCCGATCAAGTTCATGATGATTTGACGCAGACGAGCGGGATCCCCCAGGATCGCTTTGGGTAGATGTGGGTCGACATCGCACACCAACTCGACTCCTTTTTGCCAAGCGGACGCGGCCATCAAACGGCTGACCTCACCGGCTAAACACTCCAGATCCATCGGGATTCGCTCGAGATCCATCTTATTGGCTTCAAGTTTCGAAAAGTCGAGCAAGTCGTTGATCAACGTTAGCAGCGACTGACCACTCTCTTCGACGGTTTCGAGGTATCCGGTTTGCCGTGGATCACTCGATGCGTCACGAGCCAACCGGGTCATCCCAAGAATCCCATTGAGCGGCGTACGGATTTCGTGGCTAATGGTCGCCAAAAACCGGCTCTTCGCTTCGTTTGCCGTGTTGGCTTGCGCGATCGCACGTCGCAGCTGTTCTTCGGTGGCACGAAGTTGTTCATTGCTATTGGAAAGCTGACCCGCACGATCTTCGGCGGCTTTGGTTCGTTCCAACACTCGTTGTTCGAGCGTATCGTTCATCTGTTGCAAACGCAGGAACCCGTCGGCATTTTCCAGTGCAGCACCGGCCAATGTGGTGACAAAGTCGGCAATTCGCCGCTCGTCGGCGCCAAACAAATCTTTTAATTCGAGGTGAGAGACCAAGATCACGGCGACCGGATCTCCACGAAACGCAATTGGGGCGGCAATTGCACTACCGCTGCCTCCGCCGACATTACTCGCATCGTAATCCAAGCAAACCGCTTGATTGGTTTGCACGGCCATGCGAATCAATTTTTCATTCGCCTCGGTCCGGCGCAAACACGATGGTTCGCAGTCCTTGCCATGCCAAGGTTTGAAAACCAGTTGGCTAAGATTTTGATGGATCGTGACCACATCAACGTGCTGGCCGCGTAACAGACGACGTGCCGACTCGCTGGCTTCTGCGAAAACCAAATCGGCCGAAAGTGCTTGAGCGATCCGGCGTCCCGATTTCAAGACTGTGACGAAGCGATCGGCCAACGACAAATTCGTTGATGTCAGACCGGTCCCTTTCCCCTCGTCGCTGCCGGAGGGATAGCGTTGTTTGAGTTCAGCAAGTCGTAGCAAAAGCGACTCCGGAAAAGTACCGAAAAAGTCGGGTTCGCGTTCGTACAACTTTTGTAATAACTGTAGCGAGTCGCGTTCTTCGACCACTTGCGACAACCGCTTGGCGGCTTTCAAACTGGATTGCAGTTGATGCGCGGCGCGACGCATGTTGCCACGAATCAAATGCAAGATGGCAATTTCACGGCGAACTTGAGCCAGATCCGCAGGGAATCCGCGTGCTAAAGTCGCGGCTTTATGTAGCGCCGCACGTGTCAGCCGTAGCTGTTTGCGAAAACAGCGGCCATCGCGACGATCAATCAATTCGAGCTGGCGACGCATCGCTGTGCCCAACCATACGTAACAGGGACAGATGTACGTGTTGAGGTGTCCCGCTTTTTCGCAACGTTTGATCGCATCCTGCAAAACCACCACTGCTTCATCGACTCGATCGTGATGCAACAACATCACAGCAAATGCGAGCTGAGTTTGCGCATGGCTCTGCGCATCGGGACGCGACCGCGCCGCCTCTTCCAAAACAAGTGACAATGATAATGTTTGCGGTGTCGTTCTCGCCCAAACATCCAAACTGATTCCGGTGGCTTGTCGGTCTCCGATTTGACGGCCCGATTCGAACATTTGTGACGCGACTTCGGCCGCTTCGGCATAACGCCCGATGCGATATAACGCGTTGGCGGATTGGTAGCGAGCCATGTTCATTTCCCAAACATCGCCGGTTTGCCGCAATAGCTCTACTGCATGTTTGGACGTCTCGATCGCATCGTCGAAACGACATTCGGCCAACATCACCACCGAATGATAGTGGTGCGATTGCCCTTGACCCCATGCGTCGTTTAGCGAGGTGCGAATCGCCAACGACCGCTCCGCGTATCGGTTCGCTCGCCCGAACCATCTCAGCAAGCTCATCACCGGACCATGTTCACTGTAGAACGACGCAAGAGTCGCGGAGGGCTGAAATCGCTCGGCCTCGTTTAGCGAACGCAGGTGATTTCCCAGAGTCCACAGCGTGTGACGACTAAACCAGTAGACACGTGAAAGACGGCTGAGCAATTCGAGTCGCAAACAGTCAGTTTCGGACAACGACTTGTTGCGAGCGATCCAGCGAACCGGCAGATAGCTATGGATGACTTGGAAAAAGATTTGTGCGATCAGCCCGCAAAACATCGTAAAGAAGTTTGCAGGAACTCGGATCCCGATCACCGCCAACGCCTGTTCATATTGCGCAGCGGCCTCGTTGAAGCGTCCGCGTTTGAATGCCACTTCGCCAATTTGTTGTTGAATCCTGGCCCGTTCCATCGCGGTGTCGGCCAACTCCAACGCTTCGTACAAATGGTCCGCCGCTTGGTTGTAGCGACCGGCCAACAGATGAATGGTTCCGAGCCCCTCAAAAATCTCGAGTCCCGTTGCGCGATCGTCGCTAGAGAACCATCGTTTGGCGATCTCGAGTTGATCTTGCGCTACCGACAATGAAAATCGTTGACGCGCAGCCCGTGCCGCTCGCAGCGACGTGGTCAGGGCAAGTTCGCCATCACCTGCGGCATCATAGTGAAATGCCAAATCATATAGATTTTCGGGGTCGTGCTGGCACAGATAGGCCACCGTTTGCTTGTGAATCCCGCGGTGCTCGACCGGATCGAGATGTTTGCGAAGCTGTTGATGGATCGGATCATTGGCGAAACAAAACCATCCAGCCCGCGTCTCGCGCCACAAGATCCGTCGTCCCAGCGATTCGTTGACCACCTGTAACACTTCCGCATAGGGAATTCCAGTTACGGCGGTCAGCATGTCCAAGTGAAATTGTTGGCCGATGACGGCGGCGGAGGCCAGAATTCGCATGGCGTGATGCGACAGCGCGTTGACTTGCCGGTCCAACAATTCGGCAAACGATTCGTCGCCTCGCAATGCTTCAATCAATTGCCCGCTAGAAACCCAACCCTCTTCTGAAAAGGTGACGACCTTGGTATCAATCATCCGCCGCAATAACGCCGATGCCATGGTCACACTGCCATCGGCGACATCGACGATCGAGCATTTGATCGATTCCGAAATTTTCCCCGCCGTCGATTCGAGGTGCAGTTCCAACGCTTTGGAAGAAAGACGGCCGAGCCGAATCGGGGCGCCGCCCGGCGCCATGTTCAACGATTCTGCTGATTCGCCAGTGACCACACACAACATACGATGTCCGGGTGCCAACGCCACTTGGTCCATGATCGTGCGGATCACGGTACGACTGAGTTCATCGGCAACGTCCAAATCATCAAACAGCAGCACCACACCCGCCGGTTCTTTGGCGAGCGCAGCAAACATTTCGGCCAATGCAATCGCCGCTCGCTGACTGCCATAGGCCTCCGGTCCGGTATGGTCCGCCGAACCTGGCCACAGCGGCGCTAGCGCCGGCCACAAATCCCGTAGGGTGGCGGCATGATTTTTTGTACTTTCGGCAAGCCGTGCAGCGAGTTCGGGCTGTTTTTGGCAGAGCAGTTCGATCGTCGATAACACCGTATCAAGCGACTGTAGCGGCTTTGGGTTTGTCGACGAGCTCGCCCCGCCGCGAAACACAAACAGCCCTTCGGCTTTCGCACGCAGCAGCACTTCATCGGCAAACGCTCGGCGATGGCCGATTTCCGCCCCGGTAATCGCATGTAACTGAGATTGGCCCGCCTGTACCGCCATCATCGATTTCTGGATCGTTTCCAGTTCTTCGTCGCGGCCGACCAAAGAAGCTTCGGCCAACTCGGGACGAATATCATGTGTCCCAATCGCAAACGTCCGGGTTGAGTTGGATGTTTGTTGCTCGGTGATCGATTGCAAATCGTAAAGCAACCCCGACGCAGTCTCGTAGCGATCCCGAGGATCACGTCGCAACAAGCGGGCGACCAAATCATCGACCGCCGCAGGCACTCGCAATCCGAGTTCGCGGAGCCGCGGTGGCTCGAGAGACAGTTGGCAATCAAAGTAGTCGCTCGCATTGGTCGCTTCGATCGGGGATCGCCCGGATATCATGCTAAATAGGATCGCGCCGACCGAATACAGATCCGATGCAGGACAAACCTTTCGCGACAACAAACCACTCGATTCAGGTGAAATGAACACAAGATCCTCGACCGGAAAGGCGAGAATGTCTTGCTGAGCGTGAACGTTCAACACCGAGACGTCACGCAATTCCACCTGATTTTTCGCGTCACAAAACACGTTTTGCGGACTAAGCCAACCGTGGACACGCGACATGCGGTGCCAGTCTTCTAGACATGTCGTTAACGAGATCGCGGCTTGTAGCGTTTCACGCAACTCGAACCGACGCCCCGCGAGATGTTGCCGCAGAGGAAGCCCCCGCGGCACATCGATGACGCGAGTCAAGCGATGCGGATGATCGTGAAACTGATGCTGTTTCAGACTTCCAATCGGTTGCTCACGCACATTGTTTTGCCACTCCAAACGCAGTGACGCAAACCGTTCGTCCGTGGCTTCATTGGCCTCGATCCACTCGGCCAAATAGCGTTCGGCCAATGCATACGACTGCACACGACAACTCTTGACGGATCCATGATCCTCAATGGCTTGGGTCGCCGCATAATCGCTTAGTTCGGGCAGAGGAATCGGAACAGTGATCATTTTCGTATGTCAATGGAGACGTAGCCAGGCGATGCCCAGCATGACGACGGTAACTTCTGTAGCGGTTGCCCTGAAAAGGAGGGCATGATCGTCGTGTACAAGCGAAACGGTTATTAAGTAGCAGTGCCTAGGCACTGTTGCGGAACCACGCCCCCCCATAACAACGAATTCCGATGAAACGTTTTGCGAAACGAATGAGGGTACTTTGCGCCGCGTCCTGCCGAAGCCTAGATCACAATCCGAGTTCAAGCCGCCTTTACTGCTGAAATACAATTTTTTTTCAGCATAAATCGCAGGGACACCGACCCCTTCTGCAGCAGGTCTCTGCAGCGTACCAAAGCGCATTGGAGGCGCAAGATTGCGCTTACCCGCTCGGCTTGTCGTGACGGTTGTGAGGGTCAGTCAATAGAGTTGTTTGCTAGGAAAACCCGAGAGAACCTGATGTTTTTTTACCGTATAGACCAGCTTCTCTGGACGCTACAACCGGATCGTGCCCCTTTTCAACGCGACAGACGAACAACTCCTTGCATCAGCTTGACAGTTCCCTCAGCTATGGAATATTGCTCGCAACCTGTTGGCGACACGATTATGTTTTGAACTTGCAGTGTTCATCCCATTTCATCGGATCGCTGACTATTCTCAATTTCTTCGTAGGGGCAAACGCATCATGAACGTGATGTCACAGGATTTTCGTAGACGTGTCCGGCCGTCGGGCGTGGCAAACTCAACTCAAGTTAAAAGTGAGACGTTATCGTCTCCGCAGAAAAGCAGCGTCGCTTATCTGAAAACCTTATTGGATCATGTCAACTCGGTGCTGGCGTCGCCCTCATCGGACAGCGACGCGATCGAAGACGCCGTGGACGTCTTGTTTCACGAGCTACGTGACATCCGCCACGAATCGTCCAAAGACCAATGGGCCGAATTCATCAAAGTAGGGCGAGCCCATCCTGTTTGCCAATTGGTTCATCAAGACCCGTTCACATCGCGAGCATTCAATAAGCCACGTGGCTACGCGGGTGACGCTGTCATGATGGATTACATCTACGGACGCGAAGAAGATTGGCAACGCCCCGAAGCGAGCCGTGTGGGCTCGGCTGTGTTCAACTACACCACCGCAGCCCCGGCATCAGCCGGCGTGCGTGAACGACGCTGCTACGTTGCGGAATTACTAGACAAGATGGCTCGCCAACAGAGCGGTCAAGAGGTATTGGCGGTCGCAGCGGGACATCTTCGCGAAGCCAGTTTGTCGGTGGCCGTCCGTCGTAATCGGTTTAACCGGTTCGTCGCCATGGACGCCGATGCCGAGAGTCTCGAAGAGATAAAAACTCGCTATGGGCGTTACGGGATCGATCCGGTGACCGCCAACATTCGCCAAATGCTGACCGGAAATCTCGATCTCGGTTCGTTTGATTTGATTTACACCACGGGGCTGTACGACTACCTCGCAGATTCGACCGGGATGCGGTTGACGTCCAATCTGTTCGATTGTGTTCGTCCCGGTGGAAAATTGGTGATCGCCAACTTCCTACCGGAAATCCGTGACGTGGGCTACATGGAAATGTTCATGGATTGGCATCTCATTTATCGCAGCCGCGGCGACATGCTGAAATTGGCCGACAAGATCGTGCAAAGCACGGTCGAAGAGATCCGTGTGGTCGCCGAAGTCAACGAAAACGTCGTCGTCATGGAAATGACCAAACGATAAACGTGCCCGCTTAGAATCGACGCATCGCACTGACAAACACCATGTGCGTTTGCGTCGAGACGGTGGCATTGGAAAAATCACCACCGGGATACGTACTGGTCCCGGTGTGCACGTCAGGTGCAAACGCGAATTGATACGCCGTGTCGATCTCCCACCCGCTGTGCTTAAAACCATAGCCCGCTGAAAAGTGATGCTGCAGCGTCGTTTGCAGATACGTGGACGTCGTTGCTGCGGGAATCGGATTGTCTTGATAACGATATCCCAGCCGCACGGTTCGACGATCATCGAGATCGCGTTCGTATCCGGCGCTGACGATCAATGCGTCTTTCCATTGCAAAGGAAACACCTCGTCGATTTTTGGTCCCGCCACGGCTTGAAAGACAGGGTTGGTGGGATTGGTAAAGACGAGGTTGGCATTGTCATAAGCACTCGACCAATCCTCCCATTCAAAATCCAATCCGATTCGTTGACAGGAATCGACTTGGTGCATGATTCCGATGCCGACCGATTGAGCCCACGTCAAACCAAACTCGACGTCATAGTAGCTACGTCCCAATGGTGTGATGTCGACGGCCGCTTTACCATCGGCTTCGAATTCATTTTTGCTTTGGTAGTTCACACCGATCGTGGTGCGATCGGTCAAAGCGTACTGCGATCCGCACGACCAAGAGAGGGCTGCGCCGGTGGCCTGGATATCCAACATCGTCGGAGTGCCGCGGAGTAGTCCGGAATTCAAGTAATACGGGCCCTCGATTTCGACGTGACTAACCGCCGTGCCGAGGGTGGCACCGACAGTCCAGCGATCGGTCATGCGAACCGAGATCCCGGGCAAGATGCGGACCAACGCACCAAACGATTTGTAGGTGTGATTGCCTAGCAGCGTCGCGGGGCCTTGCAAATCGTAGTCCGATGCAAATCCAGCAGGAGCAAACGCGCCGAAGCCCAGCACGATGTCTTCGTTCCAGCGGCGGGCCATCATAAAATAGCCTAGTCCGGTCGGATTGTCGGCCGCATCCGTGGTGGGATTGTCGTCGTCAGAGTAGGACAAGTCCGTAAACAGTCCTGCGCCACCGATATCGATGTACGACGAGTCACAGCAACAATCGCCGACGAGACCTAGCATTCCGGCTGCGTTGTCGTGCAGCACCACACCATTGTCGCCAAAGCCGAGATTCGTTCCGCCTCGTCCTGCTTCGCGTGCGGACAATGCATTACTAATCGTCCCGGCGGCGTTCGCGGGAACCGCAAACAATCCGACCATTGATAGAAATGCCAACCACCGTATTGGCAATTGTTCTCGCCGCGCGTGCAGATTCCGATTCTTCACTTCGATGCCCCCATCGTCCTTGATTATTTCAGCCCCATCAATTGACGCGTGGCGATTCTGCTACGCACAACGACTATTGGGATCTGATCGGTCGGTGGGGTTGTTCGGGCTGGCACGAATTGGCGTAATCAGCCGATTCGGTGGCTCGTCAATGTGGGTGGTTCGGGTTAGTTAATCTGTAACGCCCATGATGGAGTTGACGGGGTCCTGACCAACGGCAAAAACTCGGAGTCTTCGGTTTCCAGAGCATCATTGAGATTTTCTTTGATCTGGGCAAACTCGTCTTCAAGTTTTAAGAACGCTTTGACCATATCGGGATCAAAATGCGATCCGGAACCTTCCTTGATCACATTGACGGCCTTGTCATGGGAGAACGCGGGCTTGTAAACGCGTTCGCTGGTCAATGCGTCATAGACATCCGCGACGGCCACGATCCGTCCACACAGTGGGATTGCCTCGCCCGCCAACCCGTTGGGATAGCCCGTGCCGTCCCAGCGTTCATGATGCGTCATCGCGATTTCATACGCCATATGTAACACGGTCGATTCAGGGTGCGCGTCGACGACCGACCGCAACGTATCGCCGCCGATCTTTGCATGCTGGGTCATGATCGCAAATTCTTCGGGCGTCAACTTTCCAGGCTTCAGCAAAATGCGGTCGGGGATACCGACCTTGCCGATGTCATGCAGCGGACTGGTTTCGTAGATCGATTGAATGTAAATCCCGTCGATCGTTTCTTGAAATTTGGGCCATGTCGAAAGCTCGACACACAGCAATCGACAATATTCGCGGATTCGTTCCAGATGGCTGCCGGTTTCGTTGTCGCGGCTGTCGGCCAATTTGGCGAGCGCGAAAATCATCAATTCGCGACTTTCTTGCTGGAGCAAACGCTCGCCAGCACGAATTCGCATCAGCATTTCGCTGGGGCTAAACGGTTTGGCGATATAGTCGTCGGCGCCGGCATCGAGCCCCTCAACGACGCTGTCGGTGTCGCAGCGCCCGGTCAAAAGAATGACATACGTGTAATCACACGAATTGCGTCGGCGAATCTCGCGACACAAATCGATGCCATTCATTTGCGGCATCTCAACGTCCGAGATGACCATTCGATACTTGCCGGTGCGAACGTATCGCAGCGCCTCGACGCCATCGGACGCCACGGCAGTCGAATAGCCAAAATACGACAGCGCATGCCGCAGCGTCTCCGCCGCGATCGGATCATCGTCGACGATCAAGATATGCGTCGTCTTACTAGCTAATTTCATGGTCATTTCTGTTCTCCACGATCCGAAGGAACGCTCACCGAAAACTCATCACTCAGAAACTCTCGGACCTCGCAATGCAGTGAACGCAGTTCGTCCACCATCGCAAGTAATTCAGAGGTTTCGTCACAGTGAGCCCGCGTTTCGAGCTCGGCGGCCACTTGAGCCACGCGAGCGGACGCCATGGTCTGGGCTGTTCCCTTGTGTCGATGGGCCAGCGACGCCAGTGAACTTTTGTCCCCTATCCGAACCGTGGATTCGATCAGGTCGCATTCGTTCTGCGACGTCTCAACAAATCGACAAAGCATTCGTTTTGCCATCTCTGCACTTCCCATCATTCGCTGGATCAATTGCTCGCGATCGATAATCGGCATGGATGGTTCGGTAGTGGTCATCAGAACACTCAAAATACAAACGAGTCTTAGACGCCAGTTGCCTGGTGTCTACACGGTGCCCCACCGTGTCAAGCAAACGCTAGCTTCCGCTTTAACCACATTGCCTCTTTTTCACACATTTATTCGGTGAACCGAATCAATGAGCGTATCCCCCCCCAATGCTCATTCGCCCTAATTGATACAACCTGACTTACAACGAGTGGAACGAATCCCCCCAACGCCAGGACCTTTGCTTGGCGCAGGAATGCGGCGACTCTCCAATCGGACACAGTTTATCGCTATCGGATTGGGGGTTTCGCCTTACAATGAGTGCGACGTCGCGTATCGACAGTGCTGGCCCAATGCCATCTACTTTCGTAATGGGACTCGCCAGAGTTCCTAGTGTTTCAACAGCAAAGAGGGGAATTCTGGCGAATCCCACTACTTGAGCATCTCCTGTGGTTGCCAAAGTAGATGGCATTGAGCGCCGGCCCCCCCTCAGCCGCACTGTGCTCGTAAACAAAATGCCACGCTCGCCAACCAGTGCGTTGCTCACAAACAACCTCGTTCTCTAATCAATCAGTGTTTTGATGCAGTTACCGGTTATTGATCCGTCCCTCAGCACTCCGCCCGCTCCCGCGATGGCTCGCGACTATTTGTCGAATTTGGCCGCCGGAGGCCGAGCCCCAACGGGCCCGGTGGCCGCTCGCCCGCTGCCGATGAGCATGAAAGAGGCTCGCGATCGGGGCTGGGACGAACTGGACATCGTCTTTGTCACCGGCGATGCCTATATCGATCACCCCAGCTTTGCGATGGCGATTCTCGGTCGCACGCTCGAGGCGGCTGGTTTTCGCGTCGGCATCATCAGCCAACCCGATTGGCGATCGTGCGAGCCGTGGAAAACGTTCGGCCGTCCGCGATTGTTCTTCGGCATCAGTGCCGGAAACATGGACTCGATGATCAACCACTACACCGCGAACAAGAAAGTTCGTAACGACGATGCCTATTCACCGGGCGGCAAGATCGGGTTACGTCCCGACCGAGCAACGTTGTCGTATTGCCAACGCGCCCGTGAAGCCTACAAGGGTGTGCCGGTGATCGCCGGCGGCGTCGAAGCCTCGCTGCGACGTTTGGCTCACTACGATTACTGGAGCGACAAGGTCAAACGATCGATCTTGCTGGACAGCAAAGCCGACTTGGTTGCCTTTGGGATGGGCGAAAACGCGATCGTCGAAATGGCCAAGCGGCTGGATGCCGGCGAAGACGTCAAAGCGCTCCGCGACATGTTAGGGGTGGCTTATACGCTAGGCGCATCCGAGTCCGATGCGGTCCCCGAGGACGCATTGCGATTGCCAAGTTTTGACGAGGTCACCAGCGACAAGGTGGCGTTCGCCGAAGCGACTCGCATCATCCACAACGAAACCAACCCGTACAACGCACGCCCATTGGCGCAGCAGCACGGCACGCAAACGGTGGTCTGTACCATCCCGCAGCCGCCGATCTCCGAAGCCGCGATGGACCAACTGTATGGGCTGCCCTACACCCGGCGTCCTCACCCGAGTTACAAGGAACCGATTCCTGCGTACGAGATGATCAAGAACTCGGTCACGATCATGCGAGGATGTTTCGGTGGCTGCACGTTCTGTTCGATCACGGCACACCAAGGCCGGATCATTCAATCGCGTAGCAAAGAATCGATCCTTGGCGAAATCTCGAAGATGACCAAGGACAAATCATTCAAAGGGGTGGTCAGCGACATCGGCGGCCCCACGGCGAACATGTACCAAATGAAGTGCACTCGCCCCGAGGTCGAAGCGGTTTGTCGCCGTCAATCGTGCGTGCATCCCAAGATTTGCAAACTACTGGGCGTGGATCACACGCCAGTGATCGAACTGATGCGAGAATCACGCAACCTGCCCGGTATCAAGAAGGTGTTGGTCGCTAGCGGGATTCGCATGGACTTGGCCCGCACATCGCCGGAGTACTTGAAGGAATTGACCGCACATCACGTGGGCGGAAAGCTAAAGGTGGCTCCAGAGCATGTCGACGCTGGCGTGCTGAACAAGATGCGGAAACCAAAGAACGACGACTTTGAACATTTCACGGACATTTTCAAAGAAGAGTCACAGCGAGTTGGCAAGAAGCAATTCATCGTTCCATATTTTATTGCATCGCATCCCGGCAGCGATGTTCGCGCGATGATCGAGTTGGCATTGTTTCTAAAACGCAACGGCTACAAACCGGATGCGGTACAAGACTTTATCCCAGCGCCGCTGGATATTGCCACGACGATGTACTACACCGAATTGGACCCGTTCACGAAGAAGCCGGTCTACATAGCCAAGGCGATGAAAGAGCGAAAGATGCAGCGGGCGTTGATGCAGTTCTTCAAGCCTGAGAATTATTTCGAAGTCCGCGAGGCGTTGCGGTCAGTCGGACGGACCGATTTGATTGGCGACGGTTGCGATGGATTGATCCCCTCAAAGCCGCCTCAAGAAGCGATCCGAGCGCGACGTAGTGACGCCAACAAACGGTTCCGGGGCGAGTACGTGCACACGATTGCCAAGCCGGGTACAAAATCGGGTGCGACGGCCAGTGGGGAACAGAAGAAGGGCAGCAAAAAGAAACGCCGCGACCGCAAGAGCACCGGCTACCGCCCCGACCGCCGCGGCGCCAATTAACCGCTCTCGTAGTGGATCTTGCCAAAGTCAGTCCCGACGGGACGACATGCTGTAGCCACGGGTGCAACCCCGTGGTTGCGAATGCAAACATGATCGCGAAGCCCTGAAGGGGCGACGGGACACCCCGACGTGGAATCTCCTGCCGTCCCTTCGGGACTCATGGTGCGGGAATGATCCTTCGTTCCATGGGCTCACGCCCATGGCTACAACCTATCGCCACTTCGTGGCTGGGTGGCTTGATGCGTCTTCGCTTCCGTCCGGCTTGCCCAGCCGGAGCGAGCAATTGGAAGCTACCAATCGAACTC
>NZ_ANOG01000108.1 GCF_000346295.1 Rhodopirellula maiorica SM1 | reverse complement strand
GAATGGATCGCCGATGCCGAAGGTTGCGGTGCGGCGGCGTTGTCGATGATCGTGGCCGCCAATTCGCTGCGTGCTCACGACCAGCACGCGGGGGATTCGAGCAGCCCGATTGTGATCATCGATTCACGTAAAACCTTTTATCCACCGGCGGCAATCGCGTTGGGCATTCCTGCGGCCCGCATGATCCTGGTGCAACCCCGCAGTGCTGCCGATACGGTTTGGGCCATTGACCAATCGCTGCGTTGCGAAGCGGTCGCAGCGGTGTGGGCAACGATCGAGACGCGGCTGGACGATCGTGATGCTCGGCGTTTTCAATTGGCGGCCGAACAAGGACGCACGCCCGGCTTTTTTGTTCGTCCGCTGCGAGAACGTGGAAAACCGAGTTTCGCCGAAGTTCGCTTGCATGTTAAAAAGGGAACCGGTCGGTCGTGGCAGGATCCTGAAATTCTCAATCACAGCACGCCACTGCAAGTCACGCTGGATCGGGCGCGTGGCGGTCCGCTGGGAAAAAGCGTCTGGATTCAAATCGATGACCAGGCGAGGCTAATCGAAGTCACGGCTCCACACGAAGTGGCAGTACCGCAAGAGACAAGACATGAAACGGCTGCTGTGCATCTGGCTTCCCAACTGGCCCATCCAAAGCGTGCGGCTTCGCGAAGCCGTCAACACCGAGCCGGTTAAGCCCAACGTCGCCGATCACTCCACGATCAAAACGCCCAATGTCGTTGATCGCTCCGCGATCAAAACGAATCCTCCCACGCTGCTATGGGCCGACGATCCTCGTCGTGGACGCATCGTCGTCGCCTGTTGCCCTCGCGCATCGATGTTAGGTGTCCGCATCGCAATGCCGTTGGTCGAGACCACACCGCTATTGCAGTGCCGCGAATCTCACCACGGCAAGGCTTCGCCCGATTCGGTCGCTGCTGACATTCGCCCCCACGATCCGTTTATGGATCGGGAAATGCTCAAACAGCTCAGCTACCAAATTCAACAAGCGATCACACCCCGCGTCGCGATCGAATCACTCGACGATCAACCTTGGGCTGGCTTTCCACGTCATCAACCCGAATCGTTATTGTGTGATATCACCGGAGTCGAGCATTTGTTTGGTGACGAGCAGGGGCTGATCGACGCCATTCAACATTTGTTGGCCGCTCACTTCGACGTCCCGCTGCATGCTCGGATTGCGATCGCACCGAACTTGGCAGCCGCCTGGGCGATTGCTCATTTTGGGCAATACGATGCCCAAAGCACGGACGAACCGACTGCTGCGATTGCATCCTTTCCGATCGAATCACTACGTTTGGCTCGCGAGACGACGATGACGCTGCATCGGCTTGGTGTCGAGCGTGTCGATCAATTATTGCGTTTGCCACGCGGCGGTTTGGCAACCCGTCTCGGCAAGCCGCTGGTTCGGCGGATCAGTCAAGCGATTGGTGAAATCGACGAACCGCTGGTCGCCGACCTTGCTCCCGATGAATTGGCTTTCTCGCACGAATTGGAGTATCCGACCCGCGACTTGCCGATCTTGCTTGACCGCATGGAAGGGCTTTTACGACAAGCCAAAGCCGGATTGAGCAAACGCAAACTCGGCGTCCTGCGTTTGCTTTGTCATCTCGATTTTTCAAAACCGCCCTCGCAGCAAATCGAGATAGGTTTGTTTGCTCCCAGCCAAGATGTCAAGCATCTCGGTTCGCTGGTGGCAATGCGGTTCGAGAATTTATCGCTGCGACACGATGTGACTCGATTGAGTTTGTCGGTGGCTCTGACTGGTCCTTTGCGCAGTGTGCAGGCGTCGCTGCTGAGTGATGGGCCGGTTGATTCGCACACGCTGGGCGGGACTGCGGTTTCTCGTTTTGTCGACAAACTGAGTGGTCGGCTCGGACGCGACGCCGTGTTGCGGGTCAAATTGAATGCCGATCCACTGCCTGAACATGCACATCTAACGCTTCCGATGACTGGTCAACCGGTCCATTCACGTCGGGGCTCCCGTTCACGTCGGGGCTCGACGCGTGCCAACGTCGCCTCGAAAAAGCCGTCTGGCCATTCGTCCGGTTCGCAATCGCGTCACCGCATGCCATCGCCCCAGGACGCGATGCGACGTCCGTTGACGATTCTCGATCCGCCGCAACCGATCGCACCTGTGATTCCTCAGACGTCCACGCAGGTTCCCGAATCGTTTCGCTTGCGAGGCCGCGAGACTCAGGTGGTTGGTTATTGGGGGCCCGAACGAATCGAGACACGCTGGTGGAGCGGCCCCGCCGTCCGCCGCGACTACTACCGCGTCGAAACCGATGGCGGGACATGGTGGTGGATCTACCGCGACATCACCTCGGGTGACCAACCACAATGGTTCCTACACGGTCAATTCACGTAGCGGCAAGTGATTGAAGACCACGTACTTCACCCTCCCAGCTTGCGTGGGGAGGGCCGCGAATCGAGCATTCAGCGAGATTTTCGGGGAAGGCTCGCAGCGTATCACATGAAGTCTAATTGCACGAAAAAGCCCTTCCTGCATTCCACCGGCTCACATCCGCATAACCGGCGTAAGCGAACCAGCTCTTCGAATCGGTACTCTTTTGCGGATCGAGCCAACCTTTTTAAAACTCTTTGTGACCCAATCCAGCGGGCTTTGAACCTAGGCTTTCACAGCGGGCTCGTACAGAAAAAGACATTGTCGAGCTCGGTGTTGCCGCTGGAAAACGCTTTTCTGGTGGTTAAGCCTCACCCATCACTTCAAGTCATCACGTCACGAGTTCTTGTTATGATCAATGCTGTTGTTATCGGCCTTGCCGCAGGTTTGCTGTTTGCCGTCGGGATCTTCGTCGTCCGCACTTACAACGTCCTGCTGGCTTCGTTCGAAGAAACGCGGAACAGCTTTGCCCAGATCGAAGTTCAGCTGAAACGCCGCTATGATTTGATTCCTTCGTTGGTCGAAGCCGCACGAGCCTACTTGACGCATGAGCGTGAAACACTCGAAGCGGTGATTGAAGCTCGGCAACAAGCTTCGTCGAAACTTAGCGGCCTACAAAACATCTCACCGATTCTGGTGCGGTCAAGTCGTGGGCGGCATCCGAAGGTGCCCTGGGAAGCGCGATGGGCCGTTTGTCGATGGTGATCGAAGCTTATCCCGAGCTGAAGGCGAACGAGTCGATCGCTCAATTGACCGAAGAGCTGACCAGCACCGAGAACCGAATTTCGTACGCTCGCCAATTGTACAACGATTTGGCGACTCGCTTTAACATTCGCCGACAAACGTTTCCCACGGTTGCATTTTCGTCAACGATCGGTTTTGCCGAGAATGTGGAATTGTTGGAATTCGACGATCAAGTCGAGATCCAAAACGTTCCCAAATTCGAACTCGCTAGTGCGTAATCGGTTGCTACTGTTGCCCAAGGGAGAGCGAGGGGATGTTTGATTTTCTATCGCGACAATCGCGTGCGCGTCGCAGCAGTTCGCGGTTCTACGCGTTGGTCTTGTTGGCGCAAGGCTTAACCGCGGTCGCGACCGGCATTGCGGTGGGATATTTATTGATGTTCCCCGTGGTGTACGTAGCCGCCACCATAGACGCTGCCGCTGCGGACGCCGCTAATTCATCGCACCGATCTGCCTTTCGATCAAACGTGAACGAATCGTACTCAAGGTATTCGTGGCGGCGTCGCAATACTCAAGAGGTCCTGAAGCGGTTTGTTCACGCATTCGAGGAACCCTCGACGCCCGACACGCGCTGTGTCGATCCGGCGATCGTGTTTTGGTACACCTCCCTGTTTGGGATTTCAGTTTGCAGTCTTGGGATCTTGGCGGCGACATTCTACGAGCGCCGACGGATCGTCCACGATGGTGGCTGGGCAATCGGCTTGGCACTGGGCGGACGCCATCTCAATAAACCTCGGGCTGGCGACGAACGAAAATTGGTCAACGTGGTCGAAGAGATGGCGATCGCATTTGGCACGACGCCACCGACCGTGGTCGTACTGGATCATGAACCCGGAATTAACGTGTTCGCAGCGGGGCTAGATGCCGACAGCAGCATCCTGTGTGTCACCGCTGGGGCGATCAAGCACTTGCCACGGGAAGAATTGCAAGGTGTGATCGCGCACGAGTTCAGTCACTTGACGCAGGGTGACACTCGACTTGGTACTCGATTGACCGCGATCCTGTACGGTCTCAATTCGGTGCGTCTGTTTGCGGAGTGGGTTTTTCGCGTCGGCCACGAAACCAGCGAGTCCAGGGAAAAGGGAGCTTGCTGGGGTTACGTGTGGATGTTGGTCGGGATCGTGATTTGGCCGTTCGGATTGGCGGGGGCTTTTGCTGCTGCGATGTTGACGCGGGCGATCACACGATCTCGCGAAGCATTGGCGGATGCCGAAGCGGTCCAGAAGACTCGCAACCCTGCCGCGATGGCAAATGCACTACGGCGTATCATCGGACATCCGCAACGAGGTCAACTGCTACATCCACAAACCACGATCGTTGCGCCGATGTTGTTTGTCGATTACCACAACAAACCGTGCTGGTATGCCTCGCATCCGCCGATCGAATCACGCTTGTTTGCACTCGACCCGCTTGGCGATGCGACACCGATCTACAGCGAATCGGTCACGAAACGACGTCGTGAAGACCATGACCCCAAGACCGCCGCAGCGATGGAGTTGCTGTTTGGAGATTTCACTGCCAATGACGGTGCGCTCGAAACGTCGACACCAAGTTTGCCGCCGTCGGTGTCCGATCCGATTGGAACCCCTTCAATCGGATCCGACGTGAGTGGGGGAGACGCCGCGGTCGCCACACTTGTCCAACCGGTCGCCGTCGTGTCGTCGCTGATTCGACCCGAAACGTTTGCGATCTCCATTCCGATGTTGATCGGTCTCGAGCCGACGCAGTCGACGTCACAGTGTGATTCGGCTTGGTTCGCGGCAATTTGTGATGCCGACATCGCGACTCGGGCTGAATGGTTGACTCAGCTTTGCAGCGAAGCCGAGATGATGTCGCCAAAAGAACGCGAGAAACTGCGTTTGGCAGCGGAGCAGTGCCGTGGTCAACTGGATGATCGCGACTGGACACGTCACGCATCGCTGTGGATGCTCACGCGAGCGACCGAGCCGAGCCAAGCCCAAGACGAACCTGCGTTCGTGGCACCACCCGAGGTTGCCGGATATTCGCGGATCATCTTGTCGGTGCTCAGTGTCTGTGATGGCGACGACGGCATGGCGGATTACGAGTTCATGCGAGGATGGTCACAGTTGCGATTCGCCGATACAGCACGTGTGCCCGAGGCCGAACTCAGCTGGTGTGAATTCGAGCACGCGGTGCAAACGATGTCGCAAGCGGCACCGCATCACGTCGAGTCATTGTTGGTCGCGATTGCCAACGTTGTCTCGGGCGATGGCCGAGTCAGCACCGCAGAGTCCGCCGTCATCGCGATGGTCCGCACCGCTTTGGAGCCGTAGGTCAGCTTTGGAATCGTAGGTCGGGCGCGTCCAGAGGTTTCTTGGCGTTGCGTTTCACAGAGCATCGTGTTTCGCGCGGGGGGATTCGCTGCGGCGGCAGCATCAAACTCTCGGGTGTAAACCCGAGGTTCTGTAAACACGAGGTTGGCGAGCCATGTATCACAGTGCGTGGCAAAGCAGTGATGCAAGGCGTGCGGAGTGGCGTGTTTTGGGATCTCAGTAATGATCACCGTTTGGCGGTTCACGAAAATTTCCGCTGCGAGCTTGAAATCGTCGTGAATTCCCGGCGACCGGTTTCTCGCGTACACTACGGGCTCGCCCAAAGCCTATCATGCAATTCGGCTGCCAATGACGTCTCCCATGGCTGCCGTTTTTCGCGTGTGATCACTAGGAATGTTTCACCATGGATCCTCGTCCGCCTGAAGACGATCAATCTCATAGCCACGACTCGGGTGCCGATCCGAGGCCGAATCCTGAATTACCACCCTACCCTCCTGCGTTTGGCCCTCCTGCGTTTGGCTCGCAACCGTACGAGTCGACCAACCCGTATGCGGCGGCGCCGCACACACCGCATACTCGGGCCACCGTGGATGAGCTCTCGCCGCTGCCTCACAGTTCGATCGACCTGTCTCCCGAACGTTTCCGTTGGTGGACCACCATCGCCGTGGTGGCTGCTTCGTTAGGCGTGTTTCTGTTCGTCAGCATGCTGACCTCGGTGTTGGCATTTTTGATTGTCCACGGCGGTTTTAACCCTGAATTGGTGTCCGACCCGAATGCGTTGGGCGATGTGATGAAGTCGCGAATCGGGATCGTGATGATCATTCTGATTCCTCAGTTGGCGATGATCGTGCCTTCGTTGTTGGCTGCGTTGCTGTCGCCTGTGGAAACACGCAAACGGTTGTCGTTGGTTCGCGGCCGCTGGCCCGTTTGGGTCTGGTTCGCCGCCGCATTGGCCACGCCGCTGGTGGGACTGATCTCGTCGCTTGTCGTCGGTGGCTTTATGGAAGAGAGCGAAAGTTTGAAGGTGATGAGCGAGGCGTTTCGCTTTCATGGTCACAATGGTTTTTTGATTCCAATCGCATTGTTGATCGGCGCGACTCCGGCGCTATGTGAAGAGCTATTGTTTCGCGGTTATGTGCAAACACGATTGGCCAAATCGTTTGGCCCGGTCGCGGGGATTTTGGTTTCCTCGTTTTTGTTTGCTGCCTTCCATATGGACTTTGTCCATATTGTCGCGGTCTTTCCGCTGGGCGTTTATTTGGGGTTTTTGTCGTGGAAAAGCGGATCGCTGTTTCCCGCGATGTTGGCCCACTTTGTCAATAATGTGATCAGCGTAGTGGCGGTCTGTTTGGCGCCGGCCGACAAGACGGATGTGTTGGGGATGCCCAGTATCGCGATCTCGGTATTCATCCTGGGATTTGGTATATTGGGCATTGCCGCCGTCATCTTTGCCTCGGTTTATTACCGTGATCCGGAAGTGATCGCGTAAAGTGACGATGCGGCGGCGCTGCTTTGGATGCCAACGCTGGAAGCCTATCCCACACTTTTGGTTGATAAACTGCTCATGATGCTGCCCACGCGACTCGGATTTGACCAGCCCGGCTATTTGTGGTTGCTGCTGTTTCTGCCGCTATTGTGGTGGTACGGATATCGGTCGCTCGGGGCGTTGGGGCGGTTCCGTCGTGGTTTTGCCTTGCTGTTTCGCACCGTTGTCTGGACCGGCATCGTGTTGGCGTTGGCGGGGGTACAGCTGGTGTGGGTCAGCGACCGTGTGACGGTAATGTATTTGTTGGACCAGAGCGAAAGCATCCCGCGAGTCAAACGCCAAGTGATGCTGGATTACGTGATCCGCAATGTCCGTCGCCACCGTGATGGAACACGCGAAGACCGTGCGGGGATCGTCGTCTTTGGACGCGACGCGTCGATCGAGATCCCGCCGTTTGACGACGATATTCCTCCGCTGCGTCGACTCGAAAGTTTGCGTGACCGCACCGATGCGACGAATTTGGAATCGGCATTAAATTTGGCCCAAGCGTCGATGCCCGAAGACACCTCACGCCGCGTCGTAATTGTTACCGACGGCAACGAGAACATTGGGCAAGCTCGCAAGTTGGCGGCCCGTGCGGCTCAAGCCGGCATTGGGATTGATGTCGTGCCGGTGATCATCGATACCAAGAGCGAAGTGTTGGTCGAAAAGATCGACTTGCCCGACAACATCCGCAAAGGGCAACCGTTCGAGGCGCGGATTGTGGTCAGCAATTATTCCGAGGCAGGAACCGGCGAACCAGTCGCAGGAAAGCTGCGAGTCAAACAGCGTGTCGGTGGCCAAGAGTCGTTGCTGTTAGAACAATCCGTCACACTTGATGATGGTAAAAACGTCTTCCCGCTTCGCCATCAAATCGAACAACCAGCAGGCTACACCTACGAAGCTGAATTTGTTCCCGACGCGGCTGACGATGACGGTATCCGCCAAAACAACAGTGCGACCGCGTACACGTACGTTCGTGGTAAAGGACGCGTGTTGTTGATCGAAGACAGATCGCATCTCGGCGATTTCGATTTGATGACCGACGCGTTGCGAGATGCAAATATCGAAGTGGTCCAGCAACCGAGTGACGAATTGTTTGGTTCGTTGGCAGAGTTGCAGGCGTACGACGCGGTGATCTTGGCGGGGGTGCCGCGCGCATCGGGGGATAGCAGCGAACAGATTTCGTCCTTCACCGACGAACAAATCGATATGCTCGTCCGCAACACCCAGCAGCTTGGTGCCGGGTTGCTGATGATCGGTGGTCCCGAAGCCTTCGGAGCCGGCGGATGGTCGGGGACCGAGCTGGAAAAGGCAATGCCGGTCGATTTCAAAATCAAAAATACCAAGATCCAAGCGGTCGGTGCGTTGGCGTGCATCATGCACGCCAGCGAGATGGCCGAAGGCAACCATTGGCAAAAAGTGATCGCGCGGGCCGCCGTGGAACAGCTTGGCCCCGCCGATTATGCCGGCGTTTTGCACTGGACCGTTTCCGGTGACGCGTGGCTGTGGGGCGGTCGCAACGGATTGCTCGAAGTCGGCCCGAACCGCAAGGCGATGTTGACCGCGATCGGACGAATGACCCCAGGCGATATGCCTCAATTTGATCCCGCAATGCGAATGGCCGTTGCCGGGTTAACTCGCACGCCGGCGTCGAACAAGCACTGTATCATCATCAGCGACGGCGACCCGAGCGATCCCTCACCGGGCACGATCAACTCGTTTAAATCCAACAACATCACGATCAGCACCGTGGCAGTTGCGTCGCATGGTTTGACCGAAAGTGCTCGGTTGCGAAAGATCGCGCAAGACACCGGAGGCAAGTACTATCAAGCCGCCAGCGGAAAAGCATTGCCGCGAATCTTTCAACGTGAAGCGCGTCGAGTGTCGCGGCCGCTCGTTTACGAGCCGCCGGGAGGGGCAAACCCGCAAGTCATTTTCCCGCATGCGATGCTAGAGGGAGTCGATCGTGTGCTGCCAAATATCAATGGTTTTGTCTTGACGCAGACCAAGGACAGCCCGTTGGCGCAAGTCTTGATCCAATCGCCAAAACCGGATTCACCCGAGAATGCAACGGTGTTGGCGGTATGGACCTACGGATTGGGGCGGACGGCGGTGTTGACGACCGACGCCGGAGCACGTTGGTCGGCGGATTGGACCGAGTGGGCAGGTTATGACAAGTTTTATGCACAATTGGTCCGCTGGTTGATGCGGCCGACCGGAGACACCGGAAAGTTTTCCATCGCGACGCAGGTCCGTGATGGCGAGGTCCAAGTGGTGGTCAACGCGTTGGATCAAGACGATTCGTTTTTGAACTTTCTCGATATGAACGCTTCGGCACTTGATCCGAGTTTGAAACCCGTTCCGCTGCGAATGCGACAAACCGCGCCCGGTCGTTACGTCGGATCATTTCCGGCGGACGAAACCGGCAGCTATTTTGTCAATGTGATCCCAGGACCAGGAGCCTCGCCGCTGACAACCGGTGTGACGGTGCCCTATAGCGACGAATTTCGCGTGCGAGAAACCAATCGAGCGCTGATGGAATCGCTTGCTGCATTGAAACCGCGTGGCGGCGAGCCAGGCGAAGTGACGCCGCCGCTAGAGAATCAACTCAGTGAGTCGCTGGTCGATACCAACGCGTTTCGTGGCGGTTTGGCACTGGCCCGAAGTTTTCGTGATGTGTGGCCCTGGTTCGTGTTGGCGAGTTGCGGCTTGTTTCTCGGTGATGTCTTCGTTCGCCGAGTGGCGATCAATCTGGATTGGATCGGCCGAACCATCGACCGCATGCGAGGGCAAAACCAAGATCGCGATGCCAACGTGACCGCCCGACTCGATGCACTGCAGAAAAGCAAAGAGTCGCTCGGCGATTCCCTCGAGCGGCGTCGAGCAAGTGTGCGGTTCGAGCCAACGGAAATGGAGGGGACTCCCGTCGACACGTCGTCAATTAGCGGCCCTCGCAGCGAAACAAAACCGATCGCCGAACCCACACCCGAATCGGCCGGGCCCAGCTATACCGAGCGTTTGTTGGAAGCCAAGCGGAGAGCAAACAAGGACAAGGGCGAATCGTAGCCGCCGGACCGTGGTTTTGTAGGCCGCAGCACGAGCAACCGCGGATTTCCGGCAGGGAAGCGAGAAGTGAGAGCGGGGTGAAAACACTTGTCAGACCCACCTGCTTGGCATTGAATAGAAGTAGAGTTGTGTTTGAATCCCGAGCCCGCTGTTCGATACAAAAACTTGAAGGAGTGTCCGATGTCTGTTGCAACAAATTCTCCCGTCCCCGAGTCACTACAGCCGTTCTTGAGTTCGCCCAAGAAAATGTTGATTGGTGGCAAATGGGTCGACGCCAAAAGCGGCAAGACGTTCGAGGTTTTCGACCCGGCCAGCGATCAAGTGATCGCGGGAGTTGCCGAAGGCGATGCGGCGGATGTTGAATTGGCTGTTGCCGCCGCTAGGAAAGCGTTCGACCAAGGTCCGTGGTCCAAGATGGGCGGGTCCGAGCGTTCGCGTTTGATTTGGCGAATCGGCGAACTGATCGAAGAGCACGCCGACGAGTTGGCTCAGATTGAAACGCTTGACAACGGCAAACCGTTCGCGGTGGCCAAAGCGGCGGACGTTGCGTTGGCTGCGGATATGTTTCGCTACATGGCCGGTTGGGCCACCAAAATTGAAGGAAACACGATCCCGATCCAATTGCCGTACGCCCCCGAGTCCGAGTTTCACGCGTTCACGCTACGAGAACCGGTTGGCGTGGTCGGCCAGATTATTCCTTGGAACTTCCCGTTGTTAATGGCGGCCTGGAAATTGGCTCCCGCGCTGACGACCGGTTGCACCGTAATTCTGAAGCCTGCTGAGCAGACACCGTTGTCGGCGCTGCGTTTGGGCGAATTGATCCTCCAAGCGGGAGTGCCCGACGGCGTCGTCAATATCATCACTGGCTTTGGGGAAACGGCCGGAGCGGCGATCGCATCGCACGATCAAATCGACAAAGTCGCGTTCACAGGGTCCACCGAGGTCGGCAAGTTGATCATCAACGCGGCCACCGGCAATTTGAAACGAGTGAGTCTTGAACTCGGTGGTAAGAGTCCCAATGTGATCTATGACGATGCCGATCTTGATTCGGCAATCGCAGGTGCGGCGGATGCAATCTTCTTTAATCAAGGCGAGGTTTGCAGTGCCGGATCGAGATTGTTTGTGCAGAAAGGGGTTTATGACGAAGTGGTCGCCGGCGTCAGCGAGATTGCCAAGAATTTGAAAGTTGGTAGTGGCTTTGATGCCTCGACTCAAATGGGGCCGCTGGTTTCGCGTGAACAATTTGATCGTGTCACCGGCTATCTAAAGGCCGGCGTGTCCGAAGGAGCCGAAGCGGCCGCGGGCGGCTCGGCACTGGATCGCCCCGGCTACTTTGTGCAACCGACTGTGCTGAAAAATGCATCGGAGGATATGTCGGTGGTCCGTGAAGAGATTTTTGGGCCCGTCGTGGCGGCGATGCCGTTTGGCGATGAGGCCGAGCTTGTCGGACAAGCCAATAACACCGCTTATGGATTAGCAGCAGGCATTTGGACGCGTGACATTTCCAAGGCGCATCGGTTTGCCAAAGCGGTCAAAGCCGGTTCGGTGTGGATCAATTGTTACAGCGTTTTTGATGCCGCGTTGCCATTTGGCGGCTACAAACAATCGGGATGGGGCCGCGAGATGGGACACGCGGTGTTAGAGAATTATCTGCAAACCAAATCCGTTTGCGTCAGTTTGTAGACAAGTCGTTGTCGTAGGCCGGACTGCCGCGATAGCGGGGTTCCGGCGTCGCGGGCGGTAATCAACTTGCGATCACTTTCACTGCCGTCTGCGGCATCAAACTTGCACTCTTTCTGTTTTGAATGACTTCGATGGTCGACTTTTGACACGAAAAGCAACCCGAAGGTGCAACGATGAATGATCCATTTGTGAAATCCCAGTGGCAAATTCTCTGCGAGGACCTCAAACGCTGTGCCAATGCGATCGCGGTGTGCGAAGAGGACGCGGCGGAATATGCACGCCAGTCCGAGGCGTTTGCCAATCAACCGCAACCCGAGCGTTATCCTGACTTGCTAAAAAAGACGGCCGAGGCTGCCGAGTTGGCGGTACAGTGGCAACAACGACGTGGCGACGAAGTGCCGAATCGCGAGGACACGGTTCACGCCCACGAGGAAGAGATGATCGACGAAGCAAGCGACGAGAGCTTTCCCGCCAGCGATCCGCCCTCATTCAGCCACGCTCACGCGTAGTCTGGATCCTGGAACCGTGTTTCGCGTTGCCTTTGCTCGGTGATATCTCCGAGAGGGGGAGAATTGCATGATTGTGTCTCATACTCCCACCAACGGTCCATGATCTCCCATTAGCGACCGAAGACGGGATGACGGTGGGATCAGCCGCCCGCCGCTCTCTGAATCGCCCCTCCCCGCTGCGGTGATCGTCCGTATCATGAAGGAGTCGAGATCCGAATAGAAACGTTGGAAAATGGGATGAATGAATCGTTGAAGCATGTGGTGATCATCGGAGGCGGATTTGCCGGTTTGAATGCGGCCAAGGCTTTAGGCCGAGACAAACGGGTGTCGGTCACTCTGATCGACCGTCGCAACCATCATTTGTTTCAGCCGTTGCTGTATCAGGTGGCGATGGCAGGATTGAGTCCTGCGGATATCGCCGCCCCGCTACGAAGCATCCTGTCCAAAGAAACCAATGTTCGTGTGGTGTGTGGCCGAGTCGATTCGATCCAATTGGATGAGCGGACCGTTAACGCGACGTTTGGCAAGGTTAGCTACGATTATTTGCTGGTCGCGTGTGGAGCTCAACATAGCTATTTTGGGCATAACGAATGGGAAGCGAACGCGCCAGGGCTAAAGACGCTCGAGCAGGCGACCGAGATTCGCCGCCGCGTTTTGGAAGCTTTTGAAAAGGCGGAATTGACCAAGGATCTTGACGAACGCCGTAAACAATTGACGTTTGTTGTGGTGGGAGCCGGGCCGACGGGAGTCGAGTTGGCTGGAGCGATCGGTGAAATGAGTCGCTTCACGCTCGCTCGTGATTTCCGCAACGTCGACTCCAAGCTCGCACGAATCATCTTGATCGAAGCAGGACCGCGAATCCTGCCGATGTTCTCGGAAAAATTGTCCAGCCGAGCGATGCGTGATTTGGAGTCACTAGGTGTGCAAACTTGGACGGATAGTCGGGTGACACGAATCGACGAAAACGGAGTCGATGTGTCGGGCGACCGCATTAACGCCGCGACCGTGCTGTGGGCCGCGGGGGTGCAAGCGTCCGAAATCGGCAACCAAGACGGATTCCAACGAGATCGCCAAGGGCGTATTCGCGTGCAAAAAGACCTTTCGGTCGCTGAGCACCCCGAGGTCTTTGTCGCAGGCGATTTATGTAGCTTTGCTGGGGACGACGAGCGGCCTTTGCCGGGGATCGCACCGGTGGCGATGCAGCAAGGACGACACTTTGCCAAAGTAATCCGCTGCGAATTGGACCAAAAGCCACGGCCCGATTTTCACTACGTCGACAAGGGACAAATGGCCACGATCGGCCGCAGCCGAGCGATTGCCGAAGTGGGCAAGTATCGCTTGACCGGGTTCCCCGCTTGGTTGGCATGGTTGGTAGTCCACATCTATTTCTTGACCGGGTTCCGAAATCGGTTGTTCGTGATCCTCAGTTGGACTTGGTCGTTCATCTCGTTCCGTCGCGGAGCGCGATTGATTCTAGAAAAGCATTGGCGGTTCTACGGCAAAGGGACGCCGGCGCAACAGGACGTCCCTGCGACCGGTGGGATTGGGCCGGTGCAGACGATGCCGGTGGGTGCGAGTCCGCCGGAATCCGATTCCCGCCAAATCGACGCCCCCTCCAAAGCCACTCGCTAAGACGAAGACAGGTCCGCCTGCCGCGAGTTTGACGGCACCTGCACCGAAGCGACATTTGCTGGGGAAGTATCGCTTGGATGCTACCGCAGACGCAGAAACGGTGAATGTGGCCGAGTTGTTCTCCCCCCTAAAGTGACTGCTTCGTTTTGCTGGCATTCGGCGGGGCTGCTTTCTGGCTAGCTCTCAACGGGGCGAAGCGATGTCGGAAACGCGGGGCAAACGGTCATTTTTACGTAGAAGCGACGATTGGAGATACAAATTGTCGTCTTTTGCGGATCAGCGTTTAGCCGCAAACGCGTCGGTGACGATGATGGGGGATCTGGCTGCGGTTGGATAAGGGCTGACGATCGGCAGTAGGTCTACAGTCCGCAAAATGGGAAATCCGTGGTTTCTTTTCTTGGCTAGGCCGTAATTTGGCGTTGCGTGTTTGTCGCGGACCGCTAAACTACCCCGCTTGTAGAAACTGCTGGTAAATTGTCGAAGTCTGCAAGAAAAGACTGTACAAAACAAACGTAACAAACGTACTGAAACGAAGCGAAAAGTAATACGAATGACGATTTCGAAAGAACGTAAGTCCGAAGTCATTAAGGAACACGGAAAAGCCAGCGATGACACTGGTTCGCCGGAAGTTCAAATTGCGATCCTGACCGAGCGTATTAATGGTTTGACGGAACACATGCGAACCCATCGCAAAGATTACGCTTCACGGCGTGGATTGCTGGGTTTGGTAAGTCGCCGTCGGCGTTTGCTGGATTACGTGCGAGGCGAGGACCCGCAGCGGTACCTCGATATCATCGGTAAGTTGGGCATCCGTAAATAGCCCACAAAGACGCCGCATTGGTGCGATGGTTGGCAAACAACTCAGCTCGCCCTCTGGTGGCGAGCCGAGATTCTTTTCTCTCTTTTTCGCGCTCCGTGCGGTAGACGGCGGTAGCGCCGTGCGCTGACCGAGATGGGGGTTCGCTTGGGCCAACGGCTAGATTGCCTGCCCTCACCCCCTCTCTTTCTAACCCGGCAAGCCGCACCCCTTTGTTTGAATTGCTCCGCTCCCTATTGAGGGAGTCCCGTTGATGGGAGCCGCAAGCGCGGTTCGAGCGATCTCTTGTTGTTGTAATTGAATGTAGGTGGAAGGAAGGTTTCCAAAGTGACTGTGAATAAAATTAGAGTTGAAAAGAAGATCGGACACAGCGTGTTGTCGTTCGAGACCGGCCAATTAGCGAAGCAGGCTGCCGGTAGTGTGATGGTTCAGTATGGTGAGACTTCGGTGCTGGTTGCTGCCGCATCGAGCGACCCGCGACCGGGTTTGGATTTCTTTCCCCTGATGTGTGATTACCGCGAGCGTTTGGCCGCGGCTGGTAAATTTCCGGGTGGTTTTCTGAAGCGAGAAGGCCGACCGAGCACCAAGGAAACTCTCAGTGCTCGTTTGATGGATCGCCCGATCCGTCCTCTTTGGCCTGCGGGTTACAAAGACGAAGTTCAAGTGCAGGCGTTTGTTGTCGCTAGCGACATGCAGAATGATGGCGACGTGTTGGCGATGAATGGTGCCGGTGTCGCACTGCACATCAGCGAACTGCCGTTCCAAGGTCCTGTGGCTTCGGTCCGCGTTGGTAAGGTCGACGGCAAACTGATTGCCTTTCCAACCTTCGAAGACCTCGAGTCGAGCGAACTTGACATGATCGTCAGCGGTTCGCGCGACAAGGTTGCGATGATCGAAGGCTTCGCCAACGAAATGGCCGAAGACGACATGATGGAAGCAATTAGTTTTGCCCATGATGTGATTCGTGAGATCATCGAACTGCAGGACGAGTTGTACAAGAAGGTCAATCCGACAAAGAAAGAGTATGTTGCTCCGGAAGACGACGGATTGTTCCAACGTCTGAACGACGCCTACTACGACGATTTCCGCGCTGCGCAACAAACCTCGGGCAAACAAGATCGCGCCGAAGCGGTTCGCAATCTTCGTGATCGTGCGATGGGCGAAGTGATTCCTGATCCGAAAGCCGATGGCGCCATTTGTGTCAATCGCTTCAAGTCGGTTTGGCACGACTTGGAAGAAAAGGTCGTTCGCGACTTGATCCTCGCCGGCACTCGCCCCGACGGACGTGACAACAACAGCCTGCGTCAAATCTACTGCGAAACCGACCTGTTGCCTCGCGTTCACGGTTCGGCATTGTTCCAACGTGGCGAAACCCAGGCGCTAATCACAATCACGCTGGGAACCGCTCGTGACGAACAGCGTGTAGATGGTTTGCAAGAAGAGTACAGCAAGAAGTTCATGCTGGACTACAACTTCCCTTCGTTCTCGGTTGGCGAATGCCGCCCGATTCGTGGCCCTGGACGTCGCGAAATCGGTCACGGATGTTTGGCTGAGCGAAGTGTTGCTCCGGTATTGCCAGCCGCGGAAGACTTCCCTTACACGATTCGTGTCATCAGCGACATTTTGGAATCAAACGGAAGCAGTTCGATGGCTTCGGTTTGTGGTGCGACGCTCGGTTTGATGGCTGCCGGTGTTCCGATCAGCAATCCGGTTGCCGGTATTTCGGTCGGCTTGGTTCAAAGCTCGCCTGACAATTGGGTCCTGTTGACCGACATCCTCGGTACCGAAGATCACTTCGGCGACATGGACTTTAAGATCGCGGGAACTCAAAACGGGATCACCGGTATCCAGCTCGATTTGAAGGTCACCGGGATTGGCGACGACGTGATTCGTGCAACGTTGAAGCAATCGCGTGAAGCTCGTATCGAGATCCTTCGCAAGATGTTGACGACGATCCAACGTCCTCGTCGCGAAATCTCGTCTACCGCACCTCGTTTGCTTCGCACCAAGATCGCTCCTGATAAGATCGGTGCTCTGATCGGGCCTGGCGGAAAGAATATCCGCAGCATCCAAGAAACCACGGGATGTGTGATCGAAGTGGACGACGACGGAACCGTTTTGGTCGCCAGCTCGAACAAAGAATCGGCTTCCGAAGCAATGCGTCAAGTCGAAGCTTGCACGGCTACCGTCCAGATCGGCAAGATCTACGACGGCGTCGTCAGCAGCATCAAGGACTTTGGTGCGTTCGTCGAAATCTTGCCAGGACGCGACGGGCTGTGTCACATCAGCGAAATCAGCACCGGCTACATCAGCAGCATCGACAAAGTTGTTGCGGTTGGCGATCCGATGAAGGTGTTGGTAATCGATGTCGACGAGCACGACCGCGTGAAGCTGAGCCGACGACGTGCGTTGGAAGAGCTTGGCGAAGAAGATGAATTGGCATCGGCCGTCGAAGGTGATGAGGACGATCGCGGTGGTGACGACCGTGGCGGCAGCGACGAAGATCGCCCACGTCGACGTCGTGGCGGAAGCGGCGGTGGTGGCCGCGGACGCAGCGGTGGCGGTGGCGGCGGACGTCGCTAAGAACCACCTTGGATTGGCGTGACGGTCATCGCATCGTCACGGATCCATCGTCTTGTTAAATGCACATCAGCGTGCGGCTCGGACCGAGCCGCACGCTGTTTTTTTTGACGCAGGATCCAGTCGACGCAGTGCGGTATTTTCTCGTAGCTGCAGGAAACGCGGCGGCCGTCATTTGCGTCTCAAAATACATCACGCCGAGTCTTCTATTTAGCGGAGCGGCGCAAGCCGCCCGGTCTAAACCGAACGTTTCATTCGCCTCAACCGTACGGCTC
>NZ_ANOG01000107.1 GCF_000346295.1 Rhodopirellula maiorica SM1 | reverse complement strand
CTTTGGAGCAAGCGGGCGACCATGCCCGAAAAACTGACCGCCACCCTGGATGAAATTGAGTCGTGGTAACAAGAGAGCAACCAAGTAGAGAGAGAGCAAAACCAATGGCGACGAAAGCAGAATTGATCGAGCTTCTATCCGAGCGAGACAACGAGATCACCCGGTTAAAAGAAGCCCTTCGGACCGAAGAGAACCAGAGCCGAAGCTTCAAACGCGACGCTGAGATGGAAGCCCGCAACAACAAGGAAGCTCATGCGAAGCTGAGTGTCATCTGCAACGTGATCACCGCATCGCTGCAGGTGAAGCACGGCGTGGGTTTAGTCCCGAAAACCGAATACTTCCAGGGTCGCGACGTCGAAACGGAGCCAGTAACCGAAGAGATCCGGTTGCTTCGCCATCTGCACGACCTCGCTAATACGGATGCCCCCTTTTGATCACCAACCCAAGCACGAACGACGAAGAATTCACGCCGATCGTTCATCTATCGCCCGAGGTTACGCAGGTAACGATCGATCCAGCGGAGCGGATGCAGGCCATCGCGGCAGCGTATTGGATCACGGCATCGCCGCATGAGCGAGTGTGGACGGCCCACGAGCAACGATTGATGGCTCAATACGTCCTTTGGGCCAACCAAAAACTCAGCGCCATCGAGCAAGTGGT
>NZ_ANOG01000106.1 GCF_000346295.1 Rhodopirellula maiorica SM1 | reverse complement strand
TAAGACACTGTAGGATGGCTTCCGTCAGCATCACGCAGCAAAACAGCGCGAATAGCTTCTCTTTAGTCTTGCCAAAAAAGACGAGAAAACCACCTATAATGGCGGACTGAGAGAGAACGGGGCTGACAAAATTAGAGCTTCCGCCCGACGGAAGCGGAAGGTTTTCAAGCCGCCCATGGTGGTAGGAACCTGCGTTGAAGAAGTAGACCTCGCACGCAATGAACGTGCCGCCGATCAGTAACGTGTAGCTAAGAATCTGAAAGTCCTTGAGATCACGGACTGAGATGATCATCAGTAGAAGTAACACCACCTGTTTCCACATCAGATCGAGCCACTTCCAGCTTTCCTCGGGATCGGAGTTCGATGAGAAGACGAGATGCACAAAGGTAGCGTTGATGGCGTAAGCAACCAGCAACAGCATTACACGTGACTGCGCCTTGGTTAGTTGGTTAATGTGAAATCCGCTGACTCCGACACCTGCCAAGAAAATTAGAGATGACAATAGGCTCCATCTTTCCCCGACGGCGGCCAAGGGTCCGCCCCACCACCAGAGCACCGGACTGGCAAAAAAAGTCATCAAATAAAGTGGGATGCCCCAAGCAGGACGTGAAAGCGTCCGCATGGCAAAGTACAGATACAGTAGCAACCAGATGACGGCGTGAGCGCTCACCGAAACTCCTCAATTGCGTCAACCGGCGAATCGATACCTGCGGTCCGCAAATAGGCTTCACCATACGATCGAATCATGGTCGGTAGTGAGTATTTTTCGGAAACCCTTTCGATCCCCTTCTGGGCGAAATGTTGCCTCCGTTCAGGGCTTTCAATCAGGATCTTCAGCGATTGTGTCAATTCGTCCTTTGCGTTTGGCGAAACTAGCACCCCCGCTCGTCCATCGTCCAAGACCTCCATGGCAGCAGCAACTCGAGTTGCGATGACGGGAACCCCTGACGCCATCGCTTCTAAAATGGAATTCGACATTCCTTCGTTGTGAGACGATGACGATACCAGCACGTCGATCGCTCGCAGCAACGCATCTACCTGATCAATGATTCCCAAAAAATGGACGCGATCAGAAATGTTCAAATCAACCGCCATTTTGACCAGCTCGTCTTTCAATGGCCCGTCGCCGGCCAGCACCAGACGAACGTTCAATCCAAGACGATGAAGTTTCGCAATTGAATCAAAAACTACTTTGTGATTCTTAAATGGAACGAAGCGAGCAACCATTCCAACCGCCACGCCATCCTTGGGAATTCCAAATTGTCCACGCAGCCGGTGACCATTCCCATCACGTGGAAAGAAGCGTTTCGTATCGACACCATTTGGGATTGGGGTGATCCGCCCGCGATCAAATCCGATCTCCTCTGTCATCCGGTCCGCTAATGCGCTGGAGACGGCTAACACTTGGTCACTCATGCCCCAACCGATTCGCTGTGCAATCACCTGCCGTCGGCGATTCATCAGTTTTCCATGCTCACCGTGAATCCAGCAGGGTACACGGGCCACGGTATTTGCCAATAGACCTTCGAGCAGCGTGGGCCAACTGTGCGTGTGCAGCACATCCACCTTTCGTCGACGGATTTCGCGGGCAAGGCGAATGGGAACCGTCGGGTCATTGCCAAATCGTCGCTGCACGTTGAACAGTTCGACGCGGTCCGGTGCGAGTCGTCGTTCCATCGGCCCTCCCGCCTCAAAGGTGCATACCGATGAACGGAATTGCGTTTGCGGCAACCGATTGCAGATGTTCACAACGCCGTTCTCCATGCCTCCCGAGGCGAGACTGTAGACGACATGCATCACGTGCAAAGTCTTTGGGGAACTTTTCCGACTGGGACCGTCTACTGAATCGCGAGCGTTCATAGACGACCTAAAACTAGCTTGATTAGCGATTTGACAGCTTGCCGATTCGTAGGACGTTGGCGGATAGCGTAGAGCAAATCTTCCAGCGCCCCCCGGTAGCGACCGCTCTCACCAAGACAAATACCCCGCCGAGCGTACGCGGCCGACCAAATTTTTGATTCCAGGGAAGCATCAATCAGATCCTGATGTTCTCGAACGAACCGAGTAATCAACTGAAGAGCAGCTTCGGCGAACGCGAGTTTGTTCGACGTCATTTGATTCCCCCATTTTCGATGAGCTTCCAACGCCTTGGGCACGAAGTCGAACGGGAATTTCAACGATGCCCGAAGCCAGAAATCACGATCGCAGACGTACCGAATGTTCTCGTCAAACATTCCAACTTCCTTAAAAACCTCTCTTGCGACCACCGCGGCACTCGTCGGAACAAAATTCTGAATGAGCAGTCGTTCATAAAGACGATTACCACGAAATAAAGGCCACTGGCAGCCCAAAATGGGCTCACCTTTTTCATTGATCAGATCTCGATCTGAGAAGACGATTCCTGGTTTGATTTTTTGGTCGAAAAGCGGCATCTGCTTTTCAAGCTTGTCCGGATACCAAAGATCATCCGCGTCCACGAACGCGACGTAGGGTGCCGTTGAAATGCGAATTCCTTCGTTTCGAGCGCTGCCATCACCTCCGTTTTCCTTCCAGTGATAACGAACACGGGAGTCGGACAAGAAAGTCGAGACGCACCCTTGTGTGTCATCGGTGGAACCATCATCCACTACAATGACTTCCATGGATTTGTAGGTTTGCGCCAAGACAGAATCCAAAGTTTGCGGCAAGAATTCCGAAGCGTTGTACGCGGGAATCACAACGCTCACTAGAGGCTGATTGGGGTTCAATGGTCTATCACATTAGCGTCGCGTTGCGACTAAGGCATGTTCAATAGTTACGCGTAGATCGACACCGCCGTCATCCAAAGATGGCTTGGTTTCGTCCAGAGCGAATAACTTCAAGCTTGATCCCAAAGCATTTTCCATTCGGGAAAGTCACGGCCAAGCAAATCAGAAAGATCCTGCGTGTGCTGTTGCAAAATCGGACTGGCAAATCGAATTGCATCGTCTATCGGAACTGTTTTCCTTTCAACAGGTGCTCGTTCGGAAAGGCGTTCACCAAGGCCTCGAATCGGCGCAGGCACCCCCACCCGAACAGTCTCCCACAGCGGAGATTTTTTAAGTGCATAAAGCCAGCGAACGCGTCGGGTGACCAACGCGGGTGTTTCATGAACCTTGGCTCCGATGGAATCAGCAACAAATTCACTGTCAACGCCCAGCCACTCATAAAGCTGTTTCAACCAAAACTGAGGTAAAAGGCGAAATTCCTCAAGCGTGAAAACCTTTACGCTCGCCGAGCCAAAGCGATCCAAGTAGGGCTGAAGCTGAAGAGCGTAATTGCTGTAGGCGAGATATCGCTGATCTTCTTGAAACGCTTCCAACATCTCCCTTTTTTCTACCTCGCCGCTACGACGACCTTGGTAATGGTGCCAGTACTGGCTGATCGAACGCGCCAATGGATCCCGCATCAGGAAAATGAATTTTGCATCAGGAGCGAAGTTCTGGATCCGCTCGGGAACGCCCTGGTACGTCGGTAGCTTGGTGTAATGCGTACTTGACTCTCCCACCACTTGGGCATCGCCGGCCTCTTTGAACAGATCCAGATACCAAGTGAGCCCTCGCCCCAAATTGACCTCCTCTGCGAAATACGCAGGCTCCTTCAGACCTGACATAAAAATGTCCGGATGATCATTCAGGTAGCGATGTAGAGAACTTGTTCCAGACTTCATCGCTCCGATTAAGAATAAATTGGGTTTTCGGGATTTAGTCATTTCTGCCATTTTTGGGATTGCGAAAGAGTCTGACGCTCGTAGGCACAGGTGGCGTGTTTGGATCCGGAATGTGATCGAGGAAGAATTTGATGGTCTTGTTAAGCGATTCGGCTTGCGAATAGTTCTTAATGACTCTGCTCCTTGCATTATCACCGAACTCAGTTCGCATACGGCTATCGGAAACAAGGAGTGAAAGTTTTGCGGCCAAGTCCTTAACATTACCTCGTTGGAAAGTGAACCCTTCCCGCCCATCCCGCACAACATGAGGCAGTTCGTTCACCGCCGAAACGATCGAAGGCAGGCTCGTCGACATTGCCTCAAGGAGCGCATAAGGCAGCCCCTCGTTATCCGATGTGACTGTAAAAACGTCTAGCTCACGTAACGCAGGCCTCACATCGTCTTGTTCCCCCTTGAATTCAACAAGGTTCGTCAGACCAAGCGAATGAACCAGTTCACGCAAGTTCTGTTCCTCTGGCCCCGCTCCGATCAAGTGCAACCTTGTGCGAGGATGCGATGATTGCAATAAGCCAAATGCTCGCACAAGTATGTCCAGACGCTTTTCAGAGGAAAGCCTTCCACAAGTCCCGATGATCACTCTCCCATCACATTCCGATTCACAATGATCAGAGAACTTAGGTTGGAAGTGTGCAGTGTCGACACCGTTGGGAATGCATTGGAAATGCGAGCTCGGAATGGAGAGATTTTCCGCGACCGTCTGAATGTTTTTCCTACTTACACTGACGCACTTATCAAAAAAACTAAGAAACGTCCTGCGTTCAATCAAAGCCCGGCGTGTGTACGAAAATGGTGCATATCGCATCATCGAAGTCGCGAGAGAATGTGTTTCATTGATGATGGATCCGTGCATCGTGAACAATCGAGCACATTCAAGTCGGTTCCAGTTCGGCATGCCAATAATCGCTTTACGCATATCAGCTGCATGGCAGTTAACATGCAGAATCTGCGGGTCACGTTGTTGAATAAGTTCGTCCAGCCATGCTCCGACATACTTTGGCGGACGTTCACATATCGGAGTGTCGTGTATGATGACCCCGTGGCGAGAAATCTTTGACCGGAACTCTTGAAGATTCGGATCTTTATTCAGTCCGAGCTCCACTTCGCACCCAGCGTGAGTGAGTGCCGGAATCAACGAGTCCAGATAGTGATTTGTACCTCCAACGCTTTCATGGCGTCGATCCAGGATCAATACTCTTGCGGGTTTCATCAGATCAACAAGAAAGTTCTGGGAGCAAATACGAAAAAGTTGTTTCCACAGTCACTGAGAACAAATTCGCTCCAGTTCCGTTGTCGTTTGATGAGCCACGCGATCCCAATTGTAAAATTGCTCGGCTTTCTTTCGTGCGTTTTTTCCAAGCCTCTCCCTTAAGTCTGGATCGTTTAGAAGTCGCATGATTGCATCTTCGATTTCGGATCGGTCCGGCCCCACCAAGATACCATCGACTTGGTCCACGAGCGTACGTGCAATTTCGCCTACATTGGATGCAATAATCGCTCGCCCCGCAGCCATGTACTCATAAAGTTTTAATGGCGAATTATAGAATCCGAATTCTCCAAAGGCCGACACATCGTAGATGCAGAGGCAGATGTCTGCGGCCGCGAGATGCCTGGACAACTCGTCGTGAGGAACCACGCCTAAATGCCGAATCTGTGGGTTCGATTCTGTAACGAGCTCTTTCCCTCCTCCGATGAATGTGAACTGAATAGTTGGGACTCGTCGGCACAGTTCGGAGGCGATCGACAGTATTTGCCGATGACCTTCCCAGGGGAACTTTCCACTGCCCATCCATAACACATTCACGCCAACGTGGCTCCTGTTGTCAGCACGTGAAGTCATCCAGTCCTTGAATTTGCCGCAATCGCCGCCGTTTGGAACATAAATCGCGTTCTCCAACCTCAGGGTTGTTTTTGCATACTGTTCGATCTCGCGAGAAACACAGAATCCGACGGATATCTCGGCACACTCGCGGGTTGCAATCGCCGTGCGTTTTGCACATTCGTCAATACCATATTCTCCCAGTATCACCCCTTCAGCCACAGGAGCATTGATCTCCCAAGCAACCGGAACCTTTCTGAACGTCCTAAAGTAGGCTAGCGAAC
>NZ_ANOG01000105.1 GCF_000346295.1 Rhodopirellula maiorica SM1 | reverse complement strand
CGCTGGACATGCCGCCCAGCGGGACACAAGTGGCACCGCGATCGATCATCGCGTCGTTGGCGGTCCAAAATCCAATGAAGGGACCAAATGAAAACGCCATCATGGCAATGTCATTCTCGGTCACCTCCGCGACGTCCAACACGTAATTCCAACAGCGGATCCACCACTGCCAATCGTCTTGCGTATCGAGCACCGGCAGCGGCCACCCCTGAGTCCCGCTGGTTTGATGCATGCGGGTGTAATGCGAAATCGGCAGATCGAACATCCCCGCCGGCTTGGTTTGCGAATCGGGAATCAAATCCGCCTTGGTCAACAGCGGAATTTGCTGCAGTTGATCAAGCGACGTCAGTGGCAATTTCAGCCCGCACAGCCGTTCGCTGTAAAACGGACGCTGCTGAGCCACCATCAACAATGCATTCAGTCGATCAAGTTGTCGTTTACGAAGCCGAGCATGGGACTCGTCTGCTGGAAAATACTCAAAGTTGCTGTCACGCATCCAAAATATCCGTCTGATTTGCGAGAAAATCGTGGCATCAAATTATGAAGTGTCCGTTAACGCACAGACCCCGCCCGACGCCTTCGGAAACACGAAACTTATCGAAGCAAGTTTTTCCTACGGAGATCCAACTGCCCTTGGGCCGTCAACAAAGACCGCAGGAGCCCCACAGCTGAATGAAACATCAAACTGCCCCGTGGTTGTCCCCCCCACCGCCCCGTTAAGACCAGATGAAGGGATTGTGAGTAAATCAGATTGCCATTTCCAAGCAGCATCGGACGGCTTTTAATGCTCCGCAATGTTAGTTCAAAAGATTCGCTTGATGCTGTGTTGGGTCGCTGTTTTAAGGCCGCAGACGGTTGCCACGACAGACAGCCAAACACAGCCGATGGCAAGCAAGTTTTTGAATTTTACAGCAATCCCATCAATGACATCACCTTGCTTTCACCTGATGTGACTTTGACAACGCAGGAATGTCTGAGCTTCATCGTTTTCCTCTAACCAAACGCTTGAGTAACACCATGCCGCGTCACCACCAATCGAATACCTCAACCTTGACAAAGCGAGCGTCCGGCGCGTTCACGCTGGTCGAAATGTTGGTGGTGATTTCGATTATCGGAGTGCTCGCGACTCTGATGTTGCCCGCGATCAATCGAGCGCGAGCAGCCGCGCGGGGAACTCAGTGCCAAAGCAACTTGAAACAATTCGGGGTCGGTATGACCTCGCGCACCGTCACCGCGTCGGATTCCACATTTTGCTCGGGCGATTTTAACTATGAACGCGATGGCGTTCCTACCGAGTTTGGCTGGGTCGCTGACCTGGTGAACCGTGGCGTGTTGGTCGGTGAGATGCGGTGCCCAAGCAATCCGGCATTGGCGTCGACGGCGATCCAGCAACTGTTGTCGATGGACATTGACGTAATCAATCTGTCGAAATACTCAGGCTGCAGCCCCTGTGTCGACTGCCTCGATGATCGCCGTCTTGGCAGCGAGCCATTCGAAGACGCGATGGGCGATCGGGTGATAAACATCGCTCGCGAGATTGACGAAAACTCAGTAAATGATCTCGCTGGCCGGGCGAACTTGGTGGATCGTCGTTTGATTCAAAAGGGATACAACACCAACTACGCGGGCACTTGGTTTCTGTTTCGCACCGAATTTACGTTTGACGACAACGGAAACCCGACGGCGAGCGAAACCGGCTGCAGTGCCGCAATCGCTTCAGCGAGCAGCGAATTCAAGCAGTTGATGAATGACACTCGCGGCCGCTACAAGACACGCGGCCCGCTATCTACCAACCGCGTCGATTCGGGCAAGGCACCGGCCAGCACGATCCCGCTACTGTGTGATGCAGCCGCCATCGGATTTTTAGAAATCGGAGTGGGCGAAACGATGCCTGAGAGTGTCCTTTACGCCACCTCGATGGTCGGGCAACCGGTGGCCATCAGCAACGGTTCCGATTGGAATTTGCTTGAGGTCCCCAGTCTGCCATCGGGCACCCCGCGTGAAGGCGTTTCCGGATGGTTGCGGGTATGGAACCATAAGACACGACAAGATTATCGCGGCATGGCTCCGCTGCACCTTGGCGTTGCCTATGTCTTGATGGCCGACGGATCGATTCGTGCAATCCAGGACAAGAACGGCGACGGCTACATCAACAACGGCTTTACACAACATCCTGACTACTGGACCAGCAGCGACGTCGAAGCACCCGAGATCATGCTATCCAGCTACTATTCGCTGAACTCCAAAGGCAGCGAGAACTAATCCGTTTTACTTACCGAGACTCAGTTTCATTAACGAAGGAGGGGGGGCAAGCGGAAACGCAATACCGGCGCACCCGGCGGCTTGGTGGTGACAAATTCCACCAAACAAACACAGTGCATTTTTTTAGCAGTAACTAAAGAGCGGAGCGCGTGGCGCCCGATCGCAAACACTTTGGTTCGTGACAACCAAAACAGCAACCTCCCTTTCACAGGAAGCTGGCGATCACGCCACAACACTCCACCTACTATTCCCATTCTGGGCTGCTTCAGCGAAGCGGGTCCAGAGTAAACAAGGAACTTTACAAATGAAAATGTCGAAAAAAGGCTTTACTCTCATCGAAATGCTGGTTGTCATTTCGATCATCGCGATTCTCGCCGCATTGGCACTTCCGGCGCTTGCCAAAGCACGTGAAGCGGCTCGCCGCAGCACCTGCTCGAACAACCTTCGCCAATTTGGCATTGGATTGCTGACCTACGCTGAACGCGATCAAATTGGCCGCTTGTGCACCGGTGCAAGCGACTACAATCGCGACGGATGCATGGACACCTACGGCTGGGTCGCTGACCTTGTCAATTCGGGTGCCGCACTTCCATCGGACATGCTTTGCCCAAGCAACGGTGGCAAAGGCTCCGAAAAACTCAATGACTTGCTCGGCAGCAACTCTACCAACGGCAAAGGAACCTCCGCAGCTCGTCTGAACAAAGGTGCTTGCCGCGAGATCTTTGGCGCAAGTCCTGCTTTGGCCGCAGGATCCGCTGAACGTGCCGCACACATTGGAACTCAGTTCCTCGAAAAAGGCTACAACACCAACTACGCGGCCGGCTATCACTTGGTTCGTAACGCTCCGCTGACTTCGGGAACCGGATCGAACGTCGTACTGAGCACTCGCTCGGCAAACCAAACCGACTTCAAACAACGCGAAGGAACTTACGGTCCGATCCAATTGTCGATCATCGACGGCAGCCGCATTCCAGCGTCGAGCATCGCGCTACTCGGCGATGCGGGCCCTGGCGACATCGACGAAGCGGTTTTGATCGTATCGATCACCGACAGCAATGGCGAAGAATTGTTGCCTCAAGGCATGCTATTGACCGAAGCATTCAACGACGGTCCCGCCTACGTCAACTCGTCGGATTCGATCTCGTTGGCCAAACAAGACGCTGCGGGCGACAGCTCGCTGCCAATCGCAGGTCAAATGGCGTGCGAAAAGGGAAATGCAACCATCGCTGCTTGCTTTGATTTCGACAGCACCGTCACCGGCACAACCAACAAGGGTCCTACCGGAAAAGGTGGCAACAACCTTTACCTTCAAGACACGCGTGACTGGATGGCCGTTCACGGTGGCATCGCGAACATCTTGATGGCGGACGGTTCGGTCAAACAGTTCTACGACGGTCGCAACGGCGACGGTTACCTGAACCCTGGCTTCCAATTCGCCAACGGAATTGCAACCAATTCGCAAGTCAGCGGCTACGCCGACAGCGAAGTGGAGTTGCTGCCGAACGAAATGTTCAACGGCCTGTTCATCGATGCCGCGACCCTGAAGGGCACCTTCGAAAGCAACTAATTCGGTTGCTTCTGAAACGAAATTGACCGAACCACGTTGGGTCAATTCAAACACAACGGGGGTGAGTGATGGTGAATCGCCAGACCTCACCCTCGTTCTTTCATGAACACACTTGATTTTGACTACGGAACTTCTTCATGTTTTCACTCCGCTCGACAGGCCTTCGCATCGTAGTTGGCTGCTTGGCACTTGTGACCGTGTTTGGTCTTGCCGTCGCGATTGGTGCGGTCACAAAGTACAAACCGTACGGCGTACCCGATCATCGCCGAGCCGAGTATGACGCGATCCTCGCCAAGCTTAGCAGCGAGGCAAAGGCCATTGCCAAAGCAGAGAAGAGCAAGAGCCCAGTCGCAAAAATCACGCAAACGGAATTCGATTTTGGCTTGCTCGACCCTGGAACCAGCGGAGCCAAGCATGACTTTGTCATTTACAACGATGGGCAAGACGAACTGTTGCTGACCGCCGCAGGCAGCAGCTGCAAATGCACCGTTGCCAAGATCGAAGACCGCATCGTGCCTGCCGGCGAATCTCGCCCGGTCACGTTGATCTGGAACGTTGGCGAGGATGTCAGCGACCAATACGAGCAGGTCGCCTTCATCGAAACCAACGACCCTCGAAACCAACCATCGAATTGACCGTCCGAGGCAAGGTGCGATCCGCATGGGCCGTCAACTCCGACACGCTGATCCATCTCAAGGGCAGCGCCGACAAACCGATCGAAGCGTCGTGCGTCCTGTACAGCCAACTTTTTGATGACTTTGTGATCCTGGAAACAGAGACATCCAGCGGAGCGATCGAGGTTACGACCGAACCTCTCGAACCGCTCGATCTGCGCGCGTGGCAGGGACGCTGTGGTTACAAGGTCAAAGTGAAATACCGCTCACCCACAAAACGCATGGGGGCGTTCCAAGAGAACATTCGAATATGTGTCCTCGATACCAAGACGACGCAAACCGAGTGGATCGATTTGCCAGTCCAAGGGACGATCGGCAATCCGTTAGTCTTTCACGGCCCCGACCTTGATGCGGAAGGACTGGATTTGGGTACCGTCGAAGTGGGCGATTCAAAGGAATGGTCGTTTTTCGTCCGTTTTCGCACGGAAACCGAGGTGAGCGAAGCGATCGTAGCGGACATCGCTCCCCAGGGATTAACCGCGGTTCTCGAACCCGTCAAACGCGTGAAAAACACATTTCGTGTGACGATCAAGTTGACCGAGGACGTCAAGCCGCAGCGATTCTATTTCGACCGCCAGGGCTACATCGAAATTGCAAATGGGGCGAATCCCGAGCAGAGCGACTGGATGCCGCTGTCGGGCCAAATCATCACGCCCGCCACAAAAGGCCTGGTCGGTCGCTAATTCCCGGCCGCAATTCCCGGCCTCTCTCGCTGCGCCCAATGCCATCTACTTTCGTAGTGGGACTCGCCAGAGTTCCTGGTGTTTCAACAGCAAACATGGGAATTCTGGCGAATCCCACTACTTGAGCATCCCCCAATGGTTGCCAAAGTCGATGGCAATTTCGCTGCGCCCCGGTGAATTCTTGGACGACGGTGTTTCAGGACCGTCTGATCCTTGATCCACCCTGCGGAAAGGCGATCGACCTGCGGTCTTGCCACGGGTCCACGTCGCAGCGGAATTCTGGCTCGGAATGTTCGCCCGCGTCGAGTTTGGGTGCCATCCCCCCTGATTTTCGGTGCGAAACCGGCAAATTCGGCATCGCAAGGGGCACCGGACCGGCGAAGATGCCTACCGCATGGGATGGACATGCGGGTATCTTAATGGCATGTTCGCAGAAATGAGCCAGATAAGCATATCGCCACCCACTCTGTTGTGGCTCGTGTTTTCGTTAATCGCGGCAATGCTATTATTTTCGGGGCTCCACCGTCGACGCTCTCGGCTGACCGACGCCCTGCGATCCTTTGTGCAGCGTAGTCAAAACGCCGGCAGCACAACCGAAAAAGAGAAATCAAAAAAGAAGACATGAGCAAAGTTTTTATCCACACCGTTGGCTGTCAAATGAACGTGCTTGACAGCGAGATGGTCATCGCCGACTTGAAGCGACACGGTTACACCGTCGTGGATTCGCCCACGGACGCCGATTGTGTGCTGTATAACACGTGCAGTGTTCGCGAGCACGCCGAGGACAAGATCTATAGTGCGTTGGGCAAAATCCGTGCGGCCAAAGAAAGCGACCCCAGTAAAATGATTGGGGTGATGGGATGCATGGCGCAAAAGGATCAGGAGACGATCTTCAAGCGTGCACCCTACGTCGACATGGTGGTTGGCCCCGGTCAATTGCACACAATTCCTGAGTTATTGCAGCGAATCGGTCGTGGCGAAGGCCGCCAGTTGGCCGTTTCTCTATCGCGGACCGAGGGATCGCAAGCGACGATCGCGCGGAGTCACGAAACTTTTGACCCGCTCCGCGATCCCACAATGCGGCCGACTCCGTTTCAAGCTTATTTGCGAATCCAGATTGGCTGCGACAAGTTTTGCACCTACTGTGTCGTGCCCAACACGCGGGGGCCCGAACAAGGACGACCGCCGGCACAAATTTTGTCCGAAGCACGCACGCTAGCCGAACAGGGATGTCGCGAGATCACGCTGCTGGGGCAAACGGTCAATAGTTACCGCTATCGCGACGGTGACAGCACCACCGATATGTCTTCGCTACTCGAAGCACTGCACGAAGTCGACGGGATCGATCGCATCAAATTTGTGACAAACTATCCCAAAGACATGACCGAGCGGTTATTGACGACGGTGCGTGATTTGCCCAAATGTTCGCCTTACCTACACGTCCCCGCGCAGAGCGGTTCGGACGCCGTGCTGAAGCGTATGAAACGTGGCTACACGATCGCCGACTACATGGAGATGTTCGAGCGTATCGAACGGATTCTGCCTGAGGCCGCCGTCAGCAGCGATTTCATCGTAGGATTCTGTGGCGAAACCGAAGAAGACTTTCAAAAATCGGTCGCTTTGATCGAGCGTTGCCGGTTCAAGAATAGCTTCATCTTCCAGTACAGCGTGCGACCGGGAACCCAGGCGTCCAAACGACTCGAAGACGATGTTCCCCACGACGTCAAAGTACGCCGTAACAACGAGTTGTTGGCGGTCCAAGATGCGATCGCGAAGGAAGACAACAAGAAATTGGTGGGCAGCGTCGTCGAAGTATTGGTCGAAGGCCCCAGCAAGAAGGCAGCGAAGGCGGATCCCGATGCAAACGTCGTCCAAATGGTCGGCCGCACGCCGTGTGACCGCATCGTGGTTTTTGACGGCAATCGTCGTCAAGCAGGCCAATTCATGAAGATCGCAATCGATGACGCACTTGTTCACACGTTGATTGGTCGAGTACAAACGGTCGATGTTGTTTCGATCGATCTCGCCCGAAGCTAGTCCCGAACCTAAATGTCCGAAACTCACTTTGAAGGGATTGCCCTGAATACGCTGCCTTCCTCGACCGATTCCATCCACATTGAAAAACTTGACAATGGGATGGCGATTCTTGTCCAATCCATGCCATGGCTGCGAACCGCAGCGTTTTCGTTATCGTTGCGAGGCGGCGTCAACGCCGAAGCCGATGACGATGCCGGACTCGCGTCAATGGTTTGCGAGATGGTCCAACGTGGTGCGGGAAACCATAGCAGCCGTGACCTAGTCGCGATCCAAGACAATCTTGGGATGGATCGTTCCTCGGGCGTTTCGACCTCCGCCGTGTCGTACGGCGGATCGATGCCCGCCGATTCGCTGCAGGCCGCTCTTGAGCTGTATGCCGACATCGTGCGGCGTCCGCACCTGCCCGCCGATCAGCTTGATGATGCCAAGTTAATGGCGATGCAAGAATTGCGAGCGATCGAAGACGAACCGACTCAGCGAGTGATGATTCGGTTGCGTGAAATGCAATACGGAAAACGACTCGGCCGCAACAATCACGGCACGCAAACCAGTTTGGCCAAGATTACGCCAGACCATATTCGCGAATTCTATACGTCACATTATCACGCCGGCGGTGCGATCTTGGCGGTGGCAGGCAATTTGGATATCGACCAAGTCGTCGGATGGGCGAAACAGAATTTTGGCGACTGGAAGTCGGGCGAAATCGCGGCGGCAGCGAAATTTGAAGGCGCCGCCGGGCAAGAGCATATCGATTCTCCGTCGAGTCAAACGCATATCGGATTTTCGTTTGACGGAATCCCCTTTGGACACGACGACTACTTCAAACTTCGCGCGGCGATCGGGATCCTCAGCGACGGAATGAGTAGCCGTTTGTTTGATCGCGTCCGAGAACAACGCGGACTCTGCTACACAATCACCGCTGGCTGCCATTCGCTTGAGCAATTGGGGGCGGTGTTTGGCTATGCCGGAACGACACCGGAACGAGCCCAGCAAACCTTGGATGTCACGCTCGGCGAATTTAAAAAGTTCACCGAAGACCTCCGCAATGATGAACTCGAACGATGGAAAGTCCGCATCCAAAGCAACTTGATCATGGAACAAGAATCGAGCGCGTCGCGAGCATCGTCGATCGCTTCGGACTACTTCCAACTCGGCCGCGTGCTAAGCACATCCGAATTGGAACAGATCATCGAGTCGCTGACGCTTGCCGAGGTCAAATCCTATTGGTTGGACCATCCGCCGGGCAACTACCGAATCGTAACGCTCGGTCCCAAAAAGCTTTCTGCACCTCAATCATGACAGGCCGCCGCTAATCATTGCTGGTCGCCGCGATCCGCTCCTTTCCACCGCATTCCCAAAGCTTAATTTCAAGATGGCGCAGTTCCGACACCACACGCTTGCCAACGGACTCCGCATTGCCGCAGAGATTGACAACCGCTGTTATTCTGCGGCAATGGGTTACTTTGTTCGCGCAGGATCTCGCAATGAAACGGATATCGAATCGGGGTTAAGCCATTTCCTAGAACACATGATGTTCAAAGGAACACAGAAGCGGTCGGCTGCTGATGTGAATCGCGAACTCGACGAACTCGGTGGGCAAAGCAATGCCTACACGACCGAAGAACAGACGGTTTACTACGCCACGGTGCTGCCGAAATTTCAAGATCGGATTATCGAACTGCTGACCGATATGCTCAGCCCGTCACTGGATCCAGGCGAATTTGAAACCGAGCGACAAGTGATTTTAGAGGAGATCGCCAAGTACGAAGACCAACCACCGTTTGGCGCCTTTGAACGCGCGATGGAGCGTCACTTTGGCCCCCGTGGACTCGGACGCCGTGTGCTCGGTACCGCCGAATCGATCGAAACAATGCGTGTCGAGACGATGCGTGACTATTTCAATCGCCGTTACCGGGGCGAAAACATCGTGTTGGCCGCGACGGGCAATGTCGACTTTGATGCACTGGTGGATGCTGTCGAACATCAAACCCGCCATTGGGCCGACCGCCCGTGCACGCCGGAACCGCAGACAGACGATCCGCAAACGTTGCCCGCTGGAATTTCGTTGGACGCGGAACTCGATATCGAAGATGCCGCCCAAGCTTATTTCGTGCAAATGAGTCCCGGCCCAAGTATGACCAACGAGGATCGCTACGCCGCTCGCATCCTGGCGTCAATCGTCGGTGACGAAGGAGGCAGCCGGCTGTTCTGGGACTTGATCGATACCGGTCGGGCTGAAGCCGCGACGGTGTGGCCGCAAGAGTTTACCGATTGCGGGGCATGGTTCGCCTACTTGGTTTGTGAACCAGGTGAGATGCAGGGCAACCGCAAATGGATGGCCGATGTCCTTCGCCGCACTGCCGAGCAAGGCGTCACTCCCGAAGAACTAAAACAATCCGTGAACAAGGCCACCGCAGCCTGTATTATGCAAAGCGAACGGCCAAGCAACCGGCTCTCCAGCGTCGGCAGTCGCTGGTTGATCTGCGAAGAATACGCCAGCACCGACGATTTGCTGGAACGATTTGGGAAAGTGGACGAGCAAGCGGTCGCGGATGCGGCTAAAAAATACCTGTGCCAAGAGCAGACGACCGACGTGTTGGCCACGGCCAGCGAAGCGACCGTCTAGCCCGAATGATTTACTGAGAAAGGACAACGGCCTTTCCAGGCCGTCAAAATTAGCGACAGCCTAAACAGACGGCACCTACCCCCAACGCTCAGGCCAGTTGCAAGACAGGCCAGTTGCAAATGGAGCCAGTTGCAAACAAAAAAAACGCAGTTCCAATTGGAACTGCGTTTTTGAGAATGACGATGGTCGAAAAAAATGGAACAGCAAATCGGCGAAGTGAGAAGAATAATCAGTAGCCAGAGCAATTGCTCCAAAAGGCGTCTCACCTGAATAAACCCGATTGTTTCGACGTGGGTACGAATTTAGTTCATTTTGGTTCGTTAGAAAAGAGCACTTTCCTTGAATTTTTCTGAAGCGAACGACGTTCCAGCGTTGCTGAGGATCAGCCCACGGCTCGCTGTCCTGCCGATTATCCACGGCAGCGGCCAATTTGCCCTGACGGTTCGCCGTTGGTTTTTGGAGTATTCGTTCGATTGTTTGGCGGTGCCGCTACCGGAATCGTTCCGCGAGCCTGTCGAAGCAGGCGTTCTCGATCTGCCTCGTGCATCGATAGTCCTGCAGCCTCCGAAACCGAATTTTGCGGCCAGCGAATTTCGCTCCGAATGGGCTCAAGGCCCCTGGAACGAAGAGGATTCGGATGCTTCGGATCCCGAGGACGAGGATCCTGAAACGCCGCCGACCAGTTATGTGCCGATTGATCCTTGCCAGCCCGTGATCATGGCAATCCGCGCGGCAATGGGCGAGCACCTGCCACGAGCCTACGTGGACCTGGAAACCGACCCGTTTCGTCCCTATTCCACTGTGATGCCGGACCCCTTTGCGGTGCGGCATGTGGCACCCGAAATTTTTGCCGCCGCATTGCTGCCCAGCATCACTCGTCCACCGGACCACCAAACCCGCAGCCGGATCGTGCACATGGCGATGCGGCTTCGCGATCTCGAGACCCGTCACGAACGAACGCTGTTTGTCTGCAGCGTGCTGCATTGGCCATGGATTCGCGAAGCGTACAATCAATTAGCTCCATCGACACAGCAAAGTTCGCGCAACGAGATGTCGGCCAAAATCAGTTTGCCCGAACATGATGTCGTGCAACCAGCCGAACGTTTTGCCGTCAAGGACCGGACGCTGATGTTCCTGTATGGCGAGCTGCCCTTTATCACCGGGTTGTACGAACGGGCGAGATCGGAACTGGAAAACGATGACAATATTCAAATCGATGGCGTCAAAGAATTGTTGATCGCGGCGCGCGATAGTTATCGCAAAGAACTCGGCAATCGTGCTCGCCGAGTGACCCCGCTGCTGCTATCGAAGTGTTTGCAATACATCCGCAATCTGTCGTTGATCCATCGCCGGATGACGCCCGATTTGGTCACGATTGTGACGGCCGCAAAACAGATCCTCGGCGACCAGTTCGCCTTGCACGTCGCCGAACTGGCCAACACCTATCAACACGGCAACCGGGAACCCTCCCCACCGCAAAGCGAAGACGCACCCCTGCCCGAAGTCACGTTGGGGATTGACCAGGCCCGCTTGCCTGATGGAGAAACCCATTCGCTGGTCAGCCGATTGCCGGGTCCGCCGTTGATGTGGCAAACCATTCAATTGCAACGCCGTGCGACCACGTACGAGAAGGAACGCTGGAAATACAAATGGAATCCCTACAGCCATTGCAGCTATCCGCCCGAAGACGCTCGCATTGAGAATTTTCGCACCCGCGTGTTCGACCGTGCACAAGCAATCATCGGCAACGATCTCGCTAAGACCGAGAAATTTACCACCAGCGTCAAAGACGGCATCGACATTCGTGACACACTGCGTCATTGGTACGAACGACAAATCTATGTCAAAGTTGTGCCGCCGAGTCGCGGTGTGCTCGATGCATGTGTGATGCTATTCGATTCGCCCGCCGATCCACGAAAGTACCCGTGGCGCACCACTTGGTTTGCCGAACACAACGAGGAATCAACGCTTGCATTATTTGCAAGCAATTACCAAGACGAGATGGTCGGCCCAGGAATCGGACTTAGCATCTATGGTGGTGCTCTGTTCTTGTATCCACCGGTCGTCATTCCCGACGTCTGGGTCGACCCGCGAATCGACTACGCCGAAACACTCGAAGAACGTCTGATTGCGGCGGCTTGCCTGCATTCACGCGGACGCGAGATTGCTTTGCTATCACCGCTACCACCTGGATCGGGTTGGCAGCGACTGGCGCGACGGCATCACAAACGGTTGGTGCATGTCCCGCTGAACTCCTTTAGCGACGAACAGGTCCAGCAATTACGGATGGTCCACGTGCTCAATGGCAGCGAGATTCGCAGCTTTGCCGCCGATTTCATTCGCCACGTCTGATCGTCCGCTGTTTACGGACAATCTCATCTACGCATACGAATGGCGTCCGGCTCTGCACATCCGAGACCGCTCGCGGATCCGGAACCGCCTGCTCGGGGAAAAATCTCGGAAATCAAGGTCGACAGGGGGGCTGGCTTCCTGATAAAGCCAAACGAGCTGGACGTTCGCATGTGATAACTCGTCACCGCGTTCGGCCGTCAACCATGATGGTTGACTTTGTGTGTGCTATTCCATTTGGAATCGAAGATGACCGAGTTGTTTGGACTACCGGCTGCTTTCTCCATGCTTGCGTTCCTGATCGCCGGCCTCCTGGTGGGACACCTGTTGTGGTATCGCGATAATGCTTCGGAGCGCAAACGTCTACGTGAAACTGAAGACCGCTATTTGAAATCACGCGAGGTAGTGCGCCAGCACAAACAGCATGTCGCTGAACTTCAATCGCAGCTGAACGCCAAAGCGAGCGAGCTCGATAGCCGATCTTCCGAACACGACAACTTGGCGGCTCGCAATGCCGAACTGCAAACGCTACTGGACACCACTCGCGGTGAATCCAGCGAAGCGGTGGCCGCACGCGAAGAAGCAACCACACGTCTAAACGAAGAGGTCAGTCGCAACGAATTACTCGTTTCGCAGCTGCAAGAAGTGCTGCAAACCAGCTCGACGCTCGACGCAGAATTCCAGCAAACGCTTCAAGAAAACAAAGCACGCGAACAACAGATCCATGATCTAAACGAAACCAACACGCAGCTCAATGACGAGCTGGTCCAATTGCGTGCCGAACTGCTCCAACGACAAAGCGAAATCGCAGAGACCACCGATCAAACCGTGACGGATTTGCGTCAGCAACTCGAGTCCGCACGAGCAGATTACCAGCAGGCCAGCGAGTCGAACCAGCATCTCGAACAGGAATTACTCGCTCGGGTTGCGGAGATCCAACAACGTGATGCGGAGATCGCGGACCTCACCACGCAGCAAAACGCAGCAGGCGAGCAAATCCAATCGCAACAAGAACGTCTCGGCCAACTTGACGAAGAAATCAAGGACAAACAAACGCGGCTGGACCAAATGAGTGAGGAAATCGAATCCCTCTTGCCACTGCGAGCGGAACTCGCGGAAACAGCGGTGGCCTTGGCCGAACGAAAAATGGCCTATGATCAACTGGTCAAACAGAATGACGCCCAAGCCGAAACGATCGACCAACTCACCACTCAGCATAGCGATTCAGGCAACCGCTACGAATCGGTACAGCAACAGCTGAACGACAAAGAAACGGAAATCACCACGTTGACGGCGAGACATGATGAATTAGCCGAAGACTATCGCCAGCAAGCGGAAACCCTTGCCGCGCTGACCGCCGAGAAAAAGGAATCGAACGATCGCATCGCGACGCTGCAACGGGAACTGAGCGACAAAACGAGCGAACTGGCCGACTTGATGGACCAACATCAACAACTGGCCGCAGAAAATCAACAACAGACCGAAACCATCACAACCCTGACGGCGAAACACAGCGACGCGGGTGATCGCTTCGACTCGCTACAGCAACAAATCAGCCAGAAGGAAGCCGAGATCGCCGGGCTGATCGATACTCAGCAGCAACTCGCCGAAGAGAACGCGCAACATCTCGAAACCATCGCCGCATTGACCGCACAGCACAGCGACGCGGGTGATCACCTCGAATCGCTGCAGCAACAATCAGTCAGCAGCAAGCCGAGATCGCCGGACTGA
>NZ_ANOG01000104.1 GCF_000346295.1 Rhodopirellula maiorica SM1 | reverse complement strand
GTTTCTGACAGGAAAATGATGAGGGCAGGAAGATCGGATGCCGCGAATGATCCTGTTTTCCTTATTTTCCTGCCCATTATGAACGGTTCGGCAATAAGTTCGTCGTTAGGATTTTGTTACCAATCATTTGAGGCACTGGATTTCCCCTGGCGATTCCGATCGAGTACATTGGCGATCAGCGACGAGGGCATGGACCGTCGTCATGAGCGGACGCTCGAACTAGGTGGTGTATCGCGGTCGGCGAATTTAATTTGTATTTGAGATCATGTCACTCGTGCCGACGCGGTGACCACCGATGTTATTCGACTGAAATCCTTGCTGTCTACAACACGACGTTTACGTACATGACATTTCGCTTTCCTGGATGGGGCATCGGGTGGTTCACTCCGCTGCTTGCACTCTTCGCACCCGTTGTTGCCTACGGATCGTTTGTTGACGGCTCAAGTGGATTTGGCGTTTTCTGGCTTTCGGTTGGGCTGTTCGCTGCGCTTACTTGGTTCCAACAGCGCTGGGCGGCAATTCCGCTCATCATCTACTTTCTAATTGCGTTGACCGGGATTGCAATATCATTCGCCGCGACTGGTTTCTCGGTTTCACTTCTCGGCAAACTGGTATTCTCTTGCAGCGGCATCTACGAACTCATAGTTTGGTATCGTTCTCCACGTGATGAATTGATTGGTGACTTGGTTCCGGAAGATTTACCGTGACAACGCATCTGCAATCGCATGCCACGGATCTGCATGGCATGCACACGGAGCGGGGCTTGCGGCCGGATTCGAAATTAACAATCTTTCGTCGCCACCCGGTGACGGTTACCGTTCGCCGGCTTCTTTCGATAGCATTCGTCTATTGAACGACTCCGGTGGCTCTTGTGGTGACGCTAGATGGCAGGAAAATGTTGGCAGGAAAATCTCATCATCTTCCTGCCAACATTTTCCTGCCATATTGGACGCCCTATCAATGCTTCAAAGCATCCGTCGGCTGCGATTGACCGACGCCTGTCGATTCGAGCACGAGTACCGCGGTGCTGAGTACGAGTGCGATCCAAGACAAACCGACGGCTGAATGGCCGACTGCTGATTGGGGCAGTGGATTTCCCCTGCGATTCCGATCGAGTACATTGGCGATCAGCGACGAGGGCATGGGCCGTCGTCGTGAGCGGACGCTCGAACCAGGTGGTGCTTCGCGGTCGGCGAATTTAATTTGTATTTGAGATCATGTTACTCGTACCGACGTGGCGACCACCGGTGTTATTCGACGGAAGGGACATTAGCATGATGAACGCACAACCCATGGCGAATGATCGGCTATGAACCGTTTCCGCTGGTTCCTTTTAGTAACCGTTGTTTTGCTCGCATCCGTTCCGGTGCTGCTATCGCTTGTTCCCATCAGCGGCGGTTCAACATTTGATTCGCCTGACGGCAGATTCCGCCTTAGTACTTGTTCGAGACTTAGCGACGCCCGCGGTGGGAAATACACCGTAGAATTGTTTTCCAAAAACTCAACACGCCCCATCCGATCGATTTCCGTTCGCGTGGCACCAACTGAAAAAACACCGGTAATGCGTGGACGCTGCAATGCCAATTGGGATATGACTGCCGGCACAGTTGACCTGTTGGTCGACGACCGAGCTGAACTGCGGCTATACTTCACACCAGACAAATCCGCTGGCCCCGACTGAAGTGCTTCCCTTGGTATGAGGTACACACCGTCGCAAGCCGCCATGTTTCTGATGACGCACGGTGCGCTTCCAATGCTCACGTACGACACTTTGGCTGAGGGAATCACCCGCGGGCGGCAACGCCTTGTCGAATTGACACACCAGGATTTCTGTTTTGACCTCAAGGCGTGGCACGATCGCCTCGCACGTACGAAATCCTACAACTACCGTTCCATCGAGCGTCCGGGCGTCTATCCAAAATCATTGCTCGATGTACTGCACGATCCAGATTGGATCGCTGCGGTTGAATTTGCGGAACAAACTCAACTGTTTGACAAACTCGTGGCTGACGACGCGAAGATGCGACAGGCAACGGCGGATGCTGAACGTAGATGGGCTGGGCGAGATCGATTTTGTCCGAAATGTGGTGCAACGTTTCATTCTGTTGGTGACCGCGGGCAGTGCCCTGTGTGTTACCATACGTTCTTTGTGTCTCATCCAGACGGCGACCCGGACTGGTGGCGCGATGATGGGTAACCCTCGTATGCAACGGAAGTCCGGTGGTCAATTTTCAGGAATGGTGGCGTTAGCGATTAGATGTGCTGACTATGTTCTCAATGTTATTGCGAGACCGAGAGGAACGTGTCGTTGCCCCGTCCACGGGTGATCTTGAGCGTTTTCTGTCCCGCATGTCATTCGAACCCGACTACTTCCTTGACGTTGATGGTGATGCAGGCATGGATGGCGGCATCACATTGCATGGCGCAACTGATGGAATAGCACTAATCGGATCAGAGGACTCATTACGCGGTTGCTTCGCGTTTCTGTTTGTCGATCCATGCAG
>NZ_ANOG01000103.1 GCF_000346295.1 Rhodopirellula maiorica SM1 | reverse complement strand
AACCTGCTTAGAAGTCCTCGTCGATAACCTCTTTGGCAGCTCGTGTACCCAGTGAACCCCACAACCCATACGGGCTCTGTGATCCAGGTGGCGTAGCGGATCCCATGTTTGAAACCCTGGGTGCTTGCTGATTCCCGGCCTCGATCGAGTCGGTAATGAACTTGACTGCTCCGTCACCCATCAGCACATGAACACCACCTTGATGGCGACTACTCGGCGGCGCGATGGCTGCAGCTCTCGCATTGCTGCTGCCGATGCAAATCCGTTCGTTTGGAGGCCAGATCGTTGTCATTCCAGAGAACGCAGGAGCCGCCCAAGCCCATTTATACCCACGACGGCGTTCAGCGCTTCCCACTGTTTTCTGACCGGTGGCCCAGAATTGTGGACGTTCAGGATCCGTGTTGATGCATAGATTGACATTCGGGTCACGATCGGTCAGCCGTCGACCATCGATATTGGTCGCTTCGTAACCAAACTGGGTTCGCTTGTCGCGGTCACCTAAATCGGTCGCGATCTCGCCAGCCGCGATCGTGTTTGACAATCCATCTAAGACGTCACGGAACTTAGTCGCTTTCCGCATGACGAACATTCCACGCTGGGCAGCTCGCACCGCCTGCGCCGCACGAGGATTGCCGTTTGCAGACCTTGCGCCTTCGTGTGATTGATGCGGACTGTCGCCGTAACAGTAGGCGTAATTGGTTCTTCCCTGCGATGGCAGACCGGTGCCAGGATCACTTGGGCAACGCAACATCGAAATATTGGTCATCCAAGGGTCGTAGCGAAATGCGTTGTGATGAGCCAACGTCATCTCTGGATTGGGCCCCATCGGATTCCAGCGGTCGTTCGAGGTGCTGGCGTTGCCATCCTCATCGAGCGGATTGGAAATCTGCTCCCACAATGCCTGCTGTTCGAAGAAGGGCGTCATGCCCACCAGCCAATTCAAATAAGTGTTCGTTGTATTGGTGAGCGGCACGATGGAGCTGTTGCTCGTTAACTTGGAAGTACCATCACCCGTGGTTGGCAATTGCTTGTAAGCAGAATGGTAGTTGTGCATCGCCAAGCCAAGTTGCTTGAAATTATTGCTGCAACTCATTCGACGAGCGGCTTCGCGAGCGGCTTGAACGGCGGGCAACAACAATCCGACGAGCACGCCAATGATGGCGATCACAACGAGCAGCTCGACGAGCGTGAACCCGCGTGCCCTGTCACGGGAACGATTCAGAAAAGACATGTTTGAACTCCGATGATGAGATGGATAGAAAAGAGCTTCCAAACGAGGGGGGGACCGCCCGTTCTAGCTCCTTAAGCGATAGCAACGGGGCGGATCTTTACACACCAAAGAAAGTTTTTCGAAAGTTTTCTGTAGGATGGGTGCGAGGCCCCCGTCAGCCGAGTTGATTCCGTCGGTCCAGGAGACGCCCAATGTCGCTATTTACCGGGCGTTTTTCTGAATTGACACTGCTTGAAGAAGTCTCACGCCGTCACGACGCCCCTCCCCGAATCGCACACATTTTCTCCGCAAAAATCGACGACCCTGGCGAATTGGATGGCGATATTGGGAGGGGTGGGATCCGGTTGGTCGCAAGAAGCGGAATTCTTACTGCCTTTCATCCCCAGATTGGCAAAGCTAAAAAAAATCTGTGAACCGGCGTGCGGGCTGGCCATTCGCTGATTGGGCAAGTTCTCGATGATCGAGAAATCTGCGTTCTGATCCGCAAACGGTTCTAAGGTAGCGAAACTCGCCAAAAGTTTCGGTCTGCGCTGTGGATCGCCGAAAGTCTCGACGACTTTCGCTACCGCCGTTGCCCTCGCAAATAATTTGGACGGTCCACTTAATGCGTCCTAAACGCGTCCGACATTAACACGGCGACTAGGAACGATAGAGCCGGCCGAATCGTGTGGCTTCGCTTGCATTGATAATGCCATGAACAATCGTCCAGTCAGCGACTCCCGATTTTCTGTCGTTGGCCATCGACTGAAACGCTTCGATGTACGCCTCGGCCAATGGTTCGTCCTTCAACACCGCTGAGCCGTCGACGTTGGAAGTGCCAAAAGCATCGATCTGCTTGATTTCGTGAGACTACCTCTGTCCTCTTTTGCGTTTCTCGCCACCTGTCGATGTAGCCTCCGTCGGCCGATACGTTCTCAGCAGAGCTTCCATCTGTTGAACGACCTCGGGGTTTTGATGGTAGAGGTTGGTCGTTTGGCTGAGGTCGGCTTCGAGGTCGTAGAGCTGAGCGCGGGGCGCGGCCTTTTTAATTTTACCGTTCTCGATATCGCTATTCTCGCTTCCGACAAAGGACACCGCGGCCGGCCCGCCAGCACCATGTGCGGGAGGCTTGCCGGTAAAGCCGCCACTTCCCTGTGCAGGGATGTACATCCATTTGCCTTTGCGAACGGCAACATGGCTGGGTTTGCGAGGGATCAGCACAAGACTTTCCCTAAGCGGCATCGCGTTGTCGCTGACAAGAGCTGGCAAGACATTGACACTGTCTGCTAACTGCTTCTTGTCGACCTCTTGCCCCGTCAGCGCGGCAAAGGTGGCCAAACCGTGCCAGCTTTGATTTTTCCCGGCCACTTGGCGACAAACGGCACACGCTGTCCGCCTTCCCAAACGCCGAATTTGAAGCCCAGCAGATCGCCGTTCTGACGGTGCCCCGCTTGGAAGGCGTCTTGCCCGCCACGATTGAACATGCCGCCGTTGTCGCTGGTCACAATGATCAGCGTGTTGTCGGCCAGACCATTGTTCGCGAGGCAGTTCACAATCTCGCCAACCATCCAGTCAAATTCGTGGATGTAATCGCCGTAGAGCCCCGCCTGACTGGTTCCCTTGAACTGCGGTGCCGGAGTGAACGGGTGGTGAATGTTGGTCGTCGGAAAATAGAGGAAAAACGGCTGCCCTTTGTTTTCCTCAATCCACGTAACCGCTTTTTCGGTCAGCAACGTGCCGGTTTTCTCGTCGTCATAGATGGCGTGCGCCTGCTTGGCACCTCCCACTGCGTTGGGCGTTTTTCTGCCAGCCTCCGGCGGATAGGTCGTCGTTTTTGAGTACGGCTTTTTGAAGACAATTGGATCGTTTGGATCATAACCAACAACACGGTCGTTCTCGACATACACATAAGGAAAACCACTGTTCACCTTGGGGACGCCAAAGTAGTAATCGAAACCGAGTTCCAGCGGCCCCGGTCGCAAAGGTTTGTTCCAGTCTGTCTTTCCCTTTCCAAAACCCAGGTGCCATTTGCCGATCGCTGCGGTGGCATAGCCCTTGTTCTTGAACAATTGCCCGAGCGTCAGTTTGTTGGTGTCGATCAGCAGGGATTGAAAGTGGCTACATGGCCCCCAAACACCTTCGCCTCCGTTTGCCCGAAACGGATATTGGCCTGTCAGCAGTCCGTAGCGTGACGGGGTACAGACAGCCGAGGCGGAGTGGGCATCGGTGAATCGACGGCCATCCGCCGCGATCTTGTCGATGTTCGGCGTTTGAACCTTCGTCGCACCATAACAACCAAGGTCCCCGTAACCGAGATCGTCCGCAAAGATCAAAACGACATTGGGCGGTTGCTCCGCCGTGGACGATGACAGCAACACACACGACTGAAGTAATAACAGCAGAATGAGTTTTCGCAGTTTCATTTCTTCTTGTTCCAGATTCCGGAAATGAGACACCGGCTACATTGCTGCTTCCATCTTGGCTTTTTCGATCGACGTGTCCATGTCTTTGAACAATTGCTCGGCACTCTCTTCGAAAATTCGGCCGATCAATAAATCAGTCACGCGGCCGCGGTGCTCGGGATACTCTTTCATGAACCGGCCGATGCTGAATTCTTTAGTATAAAACGCGGCAACCAATTTGCGCAGCCAATGGACGCCCTCGAGAAACGATTCGGTCCAACCGCCGAGTTGGGCTGCGCTGAGGTCGTTTTTCTTGAATCCTTCGACCACCGCATCGCCTGCTCGCACGCCCATCTCCAGTGCAAAGTAGACACCCGATGAGTAGACCGGATCGATAAACCCAAGTGCATCGCCGACCAACACCCAGCCGTCCCCGGCGTGTTGTTTGGTCATGTACGAAAACTCTTTCGCCGCGCGAATGTCGCCTAGCCGGGTTGCGTTTTCCAAGCGGGGTTTCAGTCCGGGGCAACGCTCGAGTTCTTCGAAATAGACCTCTTCGGGTTTACCGCGTCCTTTGATCATATAGTCGGTATCGCCGACGCAGCCAATGCTGGTGATTCCACGTGACAATGGAATAAACCAGAACCATGATTCTTTGGATTCGGTGTTCAGTATGATCGTCGCCCCGCCATTGTCACCCTCATCACGCACTGCATCGCGATAGTAGGACCAAAAGGCAACTTTGCGAAGATCGGGATTGACGACTTTCAATTTTAATTTGTTTGCGATAAAGGACTGTTGTCCGGTGCCGTCGATCACGACGGGACAATCAATATCGCGTTCATTGCCATCCCGGTCACGCACGCGTACTCCGACAATCTTTTGCGACTCGTCAAAGCGGACATCGATCAAGCGAGTCTGGTCGTAACAGTCCGCTCCGAGTTCTTCGGCGCGATCAAATAACATCTTGTCAAATTCGCTGCGTTCGACTTGCCACGTATCGCTGCAATCTCGCATGTCGTGTTGGCGAAAAAAGAAAGGGGCCGATTCGTTGCCATGATGGCTCACAAATTGCACGCTCTTTTTGACTTGAAATTGGGCCTCTTTCATCCGCTCGAGCAAACCGAGACGTTCAAGCGGCCAATACGATTCTGGCATCAGCGATTCGCCGACGTGGAAACGGGGAAACGCTTCGCGTTCGATCAGCAGCGTGGAAAGCCCGGACTGGGCCACAATCGCGGCGGCCGTACACCCCCCAGGTCCACCACCGATCACGACGCAATCGTAACTTGACTTCATCATCTTTCTTTATCTCGTGTTTCCAAAAACAAAAAACTGGGTGATTTTGCTGTCGAGCATTAAAAATGCGGGCTTGGTCGGGCGGTCCGCCACCGGGCACGGCACAGCTTTCCTTGCCGTCGTATTCTAACCATCGCGACAAGCTTCTTTGCTTAGACGTAAGTAGTGTGGCTGCAAAATTCGTAATTCGGTGGTTATAACAACGGTTCAGTAAGTTCTATCGCCTACCACGTCACGCAGGTGATCACCGTTTCCCAGCAGGAGTCCTTTCCATGGCTGAAATCGATTACCGGCGACGTCGTTATTTGCGGCGATTGGCGATCGGTGTCGGTTTACTGCTGATGCTGGCGATTCCGGCTATCTTGCATTCGCACGCCGCGATCGAGAGTATCTTGAATCGCCCCCCAGACTGGGTGCCTGATTCGCTGCCAGAAAAAGCCGAGTTTAACGAGTTTACTCGTCGCTTTTCCGCTGCGGACGTGGTTCTGATCGGCTGGGATGGATCGGATCTCGGAGCCGAGTCGTTGCAGGACGCGGTGGCGCTGTTGGATCCGTTGTGCCAACAGCCGAATGATCTGTTGGACGAGGATCGCGAGCCGCTGCCGGAATGGGCGCTCGCAAAGATTGCCGAAGTGCAAGCGATATGCGGCGACGCGCACCCCCTGAAATGGTGCCGCAGCGGATCGAACATGCTCGACAAAATGATGGCATCGCCGGCAAATTTGCCGCGCCGCGCTGCCGTCGCTCGTTTGCATGGATCGATGGTCGGTGACGATGGCGAACAGACGAGCATGATCGTATCGATGGATGAATCCGCCTTGGTCGCACGACGTCATGTGTTGCCGGTGATTCGCGAAATGGTGGCTCGCCGGGTCGACGTTCCGGTCGATGAGATTGCCATGGTGGGCGGTCCGTTTGACGGAGCGACGGTGGATGAGGCGAGTGTCCGCTCGGTTCGCTATTTTGCGCCTCCGTCGGCGGTGTTCGCGGCGATTTTGTGTTTCATCGCCTTGCGGTCGATCCCACTGACCGCGGTGATCACGTTGGTGGCCGTGATTGGCGAAGGGATGGTGTTGGCGGCGGTCTACTATTTGGGCACGCCACTAAACGCCGTGCTGATCGTGTTGCCGCCCTTGGTGTTCGTGTTGACTGTTTCGGCCGGAATCCATCTCAGCAATTATTATTTGGATGCGTCGCACGAGCATCCGGAATTGAATCGCACCGGAGCAGCACGACGCGCGATGCGGGCCGGGATGTCGCCCTGTTTGTTGGCGACGGGAACGACGGTGGTTGGGTTGGGCTCACTGGTCTTAGTGCGCATTGAACCGATTCGTGTCTTTGGCGCGATTGCGTCGATGGGCGTCTTGGGCACGTTGCTGATGTTGTTGTTGGTGCTGCCCGGCGCAATGGTGCTGACCGATCCTCGCATGCCATTGCCCGAAGCCGAGCCCAAAGATACTTGGCTCACCCGGATTCGCGGTCGTGTGCGGCGAAGGATTCGCAAACGGTTGGCGCGACCCTGGCCGGTGATCATTAGTTTTGTGTTGCTGACGATCGTGTTGGGTTTTGGTCTGCGAAATCTCGAGACGTCGGTCAATGTGCCGCGAATGTTTTTGCCTAGCAGCGACATTCGAATTCAATATGAATGGTTCGAAGAGAATATCGGTCCGACGGTGACGGGCGAACTGTTGGTTTCGTTTCCGCCAATGACCGACGACGATGATCCGCTGGAGCGATTGGATCTGGTCAAACAGGTACACAAGACAGCGCTACAGCAAGAATCGGTCGATGGCGTGTTGTCACCGTTATCGTTCATTCCACCGGTGAAGAGTGGGGCCAGCTTATCGGCGACCGCCAGCCGCAGTGTGGTGCGTTCGTTGATTCGTGACCCCGAATCGTCGATTGGCAAATTGGGATTTATCTCGCGTGACGAGAAAGCCGAGGTTTGGCGGGTCAGCATCCGTTTGCCTCAGAATGAAAATGTTGATCATGGAACGATGATCACCCATATTCGCCAAGCGGTTGATGCGACGATTGCCGAAAATGAATTGGATGCCGACGTCACCTTAACAGGGCATGTCGCGATCGTTCAGAAAGCACAAGAAGTGCTGCTTCGCGACTTGTTCCGTAGCTTCTTGGCTGCATTTGGTGTCGTTGCGATCGTAATGATGTTCTTATTGCGAAGCTTGCTGGGCGGTTTGATCGCGATGCTGCCGAATCTGTTTCCCACCATTGCCCTGTTCGGGTGCATGGGGTTGATCCGGACGCCTTTGGATATCGGGTCGGTGATGACAGCAAGCGTGGCATTGGGGATTGCAGTGGACGATACGATCCACCTAGTTAGCCGCTACGGTTCACGTCGCGCCCGCGGATTGGGCCAGATTCGTGCGGTCTATGGAGCGTTGTCACAGTGCGGTTGGGCGATGTTACAAACGACGCTTGTTTGTGGATTGTCGCTGATGGCGTATTGGTTCAGCGATTTTGTGCCGACTAGCCAATTTGCTGTCTTGATGATGGGATTGTTGCTGGCGGCACTGGTGGGCGACTTGCTGTTATTGCCCTCGCTGATGTCCAGCGTCTTGGGACGCTGGTTGGCGCGGACGGTTGGAGTTGACCCGAAAGCGGCCATTGGATCGGATGCACCACGCCGCCGCAAACCATTCGATGTGCGGCGTTTGCCACGGCGTCGCCGCGCCCGACAAACGCGGTCGACGTAAAACAGTCGACGTAAAACAGCGGTGTATGCGGCCGTTCTTCGTTTACTGCCGATCCCTCTCTATCGCGCGATCGCCGCAGTCGAGGCGAATGTTTTTACCGGTGGCATCACGACGCCATATTTGGCTGCCTGGACTTTCATCGCGCGTTCAAAGAAGGGGAACGGAAAATCAGGACGACGACGCAGCGCGTAGCGTTCAACCGCCACCACCAATCGCAGGTCGAGTTTTCCTTCCTTGACCTTCAGCACTACAAAACGCAAATAGGCGCGTTGCTCTTCGCTTGTCGCTCGCAGCCGGTTGGTCAACTGTTCTTCTAGCGTCGCGCTGCGGTCGGTCGTGGCGGAGAGCATTCGAGGCACCGTGACCTGGGCCGTTGCCGATTCGGTGACGAGGGTTTGAATTCCGAAGAACAAGCCACTGATGAGTGCAAGCTTGGTCCATGATGGTCGTTGCATGAGGATCGATTCCTTTGCGTCCAGTCGAGTGAGGGCATCAGCCCATTGCCGCGAAGCCGTGCCGCACGGAGAGGGTTTGTGCATTCGTACACACTCGGGACTACCAAAGTTGCTCGCGTGTTGGCAAGTCGAGAAAATTGGTTCGGCGATAGGCTATCCGCACCGACGATCCGACTTTCAAATCGCTAGCAATAAACTGGGAAGTTTGCGAAACCTTTGTCATGGTGGTTTCATTCGCTTTGCTCGGGTCACAGCGATTATGTGTATGGCTCAACCGGCAAAGGCCGAATGACAGTAGTGATATGACGTCGTGCTCGAGAAATTCGATTGAAAGATCGGGTTTGGCTGGGGCGACCCCTACATAAAACACCACAGCACTCTCGCTACAAGCATGTGGCGTATTCGCGGAAGGATTCGGCGATGAATCGTTGGTTATTGATTGGTTCTCTTGCAGGTTTATTGCTAAGCACGACCGGGTGCTTGCATCACAATGTCCGTGGCGGCAGCCAAGGCTGTGGCAATCCAAACTGCAAATCGGGCCATTGCAGCTCGACGGGCGGTAATGGCTTGTTAGGCCGAATTGGCGCAAAACACAGCGGTTGCCAATCGTGTGGCGGCAACTGTGGCGGCCGCACGGGCTGCGTCGCCGGGCCTCTTGGCTGGCAACAAGGCGGATTGGATTACAGCTCGCATCTGCAACCCGGTCTGTTCGGCCATGGTGCAGGGGCGCAAATCCAAGCCCAACCGGTCAACCCAGGACCTCCGACGGGCCAAGTCGGCTATCCCTACTACAGTCATCACGGACCTCGTGATTTCTTTTTGGACAACCCACCGACGATCGGTCGCTAAGACCGGCTGGGAGACGCGAAACGCTTCGGCCCCATTGAGAGTGATGGGGGATATTTTCCTTGTCATTTAGCGGTCGAAGTATCGCAGCCAAACGGTCTGTAGAGGGCTCGAGGGGATTCGCCCCAAGTTCCTCTACTTTGGCAAACATTGGGGGATGCTCAAGTAGTGGGATTCGCCAGAATTCCCATCGTTGCTGTTGCAGCACCAGGAACTCTGGCGAGTCCCACTACTTTAGTAGCGGCACGGCGCGAGCCGTCCGGTTGAGGCGAGTAAAAACGTTCGGTTTAGACCGGGCGAGGCCCCGCGCCGCACCGCTACAAACGCCGCCCGTTTAGTGCGAAAGTAGATGGCATTGGGCGGACGCAAGCGGGATTGCCACAATTCGCGTGGCAGACGCTCGCTGAGAATATGGTTACGATTGTAATTGAGTCTCGTAGCCATCCCTGAGATTAGCTTTGGGGGGCGATTTTGGTTTGGTCATCTGAATTGAGGAAAGTACCGTGTCGTCTGACTTTCGCTTGAAAGAGCAGCTGCCTGAATTGACTGAGCAGATTGTTGCGACCTATACACCTGATGATGCGATCAACCATCTCGGTCATTGCCCGCTGCCCAGCTATACCGCAGTGGTCGAGATTCTGCTGGATTTGAAGGATGTGCTGTATCCAGGCTACCGCCGCAAAACCGGGTTGCATGCAGGCAATGTTCGCTACCACGTCGGCAGCTTGATCGATTCGCTGCATGACCAATTGACCACCCAGATCGCACGGGCGCTACGGCACGAGCACCGTGTGCAAAAAAATCACATGGATTGCGAAAGCGACATCGACTTCGAGGCCAAAGGGCAAGCGATGGCGATCGAGCTACTCAAGCGAATCCCCGAACTGCGGCGCATCCTGGCGACCGATGTTCAAGCGGCTTACGATGGCGACCCGGCCTGTCAAACCAGCGACGAGGTGGTTTTTTGCTATCCCGGATTCGAAGCGATCACGGTCTACCGAATCGCTCATCAATTGGTCAAGCTGCATGTTCCTTTCATCCCTCGGATGATGACCGAATGGGCGCACAAGCAAACGGGAATCGATATTCACCCCGGTGCAACCATCGGCGATCATTTCTTTATCGATCACGGTACCGGGGTTGTCATCGGAGAAACATGTGTCATCGGTCGTGGTGTGAAGTTGTATCAAGGGGTCACTCTTGGTGCACTCAGTTTCAAGACCGATGATGATGGTCATTTGATTCGCGGCACCAAACGTCACCCTACGATCGAAGATGGTGTGGTCGTGTACGCCAACGCAACGATCTTGGGCGGCAAGACCACGATCGGCAGAGACAGCGTGATCGGTTCGAGCGTGTGGATCACCAAGAGCGTGGGACCGCGAACGACCGTGTTGCTTGAAAAACCACAGTTGCGAGTCCGCAGCGGGCAAAACGATGAACTCGCTGACGAGCTGAATTTCCAGATTTAAAATCGGCGGACAAACCGCGGCGACGCAACTACTGGATCCATTGGATTTTCAGACCCGGCTGCGGTTGATCTGGATCGTCCATTCGCTGGTGATACATCCACAGCCGGGCGTCATCGGCGAAGGCAATGTTGGTGATGGGGCCAAGGTTGTTTGCGGGGACCAAGGTGCCAATGAACCGCAAATCTCGCGAGTTCCAAATGGCGATCGATCCATCATGGCCGCCGGTCAACAAGCTTTCGCAATCGGGCGTGATCGTGATCGCCGTCATTTCCGGCCACCGTCGCTGGTCGTTGTCACCGGATTCCCAGCGATTGCCGGTTTCCAAGATATGGCCTTGCCAATCATGCAGCCGAATTCGGCCATCAAACGCCGCCGAGAAAATTCTCTTCGTGGCATGATCGGTGCATACCGCTCGGAAGTGGTTCACCCCGCGTGAGACCACGTTTCCGTCACCTTCATCGAATCGGAATTCTCCGATGTATTCGCCAAGCAACAAACAATGATTCGTCCGGTGCAGCAGACTAGCGCGATGATCCACCGGCAATCGTAATTGGCCGACTGTCACCAGTTCGTTATCGGCGTCGTCGGGCTCGCTTGATACGGGCGGCAATTCGCACAATTTGATCACGTAGCCACGGTCAGAAGAAACGAGCATTTGGTTGCCGTCAAAGCCAAAGTCGACCTGGACACGTCTTTGGTCATCCGTCTCGCATTCCGGACACAGGACCGAGTACGAGACCGTCGGTTTCAAGAGATTGACCAGCTGAGCGTTGCCGTTGTCGTATCCTACACTAAGCCAATGATCGTTCGGTGAGACTTTGATTTGCATTGGTAACTCTCCGAGGCGGGGAGTTTGCACCCGATTGATTTGCAAGGTTTTTGTATCAATCCAGAGGACCTCGGAATTGGCGCACGCCAGCAGTGCGGTTTTTCCATCGTGCGTCAGTGCTGCATCGGTAGAATATTGAGCCGTGACAATCGAAGGGGCCACGATCTCGCGAAACAGGCTAATTGCAACGGACCCATCCTCACCGCCGCTAAGAATGCGTCCGCGATCATCGATCGAGATCTCGGTCACGGTGCCGTTGTGTAGAACCTTGAAACCGGTGGGATCCAGCACGCTTGGATGGTCGGCGGTTTCGTCAGCCGCATTTCCGATGATCGTACTCAAGTCCCACGTAATGATCGTTCCGTTGTGAAAACCAGCGACGACTTGATCCCCCTGGTCCGAGATTGCCACGCAATTGGGGTTACCGATCGCTTGTTCGAGTCGGATTTTTCGATTTGGCGATTCCAAATCAAAGAAATGCAAATCGTCAACATCCGAAAAGGTGCAGACGAGATAGCGTCCATCTTTGGACAAAGCCATTCGATAAACCAGATTTCCCAAACCGAATTCATCGGTGATCGATGGGGCGTCGACGTGAACCAGCCGCGGCGTATTTTGCTGTTTCAACATCAGCAATTGTTTGCCGTCTTGCGTAAAGGTGATGTCGTGGTTTCGCCGAGGTGCCTCAATCGAGACAACGGGGACGTTCGTCGATGCCATTTCATTCGGATGTACCGAGAAAATCTGAATCGGTTCGTAGCGGCAACCGACCGCGATGCGAGAGTTATCGGGGCTGAATGCAAGCGATTGGATGGTGGTGGGAAAATGGGTTAACGGTTCAGGAGGCAATGAACCGTCCAATCGAATGAACTCAACCTCGTTGCGTGTTTCTAACCACTCGCCGTCTTCGGCAATTTGTTTGCCGACGGCCATCAGGGTTTCGTCGGCTGTGACCGCCACCGAATAGACCCGCGTGTCATCGGGAAGCACGAATTCTTGCGACAGCTCTGCATTGTCGAGGCGATGAATCCGAATGACTCCGTCTTCGCTGACGACAAGGCCGCGATCACTTTGCTTTAAAATCAGTACGTCGCGAATCTGAGTGGTATGCGGAGCCAAAGATAACCAACCATTGCTCGCCTGGGATTTCAACAGTCGTAAGTCATCGCCGATGGGAATCACCCCGGCCGCAAATCGCTCGATCGACTCGGCAATCTGAATCGCCTTGGCCGGACTCTTGCTCGCCAACGACGAATAGGCGTATCGCAAGTCGGAATGGTAGGCAGTTTGAATCGCAATCCGTTCTTGCTCTTTTGCACGATCTCGTTGCAGACGCGTTTGATATTCCTGGCGGATCGCGTGTTCTTTTCGGATTTGGATGTCCGCTAACGCGTATTGCAACGACTTTTGTTTGTCGGCAAGACGACGATTGCTGTTAGCAAGCACCATGGCACCGCCGGCAATCAACAGAAACACGGTGACCAACAGCCCCGTTTCCAGAGGTGACCTGCGCGCGGCGTGGATGGTTCGTTCGGCAAGCGAACGAGGGCGAGCGTGGACCATCAATCCTTGTTGCCATCGGTTCAGGTCCGCTGTCAATTCACTCGCAGTGGCGTACCGCTGTGCAGGATCTTTGGCGAGGCATTTTAGGCAGATCGCTTCAAGGTCCCTGGGGATGCCTCGAGAGATGAGATGCGGGGCAATGGGCTTTTCAAAGCAGATCGATTCAAATACTTCTTCGGCATTTCTGCCGCGGTGGGGCAACGACCCCGTCAACATTTGATAGGTCAGGACGCCAAGCGAAAAAATATCGCACGATTCACCATGCGTCTGTTCGCTGTAAAGCACTTGCTCGGGAGCCATGTAGTGAAGCGTTCCGACCATGCGTTCATCCGAGTCGTCTTGCGTTTCGGAAAAAAGATCGCGGGCGAGTCCAAAGTCGGTTAACCGCGGCGACAATCGTGTTGGCTGACCGCTTGTCGAGTCAGGTTGCAACAGAATGTTTTGCGGTTTGATGTCACGATGGACGAGTCCACGTCCGTGGACATGCACAATCGCATCCGCTAAACGCAAGATCGTATCACCCACCAACGACGGATCGACCGGCTCGGAGTGTTCTTTCAACCATCGGGCAAGCGTCGGTCCCTCGCAGAACTCGGACACCAGATAAACCGATTGCGAGTCTTGAAACGCTTCGTACAGCGGGACCAAATAGGGGTGGTTCAATCGAGCGGCCGCACGTGCTTCGAATAACCGAGGGTCTTCGTCATCCGTTGCCGCATCGCGGTTTCGGCGAAATGATTTTAACGCGACCTCGCGTTGCAACATCTCGTCATGAGCGCGATAGACGGTTGAAAACCCGCCGACGCCTAAAACACCACGGATCGTAAAACGTCCGATCTGCAGCGGCGTTTGGAAGTCATCGTCCGGTTCAGCGGAGCCGAGCGATTGGGTTGCCACCGAATCGCCAACATTTCGGAATCGCTCGCGTACCGCGTTGAGCCGTGATTCATCTAACAACAGACGCCCCGTGAACGATGCATCCTTGTGTTGATGCAACTGCTGGTAAAACGAATCGGTCTGTGGCGTGCAAACGTTGACCGGATCATTCACCGATGGCTCAGACTCACTTCGCATGCACCGACCTATTTCCTGATGTCATCGCAACTTGCGTCCTCGGGGCAACCCTTGGCGGGCGCCAAGTAGTTGAACTGATTGCATGGGAAACGCAGCGTCTCGACACGAAAAGCAAACGTACCAAATCGAGTCGCAAGTCGAGGGCTCGGCCGTCAATCCTTAATTGCGAGTCAAATCCCAGCCATCGAGCCACATGGTTTTTGTCCGCTTCATTTGGAAATCCTTTTCCATTCGCTCGGCCATGTCGGGAAGGTGGCCGGCACCATAGAACACGGCAATCTTCTTTTTGCCCGCGTCGAGTTCTTCGCGGAGCACTTCAAAGGCTTTGGCATTACGGCCTTTGATCAAAGTGTTTTCGCCGTTGGCGTCATCCAATCCGGCCGTAACCGAATCGATGTCGACCATTTGCCGCGACATCATTTGTTTCAGATGTTTGGCGCGGTCGTCGCTGAATAGTGCCATCAACATACCGGCTTCGCCACCGGAGGCGGCTTGCGACGCCAAGCCGGCGCCCATCATGCGAGCCCCCATCTTCCAAATGCTGTCGCCACGTCGGTTCAAATCTTCGACAAACTCTTCGGGGCTCATGTCCGCGTGCCGAAAGTTCTTGGAATAATAGTCGATCTTTTCGAGCTGGTATTCCAAACCCAACATCTCTTTCATCCCCGATTGCATCGACGACAAAATGGATCGACGATTCTTCAGATCCTCGGGGCGAAACCGGGTGCCATCGGGAGCCACCAATTCGTACAGCACGGTGTCGTATTTCGCGAGCCGCTCGCTTAACTCGGCGTAATATTCATTTTGCCCAATGTGGACGACGCCAACCAAATCGACCACATGGCCGGCAAACGGGGTGTCGGGTTCGCCCACATAGCGGACGATCGCGGTTTGCAGGGCGCGGGGTTTGCCGTCGTCCGTCTCGTCGACGCGGATGTATGCCGCGTCCGTTTTGGCGGCATCCGCTTTCGTTTCTTGCTCGGCGGGCGGTTCAGCGACCACCTGAGCGTACAGCGTCGCCGCCCCCGCCAGCACACAGGCAAACAGGATGACGCCAAGTGTGATCGCGTGACGAACGAGTTTCGATTGGTGGATCCGATTCATTCTCATTAGGCCCTTCGTAACAGCCGTGTTGCCGCGTGATGCGGGGGTGGAGCGTTGGTTCTTCTACAATCAAGGATAGTGGCTTTTGTGAAAACCGACAAACCACGCTCGCGGGGCCATGGGGCAAATCGATGTAATCTCGCGTTTTATCCGGAATAGGACAGTTTTCTGCTTACAACCGGCGGACGACGACATCGTCGAACTCATTAAGGTCGTCAAAGGAACCGATTCCGATTTGTCCTTTTTTGAAGGTTTTGTCGGTGACCGACATGTGGGGATTGCTCATGTCATCAAAGTAAACGTCGATCTTTCCGGATTCAATATCACGCACGACACGGACGGTGTGCCACTGGTCATCCCATGGTGTCAATTTCTCGTTTTTCGTTAGCGCCAACCGGGGTGCTTCCTTGACGATCATAATTTGGCCGCTGTGCGGATCTGGTTTGGCACCCAAGTGCACGTAGTAGAAGTGCTGGTCGTCCTGGTAATTGAAAAAGACGCAGCAATCACGATGGTTGCCGGTGTCTTTGGTGCTGCGGACGCGAAAGGTAATTTCGCAGCTTTCCAGTTCCAAGTCACGGATCAGCGCTACATGGCCGGGACTGCGAACGGGTGGCTTGTATTCGCTTCCCCGTTCGGTAATCTCGATCGTCGAATTGCCGTCGTGAGTCGAAAGTTTCCAAGTCGCTGGATCAAGCATTTGCCAGCGGTCGTGACCCTTTTCGAAATCGTCGCGGAAAACGACTGATTTTGGATCGCCGGCGACTGCACTGGCAACCAACAAGCACAGAAAGACAGAACTGAAAACGATGCGAAGCATGATGGGAACTCTCGAGGGTGGGAGTGTTGGGGGAAGCTGAGCAAGCACACGTGTGCATCGCATTGCAGCTTGGAATGAGGGGGGACACGTCGTAGTGGAAGTCATGCGAGATGTTTGACGTCTTTGGTCGTCGCACCAAACTGTTGCGAACGTCCCGCTACCCTAAAACCAAGCTGTCACATACCACTTGTGCAGTGCCAGGTGGGCTCATTGTAACCTGTCCGCCGCGGGCAATGGGCGTTCACTCTTTGACAATCTTGCCAAACAAATGGCCACCGACTTTGTCGTGTTGCCATGTTCCCGAGTAGCGTCCGTCATGAATCAAAACGCGAGCACTAAAGGTTCCCATGCCAGGAAGACTCAGTGAATTCAGCGTGATCACCGGAGTGTTGCCCGCGAATAGGATGGGCAGATCCATCGGGATCTCACTGTCGACATCGCCATATTTAATCCGGGCGGTCAGTCGGTAGAGATCCTTTTCGGCTAACTTTTCGCACTTGCTGATCGTGTACTCTTCGGTTTTCGGTGCCGCGTCCTGTTTGCCATCGACGGTAAATTTGCCGACAAATTTTGCGCCGCTTAGGTAGTTCGATATCCGTTGGGCACGGTCATCGGCTGGGGATGCTTGATCCTCGCCAGTCGCCGGCTCGCCAATCGCCGGCTCATCTGCGCCCACCGATGTGATTGTCAGGGCGGTCATGATTAATGCAAAGCCGACAGTCGCAATCATTCGTGACATGGTTTCATTCGCAATCAGAGGGAGGAAGCAGGGGATGTTTACTATCCTATGCCTTTCGCAATCGCGAGACCACACTTCGCAGCCATGCCATCGCTGCTTTTCCTATTCGCGGTTGCAGAATTTCTGGATGTCCGCCGATGTGGATCGTTTCTTCGTGTGTTTTCCCGTCCGCAGCGATAATCAACAGGCGGACGTCCGATGCAGGAACATGTCCCACCAGGTCGCCGGGAATCGCTGGATATCC
>NZ_ANOG01000102.1 GCF_000346295.1 Rhodopirellula maiorica SM1 | reverse complement strand
GGTGTCAGTGGTGAAACGCTCGTTCCCTGGCTCCTGCCTGAGAACGCCGTGCCCTGGAGGCTCCCGCCTCGTCTTTGCACGCTCGGCAGGCGGGAGCCTGCAATTCATTGGGTTTCCAGGTAAGGAGCCTGGGAACCAGTGGTGGCGATCCCCGAGACGTGTCCTTTTTAGTTTTGGATTTGCTGTAACACCGCTGGCGTTTTTCCGCTGGGATAGAAAGTCACGCGATTGAAATGAGTCATCGCGACGCCTTCCCTCTTATCCACCCCAGGGTATTACGATGCGTTACCTATTCTCTTTTGCCGTGCTTGCTGCTTTGTTTTGTGGCAACACGCAGCTCCACGCGGATGACAATTTGTTTTCGGAAGTCGCGATGGAACGGTTTTCGAGAAACAGGTCGCGACCGCCAAAGACGTCGCCACGATCAGCGACGGCGAAACGATGCAGCGGATTGTCGGCGTCTCTTCGCTGATCCAAGTTTTGAAGACCGCCGGTTTTGAGCCCAGCGAAGACAACGGATCAGTGAACTTCAAAATGAATCACGCTCAATGGATCTTTCCCGTTTCGATGACGGTGTTTGTCGACGAAGACCGCATCGCTTGCGAAATGTCGCTGGTCAAAATGGAAGAGGACGCCTCGATTGACAAAGAAACGCTGTTAAAGCTGCTGGTCTCCAACACTGCAACCCAAGGCGGCTACTTTGCGTTTGATCAAGAAAATAAGCGGATTCAGTTGCGAGTCTCGCTCAGCAACCGAGCGGTGACGCCGCGTCAATTGAAGGCGAACTTGATCCAATTGGCGAGTTTGGCAGAGCGAAAGTCCGATATCTGGTCAAAAACCAGCGGCACGCCCAAGTCCGAAGCGACCGCAACCGCCCCGGCGAAATCAACGAACGCCCCTAACTCAGCCAATCCACGCTTTTCGCTCGCCGGAACATGGTCGGCATCGCTGACCAGCGGCGAAGCGTTTGCATTGCGATTAAACAGCGAAGGGACGTTTCAATTGGTCCACATGAAATCAGGAAAAGCGACCACGTCCAAAGGCAAAGTCACCCGCGCCGGCAACAAGCTGACTTTGACCGGCGACGACAAAATCACGCTGAACTGCACGGTCAACCAAACCGTGGCCGACAAATTCCAGCTGGCGGTCAACGACGCCAAAGGCAACGTGGCAATCAAACTCGATTTTACGAAAGCAAAGTAAGCAGGGGCGAGTTTGATTTCTTCATCGCGAGTCACCTCTCCCGGCGTAGCTGGGAAAGGAGACAGAAAAGTTGCGCAACCAAAAATCACAAGAGGCCCAAAGACTTCGCGGCGGGCGGTCATCAGTTCACTGTCTAGACGCTGGCGAGTTTCCTCATCAAGATTCGGTTTCGTGCAACGCCACAGTCGTTCTCGATGAACAAAGTAGCGGCCCTCGGGGGTGATGGAGTATCTCAAAAACTCGAGGCTGTTGAATGTCCTGTTGGGCATCTGCGGTCCGATCAAGCAGATGACTCGATTTGCGAAGCACCGACCTTCCGATTCGTTTGTCGCCATCCGGCCACGCCCTCGCTCGCATTCTCTGCACGTCCCCTTCACTGTTGGACTGGAACATCAAACAATGCTATTCCGCAGTGATTTCGTCCCACTGTGGGAGATGATCCATCGCGGTGACATGCGACCGCTGTACTTGGTCCACTTGGCGCTGTGTACGTGGTTTGATCCTGATGGGGAATATGACGCCGATCAGGATCCGCCCATACGAACAATGTGATCTTGCGAAATTCGGGTGGGATGTGATGACGCCGGTCGATTTCGCACCCCGTTTTGACTTGGAGACTTTCTGATGGCGACTCTTTCACTGAGAATGTGAGATGATCTCAAAGCGAAAGCACAGCAATTTGCGAGCGAGCATCAAGATAAACTTCATGATCGAGTGATGAAGTTCATGTCGAAGATGCTCTCTCCCTAGGCGGCTGTCCCTAGGCGGCTCTCTATACGTCGGCGGCAACTTGCAGTACATCGCCAACTTGAATGTGGATCTGCATCGGGTCGGATCCTGTTAATTCAGTTTTTCTTGAATTGAACGATAACAATGCGTCCCGCAAACCTGACTTTCGCGAGTTCATCCTTCATCATAGCAAGTACCGCCTCGGGCGACCCGCCTCCGGTACCAGCACCAATCAGTGGCAACGCGATCGAATTGAACTTCTTCTCTTCGGCCAACGCGAGAGCACTCTGACACGATTCGCGAATCGACCTTTCACTTGATCGCCAAAGCATGCTGATGCCGGCCACATGGATGATGGCTTTAAACGGCAGCGTGCCTGCACTGGTTAGCACCGCCCCGCCAAGCGGAATGGGGCCGTGTCTAGCGAGCTCTCGAAACGGCGTGTATCCACCACGACGCTTGATCCCTCCTGAGACGCCCTGAGGAAGCAGCAGCCACCAAGGAATGATGTTTCGATTCCAGGCGTTGACGATAGTGTCAACGTCCTGATCGAGCAGGTCGCCCGTTACCAGTTCGATATTGCTCAAGGGCGAGTTTCCTCAAAAGAGTGATCGCGTTTTTGACTCAGCTCTGTCTGAGAAGCGGTTTCTCGCTTCGCGAGAGCTTCTTTTTCCCACGACTTTCGCGGAGCGAAAGGCGACTTTGAACCGATTTCAGACAGAGCCTCATTTTTCGGATGTCCCAAAGTCGACTTGAGGATCGCGGAATCTACGATGATGATTTTGTATCACAGGTTTCCTTCCAGATCGACGCCAGCAACGATGACCACGTTCTTCGCAACGCAGTAAAGCATTTGTCCAACGCCATCTACGTTGGTAGCGGCACGGCGCGAGCCGTCCGGTTGAGGCGAGTAAAGCGTTCGGTTTAGACCGGGCGGCCCCCGCCCAATGCCATCTACTTTGGTAGCCATTGGGGGATGGTCAAGTAGTGGGATTCGCCAGAATTCCCATCTTTGCTGTTGAAACACCAGGAACTTTGGCGAGTCCCACTACGAAAGTAGATGGCATTGGCACGCCCTACTTTGGTACCATCTCTGCGAAGCACCTGAGCATCTAAATCCGACCGGATCCCATGATAGAACAACTTTCCATTGACCAGGCACGTAAGCTGGTCCTGCAGTCACAACGGCTACCGCCGGTGAAACAGGCCGGTCCCGCGATTGATGCCACATTGTCGGCCATTGAGCATC
>NZ_ANOG01000101.1 GCF_000346295.1 Rhodopirellula maiorica SM1 | reverse complement strand
AGACAACGCGAGACCGACGGCATCGGATTCTCGGCCGTCGACGACATCGAAATCACCGCGCATGGTTTGGCGACTTATCAAAACCGATCGGGTCAAGGCCCCGCACGTGCCCAATCCGTGGTCCAAGTGGTGTGCACTTGGGACGGTACCAACGCTCCATTATTGATTGCTTGATTCATGGCCAAAGCACGAACAAAGCGAACCATAACCCCAGACGCCACCGCGATCGACGACGCAGGAATCGCCAACGTATACCGCCGAGCAACCGGATGTTCGCATCACGAAGCGTTGGTCAAGGTCGCCCACATCGATGACGCAACAAAATCGAAATGTGTCGCTGCGATCAAGGGCAAACGCTTGGCTTCCGTCCCCGGCATCCTAAACGCAGCCGTGGCAGCAGCAAAATCGCAAACGAACGAAACATCCGCGACGGTTGATCATTAAAGGTACCCCCGATGCCAACGGGACTTGGCGGCGAAATCATTTGGCTATGTCCATCGCTTGATAATGCAGGAAATGGCACTACAACCATTACCGATCTGAGCGGAAATGGGAACGACGGCACACTCACCAACGCCACACCCGCAACCGCATGGAAAGCGGACACTGAACACGGTGGTGTACGAGCGATCGATCTCGATGGAACGAATGACTACGTTGCGACGACATTAAACGCGGTACCGGTTTCGTCACACTCGTTCGCGATTTGGGTTTACAAACCTTCCACCAATGATTCGATTCTCTTGAACCAGCGGGTTGGCGGTAGTGCTCAGTTTCAATTGTGGCTAAGCCCGTCGACGCACAGCCAGAAACTGCAGTACTGGAACGGATCGTCGCAAGTCAACAGCGATACAAATTGCCCGCAAAACCAGTGGGTGCATTGTGGTGCAACGCGATCGGGAACAACGTTAAAGTTCTATATCAACGGAACGCTTGCGGGAACCAAATCCATCACGGTACCGTCGGCATCGTCGGCCAACGTGTTGCTCGGGTATGAAGGCTATGGCTATGCCAAAGGCAAATGGGATGACTGCCGCATTTTTAATCGGGAATTGACTGCAGGTGAAATGTCGGCACTTGCGTCCGTTCGCGCCTACCAACCCGGCGGAACTCCCAAAGGACCCGACTACATGACCGGTGTGCGACGTGGCCTGCTTTCTCTTTAGACATCGTGCATTGAAATGAAACCAAACCCCACCTATCCACGTCTCTATTTTCGGGTCTGGTCCGCAACGGACGATCCGTTGACGAATCTTGATGTTTCCGGAATCACTTCGGCAAAGTACAGCCGGTTTGTATCGGGACGATGGGCGACCGCGGTGGCGGTGGGGTCGCTTATCGATGGTGATGACGGAGACGCCTTTCTCGATGGCACCT
>NZ_ANOG01000100.1 GCF_000346295.1 Rhodopirellula maiorica SM1 | reverse complement strand
TTGTTCCAACCAAACCGTACCTGTTTTGGTTCGGCAACATTCGGTGATTCAACGATGATATGGTTCCCATCGATCGTCGCGGTCGCAGGGTAAAAGTTGCCGTCGATCCCGGCGATTTCGAAATCGGTCAGCGGTTTACCGTCACGTGACGTGAGTCCTGATTTGGCGTGGCTAAACGCTACACGGATCGCCCCGCCGTCGACTTTATGGTTCGCGTAAAGCGGACCGCTTGGATCGATGTCGGCTTGGTCGTAGGTGTCCGCCAATGCCCACAACGACAACCGGCGTGCAACTTCCTTTTTATGAGGTGGGTGGATGTCGTTGAGATCGGCAATGTCGGTGGTCACCACCATGCCGGTGTGGGGAATCTTCATACACTCGTGTTGAGCGACCCAGAAACGAGCCAGAATTTCAGGATCCTCTTCACCATATTGATAGGGCGCGATTTGCACAAAATAGAACGGCAATTTGGGTTGCTTGAACGCGTTTCGCCATGATGCGAGCAAGGCTTTTTTCTTATCGACATAGCCTAGGCCGTCGCCGCGATTCGATTCGCCTTGGTACCAAATCGCTCCGCGAATCGCCATCGGAACAAGCGGGTGGATCATCGCGTTGTAGAGCGTCGTCGGCGTACCGTGGTTCTTTGCCAAAGTGGCGGGCTGAGGCGGAAGCGGAGGTGCGGCTTGGTTTTGCTCCAATGCGTGGGCTAGCGACTCGGTCCACTGCTGGACTTTCTGCAAATGGGCTTGCTGGGATTTTCGATAGGCCGGCGTGCCTGGGGTTTGCGAGCGAATGCGATCGGCTTCACTGTGCAGCGCGGAGACGGCGCCGAATCCATCGACGCTGGTCCATGGCTCGATCCGAGTTCCGCCCCAGGCACTTTGGATCATGCCTACGGGAACGCCAAGTTCCTCGTGCAAACGCAATCCAAAGTAGTAGCCGATCGCCGAGAAACTAGCCGAAGTCTGCGGCGAACTTCGCGTCCAATTTGCCTCGACATCGTCTTGCGGCGTCAGTGCGGTGGTCAGCGGGACCGCGAACAGACGAAGGTTGGGATGAGTCGAATTTGGGATGTCGGCTTTGGAATCGGCCTTCATTTGCATTTCCCATTCCATGTTTGATTGGCCCGACGCCAACCAGACTTCGCCGACCAACACGTCGGTTAGCTCGACGCGGCGTGGTTCGCTGCCCGACTCGACGATCAACGACTGAGGCTCGTTATTAGCGGCCATTGAACCGAGTTCGATTTTCCACTTGCCGTTCTCGTCGGCCGTGGTGGTCTTTGTTTGGTTTGCGAATTGGACGGTGATCGATTCGCCAGCCTCCGCGATGCCCCATACCGGAACGCTCTGCTCTCGCTGGAGCACCATGTGATCCGAGAAAACCGATGCAAGTTTTAGTTCCGCGGCGGAGACCAGCGGGGTGGGAAGGAGCAATAAGAACGTGAGGGCGAGGATTTGTTTCATGATGTTGGCGGGGAGAGTGGGAGAGTGGGAGAGTGTAGCGGTGCGGCGCGGGGCCTCGCCCGGTTGCAGCGGGATAGGACGTTCAATTTACACCGGGCGGCTCGCGCCCAATGCCATCTACTTTGGCACTAAACGGGTGCCGCTACCAAAGTAGATGGCATTGGGCTCGCCCCGCCCCGCTAATAAAACGGTTAGGCCTACCGGCGGAAACAGGTAGGCGGTCGTCAACACCGATGACAGGCTGGAAGCCTATCCCACATTGGGTTAGTCGATTTCCCAGCCTTTGCGGTAGGCGGTTTGGATCAGCGATTGGGCCTTGGTGTTGTTGCCGGTGGACAACGTTTTGGCATTCCAGTCGAATCCGCCGGTACGGTAGGCGACATTGCCGAGCAAGACGGTCTCGGCCATCGGACCGGTGTAATCAAAGTTGCACGTCGCTGCGTCGCCGCCTTTGCACGCAGCGATCCACTCTTTGTGAAAGCCGGGTGACTTGGGGACAAATTGTTCTGGCCGTTTGAAGTCGGCGAACTTTTCTTCGGGCAGCAACTCGTGTTTATCAAAGCCCGATAACAACATCCCGTCTTCGCCGATGAACAGCGTGTTGTGGCCTTTGCCCGAGAGTCCGCGTTGGGCCAGGATCTCGGGCGTGCCGTGGTACCAATGCAAATCCAGCGGACTGTTTTGGTTGGTCTGGTCAAAACGGTAGGTAACGTGCATCGATTTGGGCGTTCGCTCGGCGTCCACTTCGGGACCTCTGGCATTGACGTGACTTGGATATCGCAGTCCCAACGACCAAAACGGAATGTCCAGGATGTGGCAGCCCCAGTTGCCGGTTTCGCCCGTGCCGTATTCCCACCAAAAACGCCAGCCATAGGGACAAAAGGACGGATGGTAGGGACGTTTTTCTGCGGGGCCCACCCACAGTTCGTAATCCAGTCCCGCAGGAACCGGGGGGGTGTCTTTGGGAATCGATGGCATCCCGCGGCTACCGCCGACCCAGCAGTGCACCTCGTTGACCTTGCCAATCGCACCGCTTTGGACCAATTCCACGACACGGTGCATGTTGGGCATCGCGTGACGTTGATTTCCCAGCTGAGTGGCGAGTTTGTTTTCTCGCGCATAGTCGGTCAGCGTACGGGTTTCCCACACGTTGTGGGCCAGCGGTTTTTCCAGATACGTGTGCAGCCCCAACTGCATCGAGGCGTACGCAGGATGAAAATGCGTATGATCGGGGGTGCTGATCACAACGCCATCAAGATCTTTGCCGAGTTTGTCGAGCATTTTGCGATAGTCGCTGAAACGCTCGGCCGACGAATATTTTTTGAACGCACCTTCGGCTCGTTTCTCATCGACATCCACTAACGCGATCAAATTTTGCGAGCGGACGCCGCCTACATTGGCAGCCCCGCGGCCGCCGACGCCGATACAGGCGAGGTTCAATTTTTCGTTCGGGCTTTCGGCGGCTGAGATCCGGCGTGCTGCCGCGCCATGGTACAAGGCAATCCCGGCGGCAGTTGCGGCCGTGGTTTTGAGGGCATCACGTCGAGAGATAGGGGACTTCATGGTTGGCCTTGGCGAGAGGAAGGGAAAGTGGAGAGGGGGAATCGTGGGGCAGGATTTTGCAATGGGGAACCGCGTAATCACGCGAGTCTTCAATTTCAAAGTGGCCTAGTTTAACAGAAGGATCCCGTAAACGCCCCCTTTCGCGGATTCAGGGACTAATGGAAACTGCCCCATTCTCGTTTTTTTACTGAAAATCCGCGTGGGCGGAGGATTCGCCATGAAATATGTCATTATTATTCCCGACGGCTGTGCGGATGAACCGATCGAATCGCTCGGCGGCCGCACCCCGTTGCAAGCGGCCAATTTGCCTGCGATGGATCGGCTCGCCGCGGCGGGGGCGCTTGGGTTGGCCAACAATACACCGGACCATTTGCCGGCAGGCAGCGAAGTCGCGAACCTCTGTTTGCTCGGCTATGACCCCGACGTGTATTTCACCGGCCGGGCACCCCTAGAAGCGGCCGCTCAAGGAATCACGTTGGGCGAACACGATTGGGCGGTCCGCTGCAATTTGGTCACGATCGAAGACCAAACGATGGTCGACTTCACCGCCGACCATATTTCCAGCGAAGAAGGGGCTGAGCTGTTGCGTTCGGCTCAGCAGGAATTGTTAGCCAAGGCCGCCGCCGACGGCGACCCGATCGCATCGCGTTTTGAGTTCGTTCCGGGCGTTAGCTACCGAAATTTGCTGATCTATCGAGGCGACGCGTCTATTCCCGCTCCGTTTTCGAGCGACACTCGTTCGAGAGCGCCGCATGATTTGACCGATTTGTCGGTGGCAGACGAATTTCCACGTGGTCCCGGCAGCGATTTGCTGGTTCGTTTGATGAGCGAATCGGCCGAGCTGTTTGCGTCGCATCCCGTCAACCAGAAACGGATCGCCGAGGGCAAGCGGCCAGCGACGAATGTATGGTTGTGGGGACTCGGCGGGGCGCCACAGTTGCCGAGTTTTCAAGAACGCTATGGATTGAGCGGCGCGATGATCACCGCCGTCGATTTGCTGCGAGGCATCGCCGCGCTGGTGGGTTGGCCACGGATCGAAGTTGACGGCGCCACCGGTTATCTCGATACCGACTACGCAGCCAAAGGCCGTGCGGCGGTCGAAGCCCTCGAAAACTATGATGTCGTTTGCGTCCACATCGAAGCTCCTGACGAAGCGTCGCACGAAGGACGCGCTGACGAGAAGATCAAAGCTCTCGAAAGCATCGACAAATCGATCGTGGCTCCGCTTTTCGATGCGTTGGAAAAACAGGGCGATTACCGCATTTTGGTGACTCCGGATCACCCGACATTTTGCAGCACCAAAAAACACACTCACGGCATGGTACCGCTGCTGATCTCAGGAACCGGTGTCGCTGCCGATTCGCAAACCACGTACGACGAGATCGCTGCCGGTGCGAGCGGTCGCCGTTTCGATCACGGTTGGGATTTGATGGACGCGTTCATCAAGTCGTAGCGTACTTGAGCTGCCCTATTCCCTGGCATCATTCGTTTTCCCCCCATTACTTCCCCTTCAATTTCACATTTCTTCCCATGTCACTGATCGTTCAAAAGTTTGGCGGTACCAGCGTCGCCGATGTCGAAAAGATCCGCGCGGCCGCACGCAAGGCAATCCGCGCCCAGCAGCAAGGCAATCGCGTGGTGATGGTGGTCAGCGCGATGGGAAAGAATACCGATGTGTTATTGAAACTTGCCAGCGACGTCAGCTCTCATCCGCCCGCGCGAGAAATGGACATGTTGGTCAGCACCGGCGAACAAGTCAGTGTGGCGCTGGTGGCCATGGCGATCGATGCGCTGGGTGCCAAGGCGGTCAGTCTGACCGGCGGTCAGATCGGAATGAAGACCGACGACAGTTTCAGCAAGGCACGAATCCAATCGATTTCGACTGAGCGAATCGAACGACTGTTGGACGAAGGCAACATCGTGGTGGCCGCCGGTTTCCAAGGTATCGATGATGATTTGAATATCACCACGTTGGGACGTGGCGGCAGCGATACGACCGCCGTCGCATTGGCCTCGGTGCTGGGGGCGGATGCCTGTGAAATTTATACCGACGTCGATGGCGTCTACACGACCGACCCGCGGTTATTGCCCGAAGCTCGCCGCGTCGAAGTGATCAGCTACGACGAAATGCTCGAATTGGCCAGCCTTGGGGCTGGCGTGATGCACAATCGCAGTATCGAATTTGCCAAGAAATTCAACGTTCCGATCCACGTTCGCAGCAGTTTTTCGGACGCCGAAGGAACGATGATCGTGGCCGAAACCGAATCACAGACGGCTTCGGTTTGTGGCGCCGCGATGACCCCAAGTGAAGCTCGCGTGACCGTGCTTGGCGTGCCTGATGTTCCAGGGAAAAGTTTGCAGGTGTTCTCGGCAATCGCCGCCAAGAAAATCGCTGTCGATATGGTCGTCCAAAACGTTGGGCTCAAAGGCCGCGCGGATATCTCGTTCACCGTTCGACAAGAAGATCTGCAGATGACCCTCAAAACGCTCGAAGGCGTGGTGCCGGTTGTCGGAGCGGACGCGGTCACCTATGACGACCAAGTTTCGAAGGTCTCGGTGGTCGGTGTGAACATGGCCAAGCAAACCAACGTGGCATCGACAATGTTCCGCGCGTTGGCCGATGCCGGAGTGAATATCCAAATGATCACCACCAGCGAGATCAAAATCTCGACGCTGGTTCCACGTTCACAAGCCGCCGCAGCGCTGCGGGCAGTGCATCAAGCCTTCTCGCTTCATCAGAAACCGGATGACGCCAAATCGTGGCATCAAATCCGTTCGGAACGCGGCAATCGTGCCGATGTCGATTCGTTGATTAGCCGATTGCAGGCGGATGCGCTCGAGGCGTTGACGTTGACCGGTATTTCCTTGACCAAGGACCAAGCTCGGGTGACGCTGCATGGCGTTCCAGACAAGCCAGGCATCGCGGCCGACATGTTCGAAACGATTGGGGAAGCAGGCATTTTTGTCGATATGATCGTGCAGGGGTACGACGGCGAAGACGGGTCGACCAGCGTCAGTTTTACGATCAACGACGATGCGATTGACCATAGTGTCGAGGTCGGCCAAGCGATTTGCAAAAAACATGGGATGCGCGATATCCAAAGCGGTACCGATATCTCGAAGATCACCGTCAGCGGTATTGGGCTGCGTAGCCACACGCATGTGGGGACGATCCTGTTCAAGCAACTTGCGGATCTGGGAATCAATATCGAGATGATCGGAACGAGCGAACTGCAGGTCAACGCGGTGATTGCAACCGAGAAAGCGGATGCCGCGACCGAGCAGCTAAAGAAGGCGTTCGCAGCGTCGCTAGGCTCTGTCTGAAAAGCGGTTTCTCGCTTCGCGAGAGCGGATTCTTCCCACAACTTTCGCCGAGCGAACGGTGACTTTGAGTCGTTTTCAGATAGGACCTATAGTCACGGACGCTCGAGCGTCCAGGCTACGATCAAACCTCCGCTGTTGACCGAATAAAAAAACGGCCTGCGATACAGATCGCAGGCCGTTTTGTGTTGAGGCATTGTCGTTCCTACGACGCGGTTTACCACTTAGTTGAAGATGCCGAAAATGTGGTGCAGCAATCCGCAGTGTTTGGGAGCCGGTGGGCAGCAAACCGGAGCGGGCTCGCAGCAAACAGGAGCTGGCTCGCAACAAACGGGGGCTACTGGCGCACAGCAAACCGGTGCAGGGTCACAGCAACCAACCGATTCGACGATGACTTCGCCACAGCAACCAGCAGAATCTTCGTAGACGATCGGAGCGGGTTCGGTTGCCGGAACAACGACGGCTTCGGGAGCAACCGGGGCTGCTTCTTCGACCATTGGTTGCGGTGCTGGAGCGGGAGCAGGAGCAGGCTCAGCAGGCGTTGCGACGGGGGTCGCAGCCGCGGCGGCGGCTGCAGCCGCTTTTTCTGCTTCGATCTTCGCAGCGGCCTTCGCGGCGGCGGCTTCCATTGCGGCAGCCTTTTCAGCTGCAGCCTTCTTCTTCTCGGCAGCGGCTTTCTTCTCTGCGGCAGCCTTCTTTTCCGCGGCAGCTTTCTTCTCGGCCGCAGCCTTCTTAGCGGCTTCGGCCTTCATGGCGGCTTCCTTTTCCGCAGCCGCTTTCATCTCGGCCTCTTTCTTTGCAGCGGCTTCTTTCTTTGCTTTATCCGCAGCTGCCTTTGCTTCGGCTGCTTTTTTCTCAGCAGCCGCTTTTTTGGCAGCCGCCTTTTTCGCCGCCGCGTCTTGTTTTTTCTTATCTGCCTGAGGCTTGTCGGCCTTTGGTTTTTCTTGGTCTGCTACGGCTTCGGTCGCTTCGACTGCTTTGTCGGCAGCTTTGTCTTGGGCGATACCATGCTGAATTGGAGCCACCAACATGCCAAAGGCAGTTGCGGCGAAGAGCATGGAGTACAGGGTGGTCTTGCGTTTCATCGGTTACAGGATCCTTCGTGAAGTAAAGCTTGAGAGGGGTGATGCGTTGCTGAAAACGAATGGGGGAAACATCCAGAGAACGAATTTCGCTCGCCTGTTTTCACGCTGGCTCATCCAGCGGTGACGCTGGGAAACAGATATTTCCTCTAGCAGAGGGGGGGTGGGTGCAGAGGCTGTTTCTTGGTCGCAATTCAAACCGATCGAATCGGCTGGGACCGCCGCGGCTGGATCCGTTTCGAGCTAGCGAACAACCAGCATCCTAATTGCCACAGCGAAAAATCCAACCAATTTGAGGAAAGTCTGGCCTTTTCGTTGCTGAAAACTTCCGTTTTCAAGGATTATTCGGTTTAGGTTGTCGCTAACGATGACATTGTCTATTTCAGATGGTTTCTTACGTGGGGGTATCCGATTTTTATTTGGTGCGATCCGCGAAAGCGACTATGATAATACGCGTCTGTTTGGCAAAAACTCGTTCGTGACGTTTGGCAACGCAAGACCTGTTGCGACCGTGGCACGATTCGGTTGGCCTCGATTTGTCGAACGACATGCTGCTTTTCTCGACATAGCCTGTCGACAATACACCCGGTCTACCCACCTCATTTTCAATGAGGCGAATCGATGAATAGGAACCTAAGCGTGATCAAATCTTCTCTTTGTCCGAACGTGCTGGCGTTGCCTACCTGTTTGCTGACGTTGTTTGTCGTGACGACGGCATCGTTGCGTGCAGACGATTTGCCGGGCGCCGATGACGCGATCCACGCGGAAATGTTCGCGGCAATGGATGCGGGACAGGTTGACGTCAAATTCATCCCGATCAATGCGACCATTGCCAACGTGTTGGTCAAAAATTTGACCGATAAACCGCTGAATATCCAATTGCCTGCTGCCTTCGCTGGCGTACCCGTGCTTGGCCAATTTGGCGGCGGCAGTGGGTGGTATGGGCGGCGGTAGTGGGC
>NZ_ANOG01000099.1 GCF_000346295.1 Rhodopirellula maiorica SM1 | reverse complement strand
AACGACCCACCGGTTGTCCCTCGCGGTCAACGATCACTTTCTCGCCAGTGTGCGACAGGATTCGGTCGTCCTTTTTCTTCGTAAAGCATCCCGTTGTAATTGGGGTTGTCGGCGACCACATCACACTGGTAACCGGTCACGATATCCAAGCCCAGATCGGGCCGCGATGTGCCGCGATACTGCAGCCCGCTGTTGCCGCCGGCGGTCACTCTGACTTTGACTCGCAAATCGAAATTGCGGATCGTCGAGTTTTTCCAAGTGATAAAACGGTTCATTTTTAGCGAACCATCGGTGACACCGGTCAACGCACCGTCCTGGACCGACCAATACTTCGGATCGCCCGACCACTGACGCAGCGACTTGCCATCGAACACGCGGACGAAGCCGTCTTTGTCAGGGCGAGTGCCGACTGCCGCCGAAGCCTCGGGATGAGGTACCGTTGAGGGCGAGAAGTTTTTCAACGGATCGAGCGGTCCGCCCAGTTCTGCAACACGCTCGGTGGTCCGCTGACGCATCGCTTTGAGTGTTTCGGCATGTTCCGGATCCGAGGCCAGATTGACCAATTCGTTGGGGTCGTTTTTTAGATCGTGCAAAAATTCGTGGTTGCCATGGTCAAAATAACGAACGTACTTGTATCGCTCGTTACGGATGCCTTCGTAGGCCGGAATGCGATTGCGAACGGCAAAGTGTTCGTGAAACGATTCCGTTCGCCAATTTGCTGGTTTCTCGGACTCGACGATCGGTTTTAGACTGTGTCCCTGATAACGTTTGGGCACTTCGACATTGGCCCAATCCAAAAACGTCGCGGGCAGATCCAAGTTCAATGCAATCGCATCGGCGACTTTTCCTTGCTGTGTTTTGGGTACTCGCGGGTCGGCAACAATCATCGGCACGCGAAGACCCTCTTCGTAATGCGACCACTTGCCGGCAAACCCTCGGTTGCCCATGTAGTAACCGTTGTCGGCCGAGTAAACGATAATCGTATTGTCGGCCAATCCGGCTTCTTCGAGTGCCGCGATGAAACGGCCGATCGCACCATCGATACCGCTGACCATGCGGTAATAGGCTCGCATATTGGTTTGGTATTTTTCGTCGGTATTCCAACGCCAAAAATAACGCTCGCGATTGATCGTGGTTTTCAAAAAGTCGGGTTGCCCGTCGAAGATCGCGGGATCGCCGAGTCGCGGTGGGGCGATTTGGACGTCTTCGTACATGCCGTCAACGGCGCGAGGCCACGGGAAATGCCCGATGCCAGGGCGACGATCACCGTCTTCGGCGTGACAAGCGTTGAACCACATGTTCAGCGCGAATGGTTTGTCCTTGGGCAGGTTCTTTACAAACTCGATACCGCGATCGACGATCAATTCGGTTTCGTGACGCAAGCTGCCATCGGCTTGTTTTTTGTAGTACGGGTTTCGCCCAATCGCTTCGAACTCGTCAAAGTGCTCTTGGTTTCGATATCCCGCTGGCATCTTGGCGTGCCATTTGCCGAAGTAGCCGGTGCGATAACCGTTTTCTCGCAATAGGTCGCTGTACAAGGTCTCCACTGCATCGGCTCGTGCTACGTCTGGATTCGCCGCGGTGCCGTAACTGCGTCCGGTCAATCCCGACAGGATGGTGGTGCGGCTGACCCAGCAGATTGCTTGGCTGACAAACGCGTTTTCGAAACGTGTACCGCGAGCGGCCAATCCATCGATGTTGGGCGTTTGAATGACGTCATTGCCATAGCAACCCAGCGTGCTGGTGGTTTGATCATCGGCAAAGAAGAACACGATGTTCGGACGTTGGTCGGCATAACCACGACCCGGCGCCAGTACACATAGTGATGCAAGGACAAGAGAGAGTACAGTGAGATGTTTTATTTGCATGACAGCGGAAAACTAAGGGAAAGGGGGATTTCAGGAAGTGACACGCATGACGGCGTTACTCAAAATCACTCGTCAGCTCGGTTCGCAAATCGAGCAGTCGCTGAGTGATATCAGGTTTTGATTTCGCGAGATTCTTGGTCTCACCAATGTCTTGGTTGAGATCCACTAAAAACAGTTTGTCTTTCAATCGGCCACCCTCTTTGCGTTGGGTTTCGTTTGCCGAGGTGTCTCGAGGATTGCCAATCAATTTCCAGTTTTTGTCGCGGACAGCCCACTGAGCGTTTTTGCCGCCACCGCCGAATTGCCAATAAAACGGTTTGCGTGGCGGCTTCGCATCATCGCTTAAAACGTCGGCAATCGAAACTCCATCCAAGGTGTTGTCAGGCGGTTTTACGTCGCAGAGCTGGCACAGCGTTGGCAACCAATCACACGCGGTCATGAATTGGTCACGCGTTTGGCCCGCTGGAAATTTTGGCGGAAAACGAACAACCGCGGGCACGCGTATGCCGCCTTCGAATAGCGAAAATTTCGCTCCCCGATAATGCCCCGCGTTGCCGCCGCCACCAAAGGCTCGGATTTCGGTGCTATGCCCGTGGTCGGCTTGGTAGATGACAATCGTGTTTTCAGCCAAACCATTGCGATCGAGATGCGCAATCACTTCGCCAATGTACTGATCCATTGTCGATAAAAAAGCACCGTACTCGCGGCGAGGTGATGGCAAATCCTTGTAACGCTCGAGCCACTCGGGCGTTCCTTGATACGGATAGTGCGGCGCATTGAACGCCCAATACAGCAGCCATGGTTGGTCGGACGGTTTGTCAATAAACGTTTTGCAGCGATCCACCATCAACTGAGGGAAATACTCACCCGGTCGATGGACTTCGCGTCCATTGTCAAACAAATCGTGGCGGTTCGGCCCGGCCCAGAAAAAGAAGTGCGAGTAGTTGTCGATGCAGCCTCCGAGGTGGCCAAACCAATCCTCAAAACCTTGCCCCTTCGGATTCTTGTCAACCGTATGACCGAGATGCCACTTGCCGACTTGTCCGGTGCGATAGCCCGCGTCACGAAAAACTTCGCCAATCGTGACTTCTTCGGTCCGCAGTTCGCCGTTGCCCGGTTGTCCCGCTCGTGCCGGGTAACGCCCCGTCAATAGCCCCACTCGGCTCGCCGAACACACCGGTGCGGCCGAGTACATCTGAGTCAGCAGCAGTCCTTGGTTGGCCAAGCGATCCAAGTTCGGCGTCTGCAAATCGGTGATGCCCATGCATCCAAGATCGATCGAACCTTGGTCATCCCCGTAGATGATCAATACATTCGGTTGTTCGCCCAGTGAAGGTTTCGCGAACGAGATCAGCAAGATGGCGGCGGCAATCCAGGAAAATCGAATCATTGTCGACACTCTTCGGCAGTCGCCACCCCTGGTTCCCAGTCTCCCGCCTGGCAACCCGATGAATTGCAGGCTCCTGCCTGCTGAGCGTACAAAGACGAGGCGGGAGCCTTGAAAGCAGTGCGTTTCTAGGCAGGAGCCTGGGAACGAGCGTTTTTTGGTGGCGTTCACCGAGCAGTGTCTCATTTTTGGGTTGGGTTAGGAGAAGCCGGCAGCGGCGTGGCACAGGCCGATTGAACGTTGGTGAAATTAGACAGGCGGCCTCTCACCGCACCCATACTACATAAACGGTATGCGTATTACCCGGTGCTTTACGGCGAATGCCATCTACTTTGGCACCAAGCGGGGAATGTTCGAGTCGTGGAATTCACCAGAATCCCCGCATTTGCTATTGCATCACCAGGAACTCTGGCGAGTCCCACTGCGAAAGTAGATGGCATTGGCCTTACGGCCCACGGATTCAATTGATGATCATTCGGCGTGATAGCCTCGCCACATCCATACCAGCGTATCGGCCAGCGTGTGTTCGAATACCTTGCGATCACAGTGCCGTGTCGCTCGGCTGAATACGTAGCGGTAATCATATCCCTTTGCCTCCAGTGCCGCGGCAGTCCGCTCGTTGGCCATCACCCAATTGTGATACGTTCGCTCAGGATCGTTCGCTCGATTGTCGTTCTCGGATACATGGGTAAAGATCCGCAGCGGTTTCTTTTCACTGTTTGCGATCAACTTCATGCTCGAATGGTATTCCCAAGCACCAAGCGGATAGTCGGCTTCTTCGGGAGCATCGTCGTCTTGTTGGTCAACGAAGGTGCCTGAGTACGTGATTAGCCGGCGAAACAGGTCGGGGCGAAACCAACCCATCGTCAGCGCCGCTGCGCCTCCGGAACTGCATCCCATCACCGCTTTGCCCCACGGGTTTTCGGTGAAGGCAATATTGGGATAGGCCGCTTTGATCTTTGGGTTGTTGAGCACGGCGGGCAGAACTTCGTCGTTGACGAATCGGGCGAATCGGTCGGACATGGTGTCATACTCAAGTCCCCGTTCACTTCCCTTGCCATCGTTGCCACCATTTTGGACCGCGATCGCGATAAAGGCCGGCAGCTTGCGATGGGGGTTTTTTGAAATCGTCAAATTATCAAGGGCGTTGCGGACCAAATCCAACCGGCTTGGACCGTCCATCGTGACCAAGATCGGTGCCTTACTTCCGTCCACGTAGGCGGCGGGAACATAGACAAAGATCTTTCGTTCCTTGCGGACTTCCTTATTCGGATTGAGCGTCGTGTCATTGCCTGGGAAAATTTTGCTGTCGGCAAGCGGCATCGTGAATTCAAAGTACTTGCCTTTGGGATTTCCTTGGTCCTTCAAATCGGCAGCGATCGCGTAGTGGGGGCCGACGATGTGTTTACCGTTGCCCTCCGTTCCTGGATTCTCGGAATAGGTTTCCGCAGCGACCGTGGGATGACAAATCCCCAGCAATAGCATGGCGAAACAATAGAAAACGGACGTCAAGCGAACCATTGATTTCATGAACATCGTCAGATTTTGCAGGGAGAGCATGAGGTGAGAGTGGTGAGGGGACGCTATTCTACTTGCAATCCCCACCCGTCGCTGTCGTGTTTCGGCAGAAATCGCAAGGCGATCTACCCGAAGAATACGAACCCCCGAAAATCACCGATCGATGTGGCGAGGCGCCCAAGCGTAAGGACGCAGGATCATGCCGGATCGGCGCAAACGGGGGCCTTTTCGAATGAGCTTCGGAGCGATGTGAGATTCTTAATTACGTCCGCCGATCCGGCATCGACGCCGTTTGCTTGATCCGGCCTACGCGATCACGTCGTCGATGATGCGGCCGTGGACATCGGTCAGCCGGAAATCGCGACCGGCATAGCGGTAGGTCAATTTTTTATGATCGAATCCCATCAACTTCAGCATCGTAGCGTGCAGGTCATGAACATGGACGCGGTTTTCAACCGCTTTGAACCCGATCTCGTCGGTCGTCCCAATCGTCTGGCCTCCTTTGACACCGCCGCCGGCCATCCACATGGTAAAGCCATGATGGTTATGGTCTCGGCCGTTCATCTTGCCTTGGTTTGAACCCTTCTTGGGCATTTCCACCACGGGAGTCCGGCCAAATTCGCCGCCCCAGATCACCAGTGTTTCTTCGAGCAAACCGAGACGTTTCAGATCGGCCAACAACGCTGCGATTGGCTGGTCAACTTGGCCTGCCAACCGCTTGTGACCGGCGTTCAGGTCGTCATGGTTGTCCCAGGGCTGTCCGGCTCCGGTGTAAAGTTGAACGTACCGTACGCCGCGTTCGACCAAGCGGCGAGCGATCAATGTTTGCCTCGCAAAATCACCCGGTCCATAGGCGTCCCGTACCGCCGAGGTTTCTCGCGACACATCAAACGCATCCGTCGCTTCGTATTGCATCCGATACGCCAATTCGAATGATTCGATTCTGGATTCCAATCGCGGGTCTTCTGGACGCTCGGATGCATGCTGATGATTTATCGACGCCAACAGATCCAATTGTTGACGTTGGTCGTATTCCGAGACTCCGGGCGAGCGAATGTTGTCGATCAGTTTTTCGACACGCTCGTGACGCGAATCAATATAAGTGCCTTGGTACTTACCCGGCAGAAAACTGTTTTGCCAGTTCTGCGACTCTTTGATCGGATAGCCGCCTGGACACATGACAATAAACGACGGCAGGTTTTCATTCTCGCTGCCTAGCCCATACGTCATCCACGATCCGACACTGGGGCGGACCAGTCTCGCTTCGCCCGTGTTCATCAACATCAGCGACGGTTCATGATTGGGCACATCGGCGTGCATGGAATTGATCACACAGATGTCATCGATATGTTCCGCTGTTTTGGCAAACAACTCGCTGACGTGGATTCCACTTTCCCCGTACGGTTTGAACTTGAACGGGGACCCCATCACGTTTCCCGTGGGACGTTCTGTTTTCAGCGTCCCGGTCGGTGCCGTTTTGCCATCGAACTTGGCCAATGCCGGTTTGTAATCGAACGTATCGACATGACTCGGACCACCGTTCATGAACAGATGGATGACATATTTCGCCTTGGGAGAAATTGCAGCGGTGATGAGCCTCCCGCCATCGCGTCTCGGCTAAGCATGTCGCCAAGTGCGACCGCGCCAAAACCAGTACCACATCGGCGCAACATTTCACGACGCGAAATTGAAGACGAAAATGGATTCATCGAATCGCACTCAGAGAGAGGAAGGGGGGGAGGAGAGAGTGGGAGGTGGGAGATCTCAGGACGCTTTTATTCTAATGAATATTGCCAGCGTGTCGTGGGCAATTCTCAGGCAGTTAGGCAGGAGTCTTTCAGCATAGTAGCCGCTTTGCGCTAGCCACAGTTTCTTCACCACCTAACCGTGGCTAGCGCCAAAACG
>NZ_ANOG01000098.1 GCF_000346295.1 Rhodopirellula maiorica SM1 | reverse complement strand
GACACTCACCACGATAGGCTGCGTCTTATCTTTGCTGCAATTCGAGGCAACGCCTGATTCAAACGGATTGATATTCGGTATTCACGCCCTGGTGTTTGTTACACTTGGTACACTTTGGTTTCACCTCTTTGGCCAGCCTGCACTAGCTGGAAGGTTTGGCAACGCATCGCAACAAACACTTGCTCGTGAACGCGACCGGTTCCGTGCTGGATTGCCGTGAAGAGCGGGGAACAATACCGATGCAACCGAGCGGCGAAGCCGGGTGTTTTGAAGTGGATGATCAACCGTCGCCGCCGGTTGATCGGTAACGGTCTTGCATGGAATAGGTTGCGCTCTCGAGACATTTTTTCCACTGTATTACCGGCAAAAACATGAGGGGCAAAAAGATGGGTCGAGGCTAGGAAGCAGTTAGCATGGCGATCTCCCGAATCGTTTCCTTATATTTTTGCCCTCTATTTTTTGTCGGCAAATCGATCATCGCGGCCGAATGAGTCAGGAGTCTGCTGAGTACACGGGGGCGCTGGGCAATTCTCATCTGCTCTCGTGATTCCCTGCTGCTTGTTCATTTATCCATGCAGCAAAGAACAATGCTCGGACCAAGTGACCACCATCGTACCTGCTCTCTGTCATGAAATAAGTTGCGCTCTCGAGACATTCTTTCCAATGCGTTGCCGACAAAAAGATGGGGGGCAAAAAGATGGGTTGAGGGTCGGAAGCAGTCAGCATGGCGATCTCCCGAATCGTTACCTCATATTTTTGCCCTCTATTTTTTTGTCGGCGAATCGATCAGCGCGGCCGAATTTGTTCGCTTCTTATCTTCCTACCTCCATTTTCCTACCCATTTGCTCGGTCCGAGTTGGCAGGAAGATGGAGGCAGGAAAATTTCAGGAGTGGTTGAGTTGTGGTACGTCTGTTGCAAGGTCGATGGTTGTGCGGTCGATTGTTGCTCAGCTCCTCTTCGGTCAGTATTCTAAGGGATGCGTAGCGAGACCGATCGACGAGTCGTCCGCAACCCAGGCACAGCGCAGGAACGATGTGGTGCACACGAGCGGCGGCAACGTGTTTTCGTGACCACAACCTCTTGGGTCGCCACCGTGTGATCGCCGCCGTTCTGCCCCAAAGCAGCGTCTTTCCATGAACCGACTCGAAACTGGAGAAGTCCATGAACAACGAATCCTTTACCTATCGCCGGTTGGACAAGAACGAAGCAGCAGTTCTTTTGGTTGATCATCAAACCGGCCTCACTAACCTTGTTCACGACTTTTCGCCAGACGACTTTAAGAACAACGTCCTGGCGCTGGCTAACTGTGCAAAGTACTTTGAGCTTCCAACCATACTGACGACGAGCTTCGAGGACGGACCAAACGGCCCGCTCGTTCCGGAGCTTAAGGAAATGTTTCCCGATGCGCCGTACATTGCGCGGCCGGGCCAGATCAATGCGTGGGACAACGAAGACTTCGTCGACGCGGTGAAGGAGACTGGTAAAAAGCAACTGTTGATTGCGGGAATCGTCACCGAAGTGTGCGTCGCATTCCCAACATTATCCGCCATCGAAGCGGGTTACGACGTATTTGTTGTCTGTGATGCTTCCGGCACGTTCAACAAGACGACTCGCGACGCCGCCTGGGCACGAATGTCGGCCGCGGGTGCGCAATTGATAAATTGGTTTGCTGTTGCCGGAGAACTACACCGGGATTGGCGCAATGACATGGAGGGTCTTGGCACGCTCCTCTCAAATCACCTGCCCATTTATCGATGTCTCATGAACAGCTATGTGGCTCAATCGAAGTAAATCAACATGCCTCCCAAAGCTATACACTCGGTCCACAAGAGCTCGCAAACGCACTGCGTTGGAGACGGTTTTCCAGTTCAATCGGTGTCCGATTACAATGGGCTTGGTCGCGAGCTGAATCCTTTCCTGTTGCTTGATTATGTCGCTCCGTATGAGTTTGCTCTGGGACACGAGCATCGCGGCGTTGCCGCGCATCCGCATAAAGGGTTTGAAACGGTGAACACGCGGGAGATCTTGCAATCTTTGAGAAGACTGGTCACGGTGTGGCAATTCAAGCAAATTCGGATGCCCGACTTTTGATCATGGACGGTCAGCCAATCAATGAGCCGGTTGCAGGGCAAGGGCCATTTGTGATGAATACCCGCGAAGAGCTCCAGAAGGCGTTTGAGGACTTTTCTCTAGATCAATGTCCACCGCGCGTCCTCGATGAATTCAACCGTTACCTTTCTTAGAATTGCCTTTGACACACTTCGATGATTGAACGGAATGCGACTACTTCGGTGCGGAGCATGCTCACTCACCGCTCGCCATTTTCTAACCTTCCATGTTTTAACCTATTTTCCTTTCTCAGGTGCCTCGCATTTAGAATGGACGTAGCGACGCTGCAATTTATAAGTTCTGAAAGTCTGGCTCCTTTGGCTTCCGCCGGGCTTGCCCTGGTCGGAAAGACGTGACTGCCGCAAGTTGTAAAGTGCAAGTCCCGAAGGGACGGTCGGATGTAGCCACGGGCGTGAGCCCATCGATGCGAATTCACTGTAGCGAAAGTCGCAGA
>NZ_ANOG01000097.1 GCF_000346295.1 Rhodopirellula maiorica SM1 | reverse complement strand
ATTGATTCGACCGAACCACTCTCACGCGACGCGGTATTGATTGGCATCGCCGATCGTGTCGATGCGGTCTACGTACGCCCAGGCGGCAAGATCGACACCCAACTTCGAACGCGGATCGTCGCACTGCGGGATCCATCAACACGCGTCGCCGTGATCGCCGACGTCCCATCGGCCGCGGTAAAGTTGATTGATCAAGGAGCGATCGGTTGGTACCTGACTCGCCCCGACCGGGAAACAACCAAGATCGTCGATCACACGGCACCAGGACGTCCGGAATGCGGAGCGAGCAATGACACGGACTGGACACGCACGGACGGCCAATGGTTGACTCACACCACCCGCGGCTGCGGCGGTCCGTGGCCTGGGCAAACCGAACATCAACATCAAGATGAATTGCTGCTCCATCACCCCAGCGACGATGAATCACGACGTTCCGCCGGAAACGGTCCCCTGCAAACGCTCGCTCGCATTGTTCGCAGTGGCGTGATCGTTGCCAACGCGATCACCAGTTCAAAAAAGTATCCGGTGGTCTGTTTTTCCGAAGTCCCGTTAGCAGATCGTTTGCGCAAACGCAAATTCCGTCCGCATCTTGGCCGCTGGGACGATGAACCGTATGGGATTGCGATCCGCCTGGAAGCAGCTAGGCGACTCGGATTAAAACCAGTCATTTATGGTGATTTGAAACAACGAAGCCAACTTGCTGCGGAAGACCAATATCGCTTTCAAGCCAAAGGAAAAACGTTCGATTGGACACGCGAGCGTGAATGGCGATCCAATCGCTCGGTCGACCTGACGCAATTGGACCGCCGCGACGTGCGAATCTTTCTGCCGTCGGCGGATGAAGCCAAATCGCTGCGTCCGATCACGGATTGGCAGATTACGCTGTTGGGCGACGACGCGAATCCGATCCACGTAAAAAAGTAGAATGTGAATTTTTCGCGAAGCGTGAAACGAGGGAATTTGACAAGCTCGGTGGCGTTTCAAAAGCCTCTACTTTTGTCTACGCTGTGCAGCAAACAATCCACCAAGCATTGACGGCAAATTAAGCACGTCACGGTTGAATCCTTCACCAGAGAGACAAATCATGCTTCATGCAGTGATCATGGCCGGCGGTAGCGGCACGCGATTTTGGCCTGCCAGTCGAACGCTTCGCCCCAAGCAATTGCTGACGCTGCACGGCGACCGGACCATGATCCAATCGACCGTCGACCGGTTGGGCGACTTGGTTCCTGCGTCACGGCAAATGATTGTCACAAACAAAGTCCTTGTCGATGCAATCGCCGAACAATTGCCGTCGCTGTTGCCCAAAAACATTGTCGGCGAACCATGCAAACGCGACACCGCCCCCTGTGTTGGCTTGGCAGCCGCCCTGGTTCATCACGAAGACAACGATGCAATCATGGCGGTGATGCCGTCGGACCACGTGATCACGTCGCCCGAAGCGTTCCAAGCGGCCATCGCCGCCGGTGAAGCGTTGATCAAGGAAGACCCGACGCGAATCGTCACTTACGGAATCCCCCCCCAGTATCCCGCCGAATCGTTTGGCTATGTCGAACGAGGCAAACCGATCGCCGCCGAGGGTGCATCGGTTTTCCAAGTCAAACAGTTTCGTGAAAAACCTGATGCCGAAACCGCTCGTCGCTATGTCGATGCAGGATCATTCTATTGGAACAGTGGCATCTTCTTGTGGCGAGCGTCGACCATCCTTGACGCATTGCAGAAGAACGAGCCTGAGATGTATTCGCATCTCGCCACGATCGCCAACCGCATTGGCAAACCCGACTACGCCGAAACACTCGAGAAAGAGTTTGCAGCGATCCAAGGCAAGTCGATTGACTATGCCGTGATGGAACAATACCCGAATGTGGTCGTGATCGAAGCCGAGTTTCCATGGGATGACGTCGGCAGTTGGCAAGCTTTGTCGCGACTGCACGACGCGGATGAAGCCGGCAACACCGTTGTCGGTTCACATATCGGTATCGACAGCAAGGGCTGCATCATCAACACCCACGACGGACATACCGTGGTCACGATCGATGTTGATGACTTGATCGTCGTACAAACCCCCGATGCCACCTTGGTTGCCCCTAAACACGCCGAAGAACGTGTCCGCGAAGTCGCGAAACAGCTAAAGGAAAAGGGGCTCGACGGCTTGCTGTAGTCGCCGCTTTCAACGAGAACCGTTTTTTTTGAACGACCATCACCCCAGGCACCGCCTGACCGATTTTTGGTGCTGCGGTGACAGTAGCTCGCCTTCGTGTGATCACGCCAGGCAGGCGTGTGGGTGAGCGGGCGATCAATCGGCGTGAAGTCGGCGGCTTAACTTCGTGAAGCGGACTACACCGATCACGCCGATCACAAACCCGCCTCCGATCAGCGGCCACGCAATAATGTGATAGATAAGCGTGACCGAAAAGAACTGCAGAATCGAAACCCCGGTGCCTGAGACCATCAGTGCGGTTCGTCCGTAGGCCAACAAGGTACGCTCGTTGGCCAAGTCGGTGCGAATCAAATTCAGATCCTCACCGGTGACCTCTTTATGTTCGCTCATGACTTCTTCGGTTTTACGGCAAGATCCAACTTGGCTTCAAGCTTGGCCGCCATCTCAGCCTGTTCCTTGAGCTCTTCTTCGCTGGGTCCAGCCTGTTCTTCTTCACGAGCCGCATCCTCTTCGATCGCTTGCATCCGCTTCTTCGCTTCGGCTAGCAACACAATGCCCTCGTTGAAACAAACAAATCCGATCACCACAATTGCAATCGCAGCAATATAGCGAAGCGACCATGTAGTGAACATGATCATGGCAACCGCACAGAGAATCGCCACGCCAGTTTGAGCGAATTTTGACATCGCTTTGATCTGCGTATCTCGCGTTTGCACACGAGTGCTTCGCGAGATCGCGTTGCGAGCCGATTGATTGGCCAACTCTCGCATCGCCGACAAATTGCTGGTTTTCTCAGGAGCTTGCGAACGTGGCACCATCGGCTCATCAGGATCAATGAACGTTGAATCGTCGCCGTCCGCCGTCGTGCCCGCGACCGTAGTGGATCCTAGGACCGACGCGGCCGCCGTAGAGCTGGTGTTCGATTCCGATGTCGAGGTCTGAGTCGTCTTGCTCGCCGTGCTCGTTTCGGCCGGTTGCGTTGATTCACCTTGGACCCGCTTCAACAAACGGTTCATATAGGCTTCGATCGAATCCTCGTCGTCCTCAGCGACCGCTTCGGTAGGATTCTCGGCAACCACCGTATCGTTTGACAGCACCGTGGCATCGCCCGCAACCACGGGATCGTCGTCGAATTCGTCGGCTGTGTTTTCGCCGATATCGTTCTCCCCGATATCGTTCTCGTCAATATCGCGGGCGGCCACCGCATCGTGATCCTCGGCGTGATCCTCGAGCTGGTCGATCGACATCGGTTCGTCGAGTGGTTCGTCCGATTCCGTGTCCGCATCCAATGCGTCGACATCGGATTCACCCATCATCGCCTGATCAACGCTGACTTCATCAAGAACCGCGTCCTGAGAATCGCGATACGACCAAGCACGCGTGTGCTCGACCGCGTCGGCGTCCAATTCTGGTTCCGCATGCGGGTCATCCAATTCCGCTTGCGGGTCGTCCGATTCCGACTGCGGTTCGTGATCCAACGCCTCGATTTCGCCGAACATCGACGTCACTTCGACCGCATCGGATGATTCATCGGATCCAGCCGACGCATCGACATCGTCCGCTTCATCGACATTGCAACCGTGGTCTGCATCGACCATAGCATCGCTGTGATCCCAAGGCTGATTTTCGTACGACGCGTTGTCCGCTTCGATATCCTGAATCAATTGGCTCGCCAACGACCCCATCGAAGCGTAGGGATCCTCGCTGTCGCTGTGTGACGCTTCGTGCGGTGCCAAATCATCAGAATCGTGGTCGGATTCGATTTCGTTTACCGCGTCACTGGACTCAGGCGATTCGCTGTATTCCGGAGATTCACTGTGCTCGTACGCTTCATCCGCTTGGTAATCGCTGTGTTGTGAGGACCAAATATCTCCCGCTTCCGAACTGTCGTCGACCACGTCCTCGCCCGTCGCGACAACTTCATCGTCCGCTTCGGACTGGTACGCAATGGGGTCTTCAGCGGCGGTCTCATCTGCGGTCTCATCTGCGGTCTCATCGGCAGTTGACTGGAAACCTACCGCCATCTCGTCGTCAAGCAGCTGCGAAGGCGTGTTCCAGGTGCTTTCCGAGACGTCAATATCGTCGTCGTCATGACCGTCGTTTGATGCATTCTGCGGCGAGTCGTCCGATGCGTCTGATTCATCAAGCAATTGCGAAGGAGTCGCCCAGCTTGTCGACAGCGATACGTCGGATTCCTGTTCCGCCGCATCATCTTGCAGTGGCGAGTCGCTGGCTAGTTCCTCACTTAGCAATTCCGACGGAGTTCCCCAAACACTCGAGGTCCCTTCTTCGGCTGCAGGATCGTCGCCAAGCTCGGCATTAACATCACGAGCGTCCGAATCGCGAGCGTCCGAGATCGAATCACAAACATCCGAGAACGACGACTGTACGTCATCTTCAGTCGCTTCGATCATCCACTGAGCCTGTTCGCCAGGAGCAACGGGCAGATCTTGATCAAGCGACTCTTGATCTATCGACTCGTGTTCGAGCGACGTGTGTTCTTGCGCCGCTGGCGTTTCGTACGTTGGCCAAGCCTCGCTGTCGTCTTCATAGTTCGACAGCATTCCGGCAGCCTTCTCATCTGGGTTGACGAACGTCGGCTCTTCGCCCGCTTCGAAACCCACCGCATCATGGTCGACCCAATCATCACTTGATGGACCTTCGCTGCTGTTGGCTTCCGCATACTCCTCTTCATGAGAGAAGTCCGTTTCGCTAGCCGAGCCGGCTTCCATGACCGGAACACTTTCGTCATCCGCGTCATCGACCTGGGACAATGACGACACGTCGATCGGGTTGTCCAGGCTCTCAGCACCGCTGGGGGTCAACCCCAACGCGGGATAGGGCGACAGCGACGATGACGTGCTGTCTAGTGTGCTTGGCATTCCGCTCGGGGGCGTATCGTACGCGGGACCGGGACGTTCGACGAACGCGTCTTGCAGTTCCGCGATCGCTTCTTCGTATTGGGCCCGCATGCGGCTGAGCTGCTCGGTCGTTGCACCCAATTCGGCAGAAACCAAATCAAACGCTTCGGACGTGGGACGCACTTGGACTTCGGCGAGTGCTTGATCACGCTGTTTCGAAATTTCGTCGATCCGGTGAGTCACTTCGTTATTGACGTCACGCAGTTCCGACAATTCGCGATGGGCGTTGGCAAGTTCGACCGACAACGCTTCGACCGATTGGTGCAATTGCTCGGCTTCGGCCAACCAGCTGTTGCGATCCGCTTCGTGGCGTTCGCCGTTTTCAGCCAGCATCGTCTCGAGTTGCTGAATCGTTTCGCGAGCTTCGCCATAGTTGCTTCGCAGCTCCGACGATTCTTCACTGGCGCGAACGACCGTTTGCTGAAGCTCTTCGATTTGGTCTCGCAGTTGCTGAGCAACGACTTCGCTTTCAGCCACAATACGTCGTTCGGATTCACGTTGGCTGCGAATTGCTTCGAGTTCGCGAGTGATCTCTTCCAAACGAGCTTCGGCGTCGGCGCGAAGCGATTCACTCTTGGCACGCTCTTGAATCGCTTCATCGCGAGACGCTTCGAGTTCGCGTTGAATCCGGCGATGCTCTTCGCGGTTCTGAACCTCTTCGCGAGTCAGCACCTCTTGATTTGCCGATAGCGTTTCGAGCTGTTCGTTCAGATTGTTGAACTGCTCTCGCATACGATGAATCGCATCGGTCGCGGCCTTGGCCTGTTGTTGCGACTGAGTCAATTGTCGCGCAGCTTCCTCGACTTGGCGGCGATAGTTTTCCTCGAGGCTTTGGAATTCGACCTCACGCTTGGCCAACATTCGCTGATTCGATTCGTTTTCTTCGAGCAGTCGCGCGACTTCGGCCTTCTTTTGCTCGTACTTAGTCTGAATCGTCCGCGCGTTGGATTCCTCTGAAAGCAATCGTGCTTCGCGTTTGTAGAGATCTTCGGCGCGAGACCACAGTTCGGTTTCGCGGCCACGCAGTTCATGTTCACGTTGCGAGCAATGTGATTCACGACGCTCGCATTCCTCTTGACGTTTTCGCCACTGTTGGACTTCACGACGCAGTTGTTCGCGCCATGCAGCGTCCTCGGCCATCGGCACATTGGGGGCAAAGTCGCGACGAGGCGTCGACGGAGGCGCCGTCATCCCCAGGGGCGATGTCGGTCGAGACGATGGATACACGCCGGCGGCAATCGTGCTATCGAGCTGTCCGAGGTGTGCAATGTCGCGGGGATTGCCGCTTCGCTCGCCCGATGACGCAACCGATGTTGTAACGCTGCGGTGGTGGAAACGATCTGATGTAATCGATTGAGTGCTGGTTTTGGTCGACGCAAGCAACTCGAACTGATAGTTGCCTAACCTCATCACGTCGCCGACGCTCAGCTTGGCTTCCGTCATCCGTACGTTGTTGACCTCGATCGGTACCGAGTAGGCACGAACCAGGATCTGGCTCGCATCGCGGATCAACACGGCATGCATCGGTCGCAGCGATCGATCGCCAAGCTGTACCGAACAACCGTGGGCGCTGCCGAAGGTGTAGCGGTTACCAGTCAATCGCAGACGACGAACGGGCGATCCAGCACTGATCACGCGGAATTCCATCGCCTCGGTTTCGTCCGGCTTGCTCAGCAGACTTGTGCCCGATGCGGCCAGCAACGGAACCTGTCCCGAGCTGACATCAAGCGTTTCATAGGGAAACGCTAATTGGTCCTCAATCGTTTGCTGTGAACGGAATAGCGAAGACGCATCACGAGGCTTCGCGGAATCCGAAACCGACTCAGTGGACGATTCTTTGACCAAAGACCAAAAGCGTAGTCGTCGTTTGGAAAGGGAGCTGTATCGCTCGTGTGATCGGAATTCACCGTTCATGTCCCTTGCATCGTGGTATTAGCTAGTGGTTCGCAATCGCAAAGCGTCTCCTCGGAACCGGGCCGCCAATTCGAGAATGGCAAAATCCGCATCGAGATGAAGGATCGGTCCGCAATTGCTGGCAAACAGGGCATCTGGGGATCCCCCACAGTCGATTTGTGTTTGCACTGTATCTTCTTCGGATCTGAGGACTTATTACGGTTAATCTAATCGTGACGACGATGCCAATTTTATCGATTATCCACTCTTATGCCCGTCAAATTGGCAGCCTGCTTCGATTTGCTCAGCTCTGCAGCACATGGCAACGCTCGCCTGGATCGCAAATGTCCTACGAGAGGAAAATTCTATCGGGGGGCCCGAAGACGCTAAAACCGCTGCAATCGCGACCTGAAACGGTGGCGAACGATGAAAATGCTAGGAAATCGGATTCGGGAGGAAGACAATTTGCCCAAGCTTTCTATGATTGGGGCGAACTAACATCGGACGCGATAATTCGCTGAACCTTCGGAACGAAATGTGCGTAAAGGCGGGTTGAACCACTCAATCCCAAATATTTCGTGAGTGACGTCGTCGTTATCTGGTCCATATACGGGTATCCTATGCCACCCACTGCACGGCTTGGCCCTACTACACTGCTTGGCCTCACTGCACCGCATGGCATTGAACCGCAACATGAATCGTGGAATCGGATTCGATATGCTCACAGAATTGCCGCTGCAAACGCGTTGGCGGGGCGAAGTTCGGAGATGAGCATGATTAAGCATGAGCAGTGAATAGCGAGTTTGGAGTTAGCCAATACGGTGCATCCACATTTTTAAGGACGCATCGATCCTATAGAGCGAGGTTACGAAGATGCCACGAAAAGACGCGTTGTTGAAGCTCCGAGAAAATCTTATCCGTCGTCGCGATGCGTTAAGTCGTGCTCTGGCGGGTGACCTGAGCTTATTGCAAGAGCTGCATCAACAAAAAACCGGCGACGTGCTTGACGCCGCAGCGGACACGATGCAGGACGAACTGAACAGCCAGTTATTGGAAGTGGAAAGCCGCGAGCTGAGCGCAATCGAAGAAGCGATCGTTCGAATGGAACAAGGCGGATATGGGGATTGTGTCGATTGCGGCAAACCAATTCCATTGACCCGCTTGCGCGCGATTCCTTATGCGACCGAATGCATCGCATGCCGGCGTAAATCCGAAATGTCCAGCGGCACAACCGGTGCGGTCAGTTGGAACCGTGTCTTCGAAGATGCCGAAGTCGACTCGGTCTAGCATGACAAATTTAAGTCGCGGTGGTTGAAATTGATCCGGCCCTATCGGTCGTGACAATTTGATTACCGAATTTGTGGATTGTAACCTTAGACGGCCGGACGAATGTTCGGCCGTTTTTTAATGCGCCGAGAGTACTAGTTCTGACGTATGAAGCGCACAGGGATGCCAGCAAATGAAGGAACAAAGCTCGCGCCCCCCCGAGGTCGATGCATACATTCACGTCGGCACCTCTCCATGCGACGACGTTCCCTGCAATGACGACCACTCATTATCGGCACCCTTCCAATCCCAGACGACGCCATGAATCCAACCTCTTATCCCGCTGCGGAGACGGTTCGACATCCAACCGTTGCCGAACGTCGTTCTCGTCTCGCTCAGATGTGTGGGTGGGTAATGCCACAGCGAACTACGCTGGCGGCCAGCGTGGCGTGCGCTTTGGCTTTGGGGATAACGTCCATTGGATTTGCACAGAACCCAACGATCATCAAACGCTCGATCGATTTCAGCCCCAATCCGCCCTCGTACAGCGTCACCGACAACGTACCGGCCCCCTCACGGTATTCGGCTCGCGATTCCGCCTACCCATCCGATTCAGCGTACCCATCCGATTCAGCGTACCCATCCGATTCAGCATACTCGTCGGATTCGGCTTACCAAGAAAACCGTTCGGTTAGCGTTCGTCGCCCATCGCTTGACGAGTCAACGGAACCGCTGATCGAAGATCAACGCGAACGTTTGTTCGATGAACTGGCCGAAGAATTCAGCATGTTCGATCGATTGGGGAACCTCGTTCGTCGTGTATCCACCCTGGTCAAGCCAAGTGTGATTCACATCGAAGCCCACAAGACCGAGAAGAACGAATCTTATGACGAAGCCGGAGCCGGCGTCGTGTTGCGGATCAACAACGAAACTTGGGTGATGACGAATCGGCACGTGATTGTCAGCGCCAGTCCGAAACAGATCCTGTTGCGGACCAGCGACGGTCGCGAGTTTCACCCGGTCAAAGTATTGTCCGACCCCAGCACCGATGTGGCCGTGATGAAGGTCAATGGCATCGACTTGCCTGCTGCGCGATTGGGCGATAGCGACTCAACTGAGATCGGCGACTTCGTGATTGCGATCGGCAGCCCGTTCGGGCTCAGCCACTCGGTCACGTTTGGCATCCTCAGTGCCAAGGGGCGTCGCGATTTATCGTTGGGCGAACAACGCATCGATCTGCAGGATTTCTTTCAAACCGATGCCGCGATCAACCCTGGCAATAGCGGCGGTCCGCTATTGAATCTGCGTGGCGAAGTCGTCGCCCTGAACACCGCGATCGCCAGCAGCAGTGGTGGCAGCGAGGGCATTGGGTTCGCGATCCCGATGAACATGGCCATCAAGGTCGCGGATCAATTGGTTCGCAACGGACAACTCCGCCGCGGTTACCTTGGCGTCACGCTGGACCCCGATTTTTCCGCCGCCGACCTTGCCGCAGCAGGTTACCAAGAAAAGGGAGGAGCGCTTGTGAAGAACGTTCGCCCTGGTTCACCCGCCGAGTTGGCTCACCTGCAGCGGGGCGACATCATCGTCGAATTTGACGGCAACCCGGTTGAGAACGATGACCATTTGGTCGCTCGGGTTGGCTTGACGCCAATCGGATCGAAAATCCCGATGATCATCTACCGCGATGGCAAGCGTTATCGAACCGCCGTAACGCTGACCGACATGCGGTGATGCCGCTTGGTTACCGCCCGCTTGCCGCTACGAGAAACTTCGATTTTGACCGGGTGGCTTGCGCCGTGGCTGGGTGG
>NZ_ANOG01000096.1 GCF_000346295.1 Rhodopirellula maiorica SM1 | reverse complement strand
TGCACGAGGTGAGCTGAAGTTGACGGGTGAGTTCGTCGAGCTGAACAATGAGGATGACTTCGAGAAGCTGCTAGAGAAACTTGCCAGTGTCGCGTGGGGGTTAAACATTCAACCGCCTCCGCCGAGTGATTGCGATTCACAAACGATGTTGAAGTACCTAGCTCGCTATCTGACTGGCGGCCCGATTTCCGACCGGCGACTGCTCTCGCATGAGGATGGCACGGTGACGTTCATGGCGAGAGGGGGAACGACGCGAGGAGGCGACCGCAAGCAAGTTCCCGTTCCGCTGAGCGGTGTCGAGTTCGTGCGTCGTTGGTCGCTTCACATCCTGCCGCGAGGCTACGTGAAAACGCGGCGCTATGGTGGCTGGAGCAATCGACACTGCGGCGACTACATGGAATCGTGTCGTGAGCTGCGGAACTGTCCAGTGGAAGATGACACAACAGAAGATCTCGACCCAAGCGAAACACCCGAAAGAGAGTGTCTCGAATGCGGTGGCAGTTTGGAGATGATCTACGTGGAAGACAAACCAAGCTGGAGCAAAACGATGCACAG
>NZ_ANOG01000094.1 GCF_000346295.1 Rhodopirellula maiorica SM1 | reverse complement strand
GCAGTCGACCAAACGGAATTACTGATCGTCGACCCTCAAACCCTATCCGTCTGCGATGAACGGGTGATTGGCGAGATTTGGATCAAAGGGGCTAGTGTCACCGCAGGCTATTGGAATCGTGACGAAGAGAATCGTCAGCGATTTGCCGCCTTGACCGCCGACGGCCGTGTTGGTTTTTGTCGTACCGGTGACCTCGGCTTCTTGGACGACGGACAACTGTATGTAACCGGACGGATCAAGGATGTCGTGATTCTGCGCGGCCGCAACTTGTACCCTCAAGATATCGAAGCGACGGTCCGCGAGATCATCGGCAACGACGGTGGGCAATGCGCGGCGTTCTCTGTTGAAGGCCCACGCGGCGAAGGGTTGGCGATTGTTGCCGAAGTCCCTCGTCACAGTGATGAATCCGCCTATCCCGATTGGGTGCGTTCGATTCGGCGCACGGTGATCGATGTGCATGAAGTCGATCCACGCAACGTGTTGCTGGTACGCCCTGCAACGGTGCCGTTGACGAGTAGCGGAAAAGTCCAGCGGCATCGATGCCGCAAAATGTTCGATGCTGACGAGATTCGCTGCAAGTATCGTTACGACCGCAAATTTTTGTCCGAGCAGGCGCCGATTGCGATTCCCAAACTTCCCGAACATCCCACTGCAGCCGATCGCGAACCTCTAACGCGTATGATCGAAGCTTGGCTTGCCGAGTGGTTAGTCGTCCGTGCCGGCGTGGCTCCTCATACCGTCGAACTCGACAAACCGTTTGCCGACTACGGACTCGATTCGATGACATCTGTCGAACTCAGTGGCGAAACCGAGGATTGGTCGGGAATCGAGCTGACACCGATTGTGGCGTGGAACCATCCCACGGTGGCTCAGCTGAGTCGGTTTATCGCCAAAGAATTGATTGGTTCGGAAACCTCGGAAAATCAGCTCGTGCGTGAGCCATCGATTGCCAACACATCGCACAATGGTGCCCCCACGCGAGAATCTGTCGACGAATCGGTGTCGCAAGACGTGTCACCCGAAGAGCTCGAAGCCTTATTAAGTGAAATCGAACAACTTTCGGACGCCGAGATCGACGCGGCCCTGAGCGACAAGAAAAAAACGTAATCACCGATGGACAAACAACTTGCCGCACGACTGGCCAAATTAACTCCTGCGCAACGTGCGTTGCTACAGAATCGGCTCGGATCGCGTCCGCAGCCTTCGGTGGATGATTCGTCCTCAGTTGATGATTCCAATGCGATTGCCATCGTCGGAATGGGTTGCCGAATGCCCGGTGCGGATTCGCCCGATGCGTTCTGGGACCTGATCCAACAACAGCGAGAAAGCGTCGGTCCGGTGCCGGCAAGTCGCTGGGACCGTGATCAATATTTCGATCCCAGTGGCCGCACGCCAGGAAAAATGTCGGTTGACGCGATCGGAGCCGTCTCGAATGTCGACATGTTCGACCCTGCTTTCTTTGGGATCGCACCGCGTGAAGCATCGCGAATGGATCCCCAACAACGACTGTTGTTGGAAGTCGCCTGGGAAACCATCGAAGACGCCGGCGTCCCAATCGAACGTTTATCGGGAACTCAAACGGGTGTCTTCATCGGCATCGGCGGCACCGATTACTCCAAAATCCCTGCTCGCTACCCTGACTATTTCGAACAGATCGATGCCCACATGGGAACCGGCAACGCGCTCAGCATCGCCGCGGGCCGAATCTCGTATCTGTTCAATTTACAAGGCCCGTCGTTTATCGTTGACACCGCATGTTCATCGGCGTTGGTCGCGGTCCACTCGGCCGTCATTTCGCTGATGCGAGGCGAGAGCGATGCCGCCATTGCCGGCGGAGTGAATCTGATCCTTTCGCCGGAAACCACGATCGCCTTCAGCAAAGCAAGAATGCTGAGCCCCGATGGCCGATGCCGTTCATTTGACGAAAACGCCAATGGTTACGTCCGCGGCGAAGGTTGTGGTTTGATCTTGATGAAACGTGCAGCCGACGCCCTTCGCGACGGCGATCGAATCTTGGCCATGATCCGCGGCAGCGCGGTGAATCAAGACGGACGAACCAGCGGAATTACGGCGCCAAGCGGATCGGCCCAGCAACGTGTCATCCGCGATGCCATGAAAGCAGCCGGAATCTCGGTCGACGACCTGACCTACATCGAAGCTCATGGCACCGGTACCCCGCTTGGCGATCCGATCGAGTTGATGGCGTTGTCGGAAACATTTGCCTCGAGAAACGAGACCCTGCCGCCGGTTCACATTGGCAGCGTCAAAGCGAACATTGGGCACACCGAAACCGTGTCCGGCATTGCCGGTTTGATCAAAGTGTTGAAGATGTGCCAACACGAATGGATCGCGGGGCAGGCCAATTTCGGCAAACTGAATCCCAATGCAAAACTGGATTCAAAACGCCTCAAGATTGCCACCGAAAACGAAGCTTGGACGCCTAGCAAACAGGGGCGTTTCCTAGCCGGTGTTAGTTCGTTTGGGTTTGGTGGAACCAATGCCCACGTGATTTTGGAAAAGGCGACTCAGTGCACACCAGCCAACCAACAACCGGCACGTGTCCCCCCATGCTTTTTCCTACCACTTTCAACTCGTAGCGAGGACGCGATTCCCGCAGCAGCTCAGCAAGCGTTGGATCGATTGAACGATCCTTCGGTGACCGACGCGATGCAAACGCATCACCTGTGCGGTTCTTATGCGAAATATCGCAGCATGTTATCGCACCGTGCCGTCGCCCTAGGCGAAACCCGATCGGAACTTTCCAAAGGGCTACAGCGACTCGCCGAGGGCGTTGCAACCAAACAAGTCGTCAGCGGCCGTCCGGCGCACGGACGTCGGCCACGAATCGCGTTGCTGTTTACCGGCCAAGGATCTCAATATGCGGGAATGGCATCCGGCTTGATCCCAACATTGCCGAGTTTCCAATCGTCGCTCGAATCCTGCGCGGCGATTCTTGACCCCGTTTTAAACTTGTCGCTGCTGGAACTGCTCTGTGACGACGTACCGGGCCGCTCGATCGACGACACCGCGATGGCTCAACCCGCGATCACGGCGGTCCAAATCGCGTTGGTCGATTCGCTGGCCAACGCAGGAATTGTTCCCGATGTGGTCGCAGGCCATAGCATCGGCGAGATCGCCGCGTTGTATGCTGCCAAAGCGTTAAGCAAAGAGCAAGCACTGATGCTTGCCGCCCATCGCGGCCGTTTGATGGGCGATCTTCCTCCGCGTGGTACGATGACTGCGGTGTTGGCTAGTGCATCGCAAGTCCAAGATTGGATTGACGAACTTCAATCGGATGCGGTGATTGCGGCAATCAACGGTGATCAAAACACCGTTGTCGCAGGCCCACGAAACGCGGTCCAGCAAATCGTCTCGAAAGCCGAAGCGGCTGGTACGGTGTGTCGACCGCTGAAGGTATCGCACGCCTTTCATTCGCCATTAATGCAAGACGCGGCCGCTCCGCTGCGAGCGAGTCTAATGCAGTGGGTTGGTGACGTAACATTGCCGCCTTACGTCACCTTTGTCTCTTCCGTAACAGGAACGGTTCACGAGGGAACGATCGACGTCGACTACTGGATCGATCACTTGATGAGCCCCGTTCGTTTCAACGACGTGATGGCCGAACTGGCCACCCAAAACATTGATCTCGCGATCGAAGTCGGGCCGCGGCCTCAATTGACGGGAATGATTCGTCGCTCGCTGAAATCCGACGACGGCGAACCACTGCTCCGGACCGTGGACACGCTACACCCGGACGATCAAGATTACACCAACTGGATCCGTGCCGTTGCCACCGCTTGGTGCGTCGGGGCCCCGGTTGATTTCGCCGCAATCGATCGCATTTACCCGTCACACCGAGTGCCGCTGCCGACGTATCCGTTTGTTCGACAACGCTGCTGGCATGCACCTCCCGCTCTGGAATCGGGGATTGGCGGTCAAAGCGTCCATCCGATCTTGGGGACACGTCAACGTTTAGCATCCGGTGGATTGCTGTTTGTTTCGCATCTTGCGATTAACAAACCTGGCTATCTTTCCGAACATGTCGTCAGCGAATCCGTGACCGTCCCCGCCGCCGCCTGGATTGACGCACTAGCGATTGCCGCGAAGGAATTATTCGGCGAGCTTTCCTACGAACTGTTTGAAATCACCGTTCACCGAGCGTTATTTTTGCACAAGGATCAATCCGTGGAAATCCAAACCACGGCCGATCCCATTCAAGGCGGACAATCGCAAATCCAAATTCACTCGCGACCCCAGGGATCGGATTCCGAATGGACGTTATCGGCTACCTGCCGAGTGAAAAAGTCCAACGGCACGATGTTGGCGGCTTTGAAACGCCTAAGTCCAGAGAAAGCGACCTCGGTTGACCGAGTCGCATTCTACGAATCGCTCGCCGAATCGGGACTTCGCTATGGGGAATTGTTCCAACCGCTGCGTTCGATCCTTACCGACGATACTGTCTCTAGTGCCCGACTAGAAATGGACGAGAGTTTGCGGAGCGAAGCAAAACGCTCGTTGGTCCATCCCACATTGCTCGACGGCGCCTTGCAACTGATTGCGACCACCATGCCAGCGTCGATTCGCGAATCGGCTGACCCGCCCACCTTCCTTCCTGTGGGCGTCGACCGCGTGGTGACCCAGGACGGGAATGAAATCGTCTCGGCGGTCGTTCGTCGTCACCCAAACATGAACGACCAGTGGAATGAAGTCGTTGCCGATGTCCAATTACTCGACCACGAAGACCGAATCTGTGTGTCGCTACAAGGAGTGCGTTGCAAGCGATTACAAAAAGATCACACCCGCTACCAAATGGATCCTCAACAATGGATCTATGAATGCGAGTGGACCGCTGTATCAATTCCAAATCCGCAACCAAGCGAAAACCACACCGCATCCGCGATCCGCCATTTTGGATCGGCGATTTACCAAACCCTGCTGCCTACGACGTGGGAACCGAGTTCGCAACAAGAACATTGGCTGTGGACACAGCCACACACGCATGACGATGTCGAAGCGAGTGTTTGCGAATTGATGAAATTCATTCAATCGGCGGTTCGCCAGCCCAAGACGCCATTGGTTTCGCTGGTGTTACAGAGTGCTTTTTCGACTGGCGATGAACACAGCATCCCAGCATCAGCGGCGCTTGCCGCGATGGCTCGTGTAGCAGCCAATGAATACCCGGCTCTGCAAATCCGAGTGCTCGATGTCGCGACGTGTGATGCGATGAGCGCCGAGCCGGTCGCAACTTGGCTCACTCGCCAATCGGACGAAACCGAACTTGCCTATCGCAACAATCAATTTTTGTCGCCCCGTTTGATCACATCTCCACGTTCGTTCTCCAAAGTCTCGAACGCATCTCAATTGCCGATTCCGCTGAGCGGCAGCTATCGCATCCGACTTGATGGAACCAACCGGACCGAAGGGTTATGGGTCGAGCGGATGGCGATGCCCAAAGCGAAACCGGACGAGGTGGTGATTTCGGTCGATGCAGTTGGCTTGAACTTTAGCGATGTACTAAAGGCAATGGGGCTGTATCCCGGAATCTCTGATGCAGTGGTCCCGCTGGGGATTGAAGCGAGCGGCACGGTGACGGCAATTGGGGATCAAGTGCAATCGGTAGCCGTCGGTGACAAGGTGATGGGAGTGGTGCCATACGGCTTTGCGTCCGATGCCGCGACAAAGGAATACTTGGTCACCAAGGTTCCAGCGGGAATTAGCCCGCAAGAGGCCGCGAGTATCCCGGTCGCTTATATGACGTCGCATTATGCACTGCGAAACATTGGCCGATTGGCCGCAGGCGAATCGGTTTTGATCCATGCGGCTGCGGGCGGCGTCGGATTAGCCGCAATCGAGGTAGCACAGAGCGTCGGTGCGACGGTATTCGCCACCGCAGGCAGCGAGCTGAAACGCCGCTTGTTGTCGATGCTGGGCATTGACCCGCAAAACATTTTTGACAGCCGGGATATTGATTCACTCCATGCCATTGGTGCTCGCACCAATGGACGTGGCGTTGATGTGGTTTTGAACTCGCTGCCGGGCGAATGGATCAACCGGTCGTTGGAATTGTTGGCCGCACATGGTCGCTTTTTAGAGATTGGCAAAACCGACATCTATCAAAACCGGCAACTCGGTTTGTTGCCGTTCCAGGACAATCTGACCTATTCGGCAATCGATCTGGATCGACTGTTTCGCCATCGGCCGGATGAAGTGCGAACGCTGTTTACCGAGGTAGCCGAGCAATTCGCAAAGGGCGTCTATCAACCCAAACCGATTACCACGTTTGCGTTATCGGATCTGCCGGCATCGCTACGCTTCATGAGTGCCCGGCGAAACATTGGCAAAATTGTCGTGTCGCCAGAGAAGAATGCCAGCGTTGACTCACGCGATCATGTGACCGCCGACGGATCATATTTAATCTCCGGTGGCAGCGGCGCGATCGCGATGGGCGTCACGCGGCGGTTGATCCAACGGGGCGCAACCAAGGTCGTCCTGGTTGCACGTCGTGCAGCGACCGAGCAAGTCGAAGCACTGATCAATTGGGCCAAAGAAAACGGCGCGGATTGTCGCTATCTGCAATGTGACTGTACGAATCAAGAGGAACTGCGTACCGCGCTGCGACGATTGCCTGAATCGATGCGGCCGGTGGTGGGCGTGATCCACACCGCCGGTCTGTTGGACGACAGCTTGCTACACGAGATGACGTCCGACAGTGTGGCTCGCGTGCTGCGACCGAAAGTGGATGGAGCGGTTGCGTTGGCCAAGGCCACCGAAGACCAACCGCTGAGGATGTTCAACATGCTGGGATCGGTGGCTTCGGTATTTGGGTCGCCGGGGCAAGCCAACTATGCTGCCGCGAATGCAGCTTTGGAGGCTTTTGCGGCGTCACGACGCAATCAAGGACTACCTGCTAACGTCATCCACTGGGGCCCTTGGAGCTCTGCTGGCATGGCGGATGACCCGATACGGCTAAAGAACTTGGCCTCGCGTGGTCTGCGTCCCTTGCGGTTTGATGCGGCGTTGGATTTGCTGATCGATGCCGGCAATCCAAACGGCCCTCGCTCGCGAGTGGTGGTTGACGCCAATTGGCACCAGATGTTTTCATCGATTCCCGAATCCGCGGTGCCGTCGGTATTGCGTTCGTTGCACACGGCCAACGGTCAATCTCAATCCGAGGTGGTTTCGGCCAAAGACGACGCCCTGCTGATGGAATTGCGTTTGCTCGACCATGATGCTCGATGCGAACGACTGGAAATCTACTTCAGCCAACAACTCGGAAAGATCATGTCGTTGGACCCGACCACCTTTGATCGATCTGAATCACTCGGTTCGCTTGGCCTCGATTCGCTGATGGCTATTGAACTGAAAAACACGATTGAAACCAAATTAGCGATCGTGATCCCGATCAGCCATTTCATGGACGAACCCAGTATCGCGACGCTAGCGAGGATCGCGGCGGAAATCATCGTCGACGATGCAGCGGAAGCGAATCTCGAGCAAGAATCGTCGGTCGCTCCGCAGTAGCGGATACAGGCCCAATAGCGGAAACGGCCCGCTCGCTTACTTTGATTCTTTTAGTTTCTTTGCTTCGGCTTCCAACGCAGCAACTTCGTCCTCGAGTTGCTTCAGTTCATCGAGATCGTCTGCCTGTTCGCGTGACCCAGCCAAACGAGGGCGAAGGGTTTGCAGTTTCTTGTTGATGACATCGAGACGCTTCTTCGCTTTTTTGTCCATGATTTCGTTATCTGAGAAAGATTTTGGGGAAACATCAATCCAACATTGTACTTCATATTGCTGGCACGCCGAGTCGGCATAGGGAAATCTCGCAGCGATGCGATGGGTTCACAGCGACACGCTAACGTCGCCCACTCGGTCGCCATCTGTCGTTGCTGATGTCGCCTCAAACGGCGGTGCACTTGATGCAACCGGAACATCCTGCATGACATACCAACTCAGTCTCTGAAAATATCAAACGAGCCCCGTTTCCTTGGGGGGTTCGCAAGCTACTTATTGATTGAATGCGAAGCCTGTCGTCGCCTCTCCGGTTGCCGACGCGAATCCCATCCTTCAAACAAAATCATTAAGAGCGATCTCCGATATCATGGGTGTCACCGAACCACAACGCATCGCCGAATTCCCCAGCACACACTGCGTTGGTCGCTCTGTCGCCATCAATCGCAGCTCCACACGGCGCGGCACCGTCAGCGTTGAATTTGCCTTTGTCGCCATCCCGATGTTTATCTTGCTGTTTGCCGCCATCGAATTGGGGCGTGGGATGATGGCAGTCCAAGCGTTAGAAGAGGCCGCGCGGTCGGGTTGCCGAATCGCAGTCCTAAAAGGGGCGAACGAAAAGGATGTCAAAGCCGAAGTCAATCAATTGTCCGATGCTATGGGGATTTCCAACACCAGCATCGAAATTGAACCCGCTTCGCTAAATACTACTCCGCAATGGGCCCCGGTCACGGTACGCGTCACCGCGAATTTTGCGGATATGACGTGGTTGCCTATCCCACGCCATTTCAGCGGGTTGAGTTACACCGCCGCCTGTGTCCTGCCGCGCGAAGGCGAAATCGTTCAATAGTCTCGATGCGTCAGCTTTCTTTCACCCGCCACACATGATGGCACTTCACTTTTTAACAGCGAGTTTCGGTCATGCCACAAATTGCTTACTGCCCAGCGTCCAAGCGTCAAGGGGGTACGATCGTGCTGTTCGCCGTTTTGATGGTTGTGATTGTTGGCATGGCAGCCTTTGCTGTCGACATCGGCCGGATGCAGTTGGTCCGCAGCCAGTTGCAATCCGCAGTGGATGCGGGAGCCATCGCCGGAGGACTGCACCTCAAAAACAACCCTGATGACATCCAGGGCGCTAAGGCGGTGGCGGAAAGTTTCATTGCCAAAAACAAAGTGGGTTTCGTCGCCAATGTTCCCCCAGAGACGATTGCCTTGGAAACCGGCAACTGGGATCCCAACACCGAAACGTTCACGGCATCCAATACCCGCGCCAGTGCGATTCACGTCCATGCGGTCCAAAACAATGAACCGTTCTTTTTCGCAGGAATCTTTGGTCAATCGTCGTTCTCGATACCACGCCAAGCGATCGCTTCGGCGCCTGGCATCCCACTAGATATCGTCATGGTCCTCGACTTGTCCAGTTCGATGGGCTCCGACGGACGGATCGAGGCACTGCAACAGGCTTCGCCTGAATTTGTGACCAATATCGAACTGTCATTAAAAGAAGATCGCATCGGAGTGATGGGATACGGCGCTCGAAAAGGTAGGTA
>NZ_ANOG01000093.1 GCF_000346295.1 Rhodopirellula maiorica SM1 | reverse complement strand
GAGCTACGTGAACCACTGCCCCGGTGCTCCGCAGCGACAATCCTGGGCTGCGGCTGCTGCGACTTCGCCAAATTGCCAAAACGCATCCCGACATCGCTCCGCTGTTGCCGCCTGATTTAAATGTTCCTGAAATGCGGCGATTTGCCGAGGACTATATCGAAGCGCGGCTTGAACGTGTCAACGGTGTCTCCAATGCCAACGTGCTCGGTGGATTGACCGATGAGATGCAAGTCATCATTGATCCTCAGAAACTAGCCGCCCGCAGTTTGACGATTGATGATGTCCGACGCGTGCTGCGCAATCAAAATCAAGACACTTCGGGCGGCGATTACTGGGAAGGCAAACGACGCTATGTCGTGCGTACGTTGAATCAATTTCGCAGTGCCGATCAAGTCAAGTCGCAAGTGTTGGCGATTCGTGACGGCGCACCCGTGTTTATTAGTGACGTTGCCGAAGTCAAATTGGGGTTCAAAAAGCCCGATGGGTTGGTTCGCCGTTTCGGCGAATCGTCGATCGCGATCAATGCGCTGCGAGAAACCGGCGCGAATGTGTTGGACGTGATGGACGGGTTGAAACATGGCGTCGCCGATCTGAATGATGACTTGCTTCGCGACCGCAAACTGCAGCTGTTGCAGGTCTACGACGAAACTGAATACATCGATGCTTCGGTGGGTTTGGTGAACCAAAATATCGTCGTTGGCGGAACGTTGACGATGTTGGTGCTGATGCTGTTTTTGCACTTGAATGTACGGACGTTGGTTTTTGTGCCGTTGATTGTCGCCTGCACCGTGGCTTCGATGCTGCTGAGTCCTTGGTACGGTTTGATCACGTTGGCGTTGATTCTCGTAGCGGGGTTCTGGTTCGCTCGCGGCGCTTTGGTCGTCGGGTTGGCGATCCCGATTAGCGTGATTGGCACGTTTTTGTTGCTAAACCTATGGGGACGCTCACTAAACGTGATCAGTTTGGCGGGGATGGCGTTTGCGGTCGGCATGTTGGTCGATAACGCCGTGGTTGTCCTTGAGAATATTTATCGTCACTACCAAGATGGGCGTTCACCGTATGACGCGGCCTATCGCGGAACCAAAGAGGTATGGGGCGCGGTGTTGGCGTCCACGTTGACGACGTTGGCGGTGTTTTTGCCGGTCTTGTTTGTCGAAGAAGAGGCGGGTCAACTGTTTCGCGACATCGCGCTGGCGATTAGTGCGGCCGTCGGGTTGTCATTGATCGTTAGCATCACATTGATTCCCACAGTCACGGCGCGGTTATTGACCGAGAAGGCTGAGCCAGCGAAATCAAGATCGCAACCGCAGCGTGCACCGCATGGACTGCAGCGTGTGTCCGAAAAGATTGTCGAGCCGATTCTGCGGATCAGTTCGCTGTTGGTGGCGATGGTGGTCGGCGCGAACCGCATGATTCAAAAGAGTTTGCTGCGACGCTTGGCATTGATCACGGTGCTGTTGGCTGCCACCGTAGGGCTGAGCTATTCATTGTGGCCCAAGGTCGAATATCTGCCGACTGGCAATCGGAACTTGGTGTTTGGCATCATTTTGCCACCGCCTGGATACAACTTGGATGAACTTTCGAGTCTCGGAGAAACTGTCGAAGAGCACCTAAAACCGTACTGGGACATCGATCCAGATGATCCGGCGACAAACGATCTCAAGTACCCCGCCATCTTTGACTTTTTCTATGTTGCTCGCGGACGCCAAGTCTTCTTGGGCGTGCGGTCGGTCGATCCGCAGCGAAGCGGCGAACTGATCCCGTTGATCCAAAGCGTCCGTTCCAAATTGCCTGGTGCTTTTGTGATCGCAAAACAATCGAGCCTGTTTGAGCAAGGATTGACCGCCGGGCGTACGATTGACGTCGAAATCACTGGGCCTGAACTCGAGAAGTTGGTCGGAATCGGAGGGCAAGTCCTTGGCCAAGTGATGGGAGGGATGGGCGAACCGGTGATCCCCAATGCGCAAGCGCGACCGGTGCCCAGTTTAGACCTCAGTAATCCCGAAACTCACGTGATTCCCTACCTGTTTCAAACCGAGCAAATGGGCGTCGATGCGTCGAGGCTAGGATATGCCGTGAACGCCTTGGTCGATGGTGCCTTTGCCAGCGACTATTACATCGGTGGCGACAAGATTGATCTGACGATTGTGGGAAGCCCGGATCAAGCCGGTTCGATTCAGGATCTCGAGTCGCTGCCGATCGCGACGCCGAGCGGCCATTTGGTGCCGCTGAATTCGTTGGCTCGGATTGAATCGTCCAGCGGACCTGAGCAGATCAATCATCGCGAGCGACAGCGTGCAATCACGATCGAAGTGTCTCCGCCGCCCGAGATGGCGCTTGAGGACGCGTTGCAGCGAATTGAAACACAGATTGTTGGTCCGATTCGTGCATCAGGACAGCTCGACGGAGGATACCAGATCGCACTGTCGGGAACCGCTGACAAACTACGCGATACTTGGTTGGCGCTGCGATGGAACGTGTTGTTGGCGCTACTGATTACGTATCTGTTGATGGCGGCGTTATTTGAAAGTTGGGTTTATCCGTTTGTGATCATCATGAGTGTTCCGTTGGGTGCCGTTGGCGGCATCTTGGGACTGAGGATGCTGAGTGTTTACTTGACCTGGCGGGGGATGCCGCCGCAAGCTCTCGATGTGCTGACGATGTTGGGGTTTGTGATCCTGATTGGAACGGTGGTCAACAACGCAATTTTGATCGTGCATCAATCGCTGAATTTAATGCGTGAAGATGGACTCAGTTCCCGCGACGCGATCCTCGAAAGCGTTCGCACCCGAGTGCGTCCGATCTTGATGACCACGGCAACCACGGTGCTTGGGCTGTGCCCGTTAGTCTTGTTCCCAGGGTCCGGCAGCGAACTTTACCGCGGTCTGGGCAGCGTGTTGTTGGGCGGGCTGCTCGTTTCGACGATCTTTACGTTGGTGTTTGTGCCGACGCTGTTCCGAATCTTTATGGACATCAAGGAATCGTTTGGTCGTGGTGAAACACACAGCGGCAGAGATAATCTATCGAACGGCGAGGACGATTCCGAAGCAAGCTCGCCACACGCTTCCTCACAACCTGCCACGCATGCAATGAGCACGTGAGATGGGGTATGGGTAGCGGAAGCCGCAGGCGGCTTGTTGATTTTTTGAGCCGCGACGCATCAGCGGCTGAGGCCTACGCCCAACCCAGGGCCTTAACGCTCTGTAGGCCGGATCAAGTCGCGCCAAGCGACGCAGGTCCGGCGGAAGCGAACGTAATCGTGAGATCGTCTCTGCCGCCATGCCGGAACTTCGCTCCGCTGCGTTTCGGCCTATAAATAGCGACCATCTCAGGCGTCTCGCCGCTTCATTCTCCAATTCTCTCCGTCGACTTGTTCGACCAGACCGGCTTGTGACAAGATATTCAGTGATCGCTCGACTTGAAAGTCAACTTCGACATTCACCGCTTCGCGAATCATCCGCTCGCAGTGACGCCGGAGTTTGCGAGAACTCAGCGGTGTGTCACTCGACAAAATCCCGTACAACGCCAACGTCACCTCGGCTTCACTCTGTTGCCGAGCTTGTTGGATCAAACGGTAGCCCACGCCTGCGTTGGTGTCGAGTTTCTGGTAGTACAAGTTTTTTGCCAAGTTCAACAAGTAGCGGTTCTTGGTCTGGAAATAGCTCACCACACTGCGGACGATGTATCCGACCGAAGCAAAGATCAATCCTGCTAACATCATTGATGAATACAGCGTGATGGCGGCGAACAAAAAGATGAAATGAGCTAATTTGCGAAGCGACATCAGCAGCCCGCCGAGACTAGGGACGATAATTTTCACCCGATCCACTTTGCTGATCCGCACTTGGGTGCCTGGCAATAACATATCGACATCGAGCTTGGGGATGTTTTTGAACATCCGCAGGTGCAGACAGTCCGACGCGAGCTGTTCTTCGGAAATG
>NZ_ANOG01000092.1 GCF_000346295.1 Rhodopirellula maiorica SM1 | reverse complement strand
CGTCGTAGGATAGGCGGTTTCGTTTGTGGCGTTCCAGCGTAGTCCGTAGGCGTTGGTGAATTGGTAGTCGGGGTCCAGTAGCATCGTCAACGGTTTGGGAAGCTTCGTGCCTTGCAGGAAATCATCGGCATGCATGCCGAGCTGCATTTTGGCTCCAGGGTAGATCAACAGCACTCGCGCGTTCTTGGCGGCAAATTTGTCGGCGTTTCGAATGATGTCGCCCACTTGTGCTGAACATGCCGGGCATTGGCGACCTGGGAAACCTCGCAAAACCACGACGACGACGGGGCCTTCTGCGTTGACTTGGCTCAGCCGGACATCGCCTGACAACTCGCCTGCGACCGATTGCAGCTGGAAGTCCTGGGCGGGTTTGCCCGGAGCCAGCGTCTGCTTGGCCGTGGTGAGCGTGGTCCCGCTTTGGGATTGAGCTGATGCCGGAGCGGCAAGCGTGCAGGATAGGAACAAGGCACAAATGGCAAGCGTAGGAACGATCTTCATCAACGAGAACCTCAGAGAGAGAGTGGAGAAAAAACGGCTAATCGGACATGCAGCCATGCATGCACGGACGAGTCAAACAAACGAGACAACGAACCGTTTCGAGTCACCTACCCAATGATCACTCACGTTCGCTCTCCGCCACCCAGGCCAATCAACACCGAGCACAGCGAAGATGGAGGCCAGCAAAAAACAGACTGCCAATATTTGCGGCGTCGCTACCCAGCCGCTAAATTGGCGGGAACTCTCTGTGCAAACACTCTCCTTGTCTACAACACACACTCTCTTGGCCTGAACCGAAAGCTCTTTATGCCGACCACGATCAATGGTATTGGGACGCAATACTACGGAAAGAAAAATCCGCGGATCTATTTCGACCAGTGCGATTCGTGTGGCGGCCATTGCCAAATGACTGACTACGAAACCGGCTACTATTTCGTCGTCTTGTTCATCCCGCTAATTCCGATGGGCAAAAAGCAGATCCTCGGTGATTGTTCCAGTTGTCGTCGTCATCGTGTGATGCCGCTGCACCAATGGAATCAACTTCGCGAAGAGGCGATCGATGCGGGGATGGCGAAGCTTGCCGAGGCACCCGATGAACCGCAGCGAGCAATCGAACTGCTAGGCACATTGACGGTGTTCAATCGGCCAGAGGAGGCGATGGATTTGGCGTCGGCCACCCTGAATTCGCATCAAGACGATATTGATGTCCAACTTGGAATCGGAAGCTGGTACGAGAACCAGGGGCGAAAAGCGGAGGCGGAGAGTTGTTTCCAGCGTGCGATCGAGCTTGATCCTGAATACCCACCGTGTGTTCGCATCGCGGCAATCAATTTGCTCGAAAGTGGGCAGCCCAAGTTAGCGGCCCAGCAGATGCAGTCGTTGCGGCATCCGTCGGAAAATTACGAACCGGCATTGTTTCTGATGTTGGCCCAATCGTATGCCGCTGCCGGAGACCACGACGCGGCGCTGCGAGAATACGCCGAGGTGTTTGCCAATGTGCCTGAGGCGGCGACCGACAAAGCGATCCGCAAACAGGTAAAGAAATCGGAAAAGGCAGCTGGACGAGCGGAAACGATCCTGCCGAAAAAAGGCCTGTTTGGATAATCGTCGCTAATCGCTCCGCGATCATGGCGTTTTGCGGGGACGGATTTTGTGACATAACGCATCGATCGCTTGAGATTTGATGGCTCTCGTTTTTCTAGATTCTCGTTTTGATCGCGGAGCGATCAACGACTTTAAAAAACTGGAGCTACCCAAGGTTCCCTGGCTGTGAATCTTCGTAGAGAATGAGGGCACCACTTTCACGATCATGATTTATCGAAGGATTTTTTGGGATGAGTAACAGCACAGCCACTGACGGTCTGACTTCTCGTGACGCTTACCAAGCTCTGCAGTCGCACCACGCGGAAATTAAGGACAAACATCTCCGCGAGTGGTTTGCCGAAGATCCTCAGCGAGCTGAAACGCTCAGCCTCGAAGCACTCGGATTGTTCCTCGATTACTCGAAAAACCGGATCACCTCAGAAACGGTCAAACTGTTGGTCGCTTTGGCCGAATCGGCGAACTTGAAAGATCGCATCGATGCGATGTTCAGCGGCGAAAAAATCAATACGACCGAGGATCGCGCGGTGCTGCATACCGCGCTTCGTGCTCCGCGCGACGCCAAAATCGAATTCGAAGGCGAGAACGTGGTTCCCGACGTGCACGCGGTGCTGGACAAGATGGCGGCGTTCTGTGACCGCGTGACCAGCGGCCAATGGAAAGGTCACACCGGCGCGAAAATTCGCAATATTGTCAATGTCGGGATCGGAGGTTCGGATCTTGGGCCTGTGATGGCATACGAGGCGCTGCGACACTACAGCAATCGTGAACTGAACTTTCGCTTCGTTTCCAACGTCGACGGAACCGATTTTGCCGAGGCGACTCAGGATCTCGATCCGTCCGAAACGCTGTTCATCGTGGCGTCCAAGACGTTCACGACTCAGGAAACGATGACCAATGCTCGCTCTGCACGCACGTGGTTGTTGGCGGGGCTGGGTGGCGACGAATCGGCCGTCGCGAAACATTTTGTGGCGGTTTCGACCAACGCGGACGAAGTCGGCAAATTCGGGATCGACACCGCGAACATGTTCGGATTCTGGGATTGGGTCGGCGGCCGCTATTCAATGGATTCGGCGATCGGGTTGTCGACGATGCTGGCGATTGGTCCGGATCGTTTTCGCGAGATGCTGAGCGGATTTCATGAAATGGATGTTCACTTTCGCACCGCGCCACTGGATCAAAACTTGCCCGCACTGATGGGATTGTTGAACGTCTGGTACACCAACTTTTTCGACGCAAAAACGGTCGCGGTGCTGCCCTACGATCAATACCTGAAACGCTTCCCCGCGTACTTGCAGCAATTGACGATGGAGAGCAATGGCAAATCGACCACCTTGTCGGGCGACCGTGTCGACTATGACACCAGTCCGATTTTCTGGGGTGAACCGGGCACCAACGGCCAGCACTCGTTTTACCAATTGATTCATCAAGGCACGCATTTGATCCCGTGTGACTTCATCGCATTTTGCAAATC
>NZ_ANOG01000091.1 GCF_000346295.1 Rhodopirellula maiorica SM1 | reverse complement strand
AACGATCATCGGTACTCCGGTGCAGGGACAGTATCGAGCAAACGGTTAATCACGCCGCCGCTATCCTCGCTGGTCGTCAGCAGTCGGACCGACAACACCGGGCGAGCGACGTGCAGCACGTCACTGGGGGTGACGAAGTCCCGGCCTTGCAACATCGCCCACGCTTGAGCGATGCGTTGCCATAGCAACATCCCTCGTGGGCTGACGCCCAATTGAATCGCCGAGTCGCCGCGAGTCGCTTCGACCAGATCGACCAAGTACTCTCGAACTCGCGGATGCACCGTGATCGTTTTGACGGCGTATTGAAGTCGTGCAAGCTCATCGAGCGACAGCACACTCGAAGCCGCATCGCCGTTTGCATCCGCCCGAGATGCCGCTTCCAGGATTCCCATCTGGGACGCACGATCGGGATAGCCGATTTTCATCTTGATGGTGAACCGATCCAATTGAGCTTCGGGAAGCGGGTACGCGCCGTGCGAGTCGATCGGGTTTTGGGTCGCAATCACAAAAAACGTTTTCGGTAATGTGTACTCAACCGCGTCGATCGTCACCTGGCGTTCAGCCATTGCTTCAAGCAAGGCACTTTGCGTTCGCGGCGTGGTGCGGTTCAGTTCGTCAGCCAGTAGGACGTCCGCGAACACCGGCCCAGCGCGAAACTCAAACTCGCGTGTTTTCTGGTTGAATAGGTTGAAACCGGTCACGTCCGAAGGCAACAAGTCGGGCGTGCATTGCACACGCGCCAATCTGCCGCCGACGCACGCCGCAATCGCTTTGGCAAGCGTCGTCTTGCCGGTTCCCGGTAAATCGTCCAGCAGCAAATGACCTTGGGCAAGCAAGCACGCGATTACCAATTCGATCGCATCTTCTTTGCCCAACAGCACGCTATTGAGACTGCGCCGCAGACCGTCGAGCGAGTCACTGGCTAAAGCGACATCGGGTGTATTTTCAAGTAGGTTCATACAGTAGTCTCCGAGGCGAGTTGTCGGAGGACGGGGATTTTCAGATTCATGAGTAACTCGTTTGAGACATTGTCTTCGTGGAATGTGTTTTCACTCTCCGCGAACGCAGCCCGGTCGGCGGCGTCGCAAAACCGACGAGCGGTTTTTAGGAGCGGGTCGTGGGTAGAGGTGATCGACAGCAGCCAATCCCGTTGCGGTCGACCGGCGATCCGTGAACAACCGGCGTACCTAGCTCGCGTTTGCAGCACACGCATCGCCAAAGCCATCCGGCCTCGCGGCCAAACGATCACGCCAATTCGATACAAGACGCTCAGCGCCAATTCGATCCAGAACAAACGTGTGAGGAACAACAACCCCGCGGCGGCGATCAATCCGATCGCGTGTGGCCAATGTGCCGCGGCAAACTGCTGCGTGACCAGCCATGCCGACGGTGTATAGATTGGCTGTCGATACCCCGGCGTCGGCTCAATCTCGAACCAACGGTTGTCATCAAGTTGGACTTCGACCCAAACGTGAACGTCATCCGGTAACACGTTGGTGTGTCCGGCTGTGATGTCGATGGCCGAGGGTCTCACGTAGAACCCCGTCACTAAACGGGATTGCAAACCGATTTCGCGAGCAAGTAACGCCGCAGTGGTTGCGAACAAGTGATCTCCGCCTCGTCGCGTCTTTAGAAAACCGGCGATCGAATCCTCGTCCGTGGTTTCCGCTGAGCGATCAAATGTGAAATCCGATCGGAGCCGCGAGACGATCGCTTGCAGCTTTTCGTACGGATGATCGCAACCGGCGGTCCACTGCGTCGCACAATCTCGTAGCGGGTGAGAGTCCAAACTCAACTTCACCCTCCCGCTTGCGGGAGGGTCGGACGCGACAGCGGCCTGGGAGGGTTCGCTCAACTCCGTGCTCGCCGCATCCTCGTTTTGATCGAAATTTAGGGAGCACGTGTGAAGTGGAAGCCTATCCCACAATTCGTCCTCCGCAATCTTGGTCGATGCGACGTTCACCACGGTCAACGCTGGGACCTTTTCACGACCAGGCATAAAGTATGATCCGTCGTCTTCGATTCCAAAGAAGTCTTGCCGGTCGACGTCCTTGACATGCACCCCCATCGTCAACATGGGTACGGGAAGTCGCGTCGAATCGAGCCGCAGGACTTTCAACAAGTTCACTTCCGCGGCGGATCTTGTCGGTGACGACAACTTCGGATCCATGAACCAAGCCGCCCCGTCATAATCGCGACGATCCAGCTTTTCATTGCCAAGCGTTGCCGAGTTCGTCCAATCGGAACCCTCAAACGTGTCATAGCGGTTCATTGCCAAGCGGATGCCGGTGGGACCTGCCCACTGAATCACCGCGTTTTCGGGCGAGTCCTTCAAATGCAAATGCTTCTTCGGCGGCATGCGATCGGTCGAGAACGAGCTGCCCCCCTTTTCGCTCTTCGCGGTTTGTTCGTGCGTCTCGATCATCTTTTCAGGAGCCAAACCTTGACGTCGTTCCCACTTGTTCTTTTTCTTGGGCTCGCCGATGGCGTCGTTGTACATGTCGAACAACGATGGCTGTGTCGATTCCAAAAACAGATCCGACTCGACCGCACCAAACGATTCCGCGTGGTCCTTGGCGGCAATCGTTGCATCGCCTGTTCCCACGCCACTACGAGCGGCCGGGTCCGACCATTTGGATCCGCCGCTGGTCGGCATAAATCCACCGCTAAATCGCTTCGATTCACCAAACCGGTCGCGAACCACCAGTCCGCTGAGAATGCAAATGGCAACCGCGACGACGACCGAAGCCGGACGTACGGTTTTGCCCCGATGCACTTGTTGCACCGCACACAGATCGAGTCGTTCCCAATGATTGGCAATCAAATGCCAAACGCAAACCGCCAACCAAACGATCGCGATCAAAACGGCGTGGCGACTATCCGAAATGGCGACCGCAAACAGAGTGAGGAAGCCGGATGACACCAGCGACATCGGTTGGATTCGCTCGGATCCGATCGCCATCGCAAGCGAAGCGGCAGCGAGCGTCGTCAATGCGGTCATCTCGAAAGCAATCGGCGATCCGAAGACTCTTGCAACCACAGCGGCAACGATCGGTACGACAACCATCGCAATCGACCATCGACGCTGTCGCGACGTCATCACGACTTCCGCGCAAAAAACGCTGCGATTAAAAACATCTCCGCGATGAAGAGCACTCGGGATTCGACGTAGAAACGAAGGCAAGCGACCGCGATGATCGAGAGCACCGCCAGCACAATCGCTTCGTAAGTCCGGCGGTCAAGCTGCAACGTCCGCATCTCGGATCTCCTTCCACAAACCAGCGATCGCCGTGGCCAAGTCGTCGCGGAGACCAATGAAGATCTCGCGAGTTGCACCTCCGGCCCGTCGACTGCCCAAGGGGTCTTGAATCTGGATCACCACCTCGCCGCTTGCCGAACCGGAAATGCCGATCCTCGCCTTCGCGTTCGCTCGATGGATAGGCTCGCAGGGTTCTCCATCCACGGGAACGCCCGCCAACGCATCCAGCATCTGACGTCGACCGCGTGAGTCACACTTGTAAGTCAGTCGGTCATTGCCCAGCCGCACTCGCGCCCGAATCCGTGATTGATGCAGCGAATCCAGTATGCTGGCCGCAACTCGAATGCGTCGCGCCAACGACTCGCGACTCGCATTGCTAGACGTGTCAATGAACACATCAAGTTCCACCGATTGCGGTCCGCCTCGCTCGGTCACGATCAAACATTCGGATCTCGCTGATGCAACCCAATTGACGTGTTTGGCAGAATCGCCTCGGCGGAACGACCGTACGCCGACAAAATCTCCGCTGCGGCCGCCACGACTGCCGTCACCCTCGTCGGCGTTGATTTGTCCGATGATTGGCAGGACTCCCAGCACCCGGTAAACCCTCGGCCAAACCGTCAGCGGCCGGACGTCACGCAGTTCGCGTCGCGCCGTCCAAATGCCAAACGGAAACGAACACGCCACTTGAGGCTTTGTGGTTGGATAATGTCCGCGAAGCGTTGGTGTCACGTTGACGCAGTAATCGGCGGTGCAAAGCGGCGGAACACAGGCCAAACCCACGGTAGGAACGTTATCATCGTTTGCAATGTTTTCCAAATAGGCTTCGATCGCCAAGCCCCAAACGGGAATCGGAATTCGATTGCGGATGCTCAGCACCATGCGGCATGCGGTGTCCTCGTGAACCGCATCGGTTTCCGGATGCAAGTCGCACTGCGTCACCCGAACGGCAACCCAAGGCCACGCCATCCCAGTAGCCATGATCGCAGTCAATGACGCGGCGAGCGTCCAACCGATGGGACTAAAGTACAGACCGATAATCACGCTGATCGCGGTCGCCAACGCAAACCAGCCTACGGGCTCTTTTAACCAGTAAACGAAACGATTCGCCCACGGACAAAAGTCGGTTGTCAATAATCGTGACCACCAACTTTGATCGGAGGGCATATCATGGACAATAGCCATGGAAACGCACCTTCAATGCATGGAGAAGACGCCTAAGCGAATCGCTTCAACACCCACCGCGAGCGCACACTGATTCCAAAACAGCAGCACCAACCGGGGTGAAACGACAAAACGCTCAAGCAACGGGATTGAACGAAACAAGCGTTCAGCCCCGAGGCGGTCCTCGTAGCGAGAGGCTGCAGAGAAAGGTTCCCGAGACAATCACATCGTCTCGTACCACGCTACCGTCAGACGGCGTGGCAGCAAACCAAGCAAAGTTGCCATTGATTGGGGAAATCGCATGACGTGATGCGAAGAAGTGCTGGCAAATACTGCACGAATCAGAATCGTGCTTCGCCGGTGGCTGGTTTTCCCCCTCCGCCGAATCATCTTTTGCTTGCCGCCCGTCCGCCAAATGCTGGTGGGATCCCGGCTTTTCTTCTCGGTGGCAATGATGGTGACAGCAACACGCACTCGAAACCGATTCAGCCCCAATGGAGGCTTGATTCGCACTGGCCGCTGTGGAGTGCGAGGAATGAGAGCAGCCGACGTGC
>NZ_ANOG01000090.1 GCF_000346295.1 Rhodopirellula maiorica SM1 | reverse complement strand
AGGGTGAAGTAAAGCTGCCAGCAACGCTAAAACTTCCAGCGGTATTCCATCCGCGTCCCATAGACGTCTTCGAGCTCGCCACGCCAGCCGTACATCAGGTCAAAACGCAACAAGGTGGCGTTGGTCAGCGGCATTTGATAACGCGTTCCCGCTGCAAATTGATCCGCCGGAACTGCGGGGTTGCCGTTGCCATGTGGTGAGACATACGCCAATTCGAGCAACCATTGGTGACCGAGATCGTCGGCGATCAAATCGACGCCGACCGCTCCACCGGCGGTGTCGGCTGCGGTCGGATCAAGCGTGGCAAAACCATTGAGTCCATCCGATTCGAAATTGATCCCGGTGTTGCGCAAAATCCCTCCGGAACCTCCCGCTCGAGCGACTGATTGAGGCCGGTTCCAGCCGTAGAAAAAGTTGGCATAGGGGACAAACGTTAATGGATTTGCGGTGATCCAACTGTTCTCGACCAACAACAACGCTCCGTCGGCAGTCCGGTCGTCCTTGGCCAGATCCTGTCCTGAGTTAACGATCACCCGGACACTGTTGCTGATTCGGTCAAAATAACGACGCGTGAAGCTGGCAGTAATATTGTGGTAACTCCGCTCACTCTGGTTGCGATCACGAACATAGGCGTAGCCGGTTTCAATGTACCCGTCATAAGCTTCGATGAACCACGCGGTGCCAAAGGCTTGTGCGGCATGTTCATCGCTACCAAATGCCGCGCTGTTGATTTGATCGACGATGGCAAAGAAGGTTGCGTCAAAGTTGGACCAATTCAACAACCGGCTGTGTCCCGATGGCAATGCGAACGCTGCACCCGTGACTGCATCTTCCATCCAAATTCCGTTTTGGAACAACAGCGGAACCAAACCAATCGTAAACGGCAACTCGAACGGAGAGGTTCGCGATTGGGATGCTCCCATCAACACGCCGAGATCGCCTTCGTAAAATCCGGTCACCGGAGTCAAATCGAATTCGCTCCGGTATTTGATGTCGTCGCCGACTTTTTCCCAGCGAGTGAATTGGTTGTTCTTATCCAGCGGGCCCACGAATCCATGCAATCGATCGGTGTCGGTCAGCTGTAAATCCATGTCTAGATTCAAACGGCTCGCCCAATTGTCGGTGCGTCCCGCAGCATTCCGTCCGGATGCAATCCCGGTGCGGTAATCACCATACAAATAGAATTTGGGACGAACGAGATTTGTGGGGCCGAAGCAATCGATCCCTTTGGGCGTGATGCCATCGCCATACCATTGGCGTCCCCACTGTACCAGCGGGTATTGAGTTGGCACGTCGGCCTTGGCATCGTACGGCAACTGTTCACGTTGCCCATCGTGGTACATCGAGGTGTTCGGAATCGGCGTCGGCGAGAAATCATTCGAGTAATCTCGCGCTGCTGGTGACGAGCATTCATCGGTCGGATCGATGGACAAATCGCTCGCTGCGCCCGTCGTCGAATCAAATGGAAGTTGGTTCCCAAACAGCGACGGATCGCTCTCGACCGGCGGATTCGATCGCAGCACAGGATCGGGGAATTCCAACAAACCGCTGGTCATCGGTTCTGGCGCCAAAGGCAACGAGTCATGTTCCGGTCGCTGGGCGACGCGAGTCTGCAGCGATTGATAAAACCGATCGGTGAGAAACTCGGTCTCCGGAAGGACCCATACCGATTCCTCGGGAGTGATCGGCATGTTGGTGTCGCTGTCGCTGTCGCTGTCGCTGTCGGTGTCGCTGTCGACCGGGGCTGCTTCGACCGGCCTTTCCACTGCCGGTAATCGTGTGGGGTGTTTGACACTCGGTAGCCGCGTCGGGCTCTGGGCGTTGCCGATCCCGCCGGCTGCAACGATCCCAAGCACCATCACGATACCGAGCCAAATGCGAGTTGCGACTCCAAACGGTCCAACGAATTGCCGTGAAGCCATCCGGCGAGCAGCATGAAGCTGGCTGACCACAGAATCGACAATGTTGATGGTCTGGTTCACGACAACGATTGGTTTAAAGGATGAAATGGATTGCGTATTGGACTATCGACCTAAGACTATTGAACCAAGAACGTGTGGCTGCTTTGTCGCACGTCCAACATATTGGCCGACATGCGGCGAAGCATGTCGGGTGTACTGTTGATCTGTCGCATGAAATAGGGTGGTTCCATCCGGCTTCGCATGCGAACGCTCAATCGGTACGGTCCTTTCTTTTTCATCACCGACGCAGGGATGTGGTACTTCGGCATGCGATGATCCAGCGGCGGGATCGAATGGGCTTCCATGCGGATCAGCGGCGGATGATTCAGCACACTGACCGGTACGGCGCCGGGACGCAGAAAGACCAATTGATCTACGCTGAAGTTCAGCGGCAACGCCGCTTCGCGGTCGGTGCCGCGAACATTGTTGATCAAAAATTTGGTTTGCAGATTGAATAGTCCCTTGTCTCGCGGCACCCGCCCCTTTGCCACGTCATATGAATTCATGTCCGCAAGATCGGCATTGGAATCCAAGTAACCGCTCTCCCATACTCGTTGTCCATCAGGATCGATCAACGCGACATTCAACCATAGCTGAGGCTGGGCTCCGAGCGATCCGGTAGGCAAGTTGTGGCCTTCGCTGATATTCGAAACCCGGTAGGCGATGTTCAGCGGCGATCCGGCGCGAGGTTGACTCAAAAAGATGGGGCCTTTGACATCCACACCCGCTTCGAGTGTGATCACGGCGGAGGAGCGTTTCTGTTCGATCTTCAGCAGATTCGCGTCAATGATACGGCGTGCGTCTCGGCGGTCGTCGGTGTTGTCCCACGGCGGTGGGAAGTGCATCCCCGGTGTTACCGATTGCTCAAAGGCTTCGGTTCCCCAGCCTGCACGATCATCAAATTCGAGCCACTCGCGAGGCGAGTATTGCTTGGCTTTGGGGTTATGAGGGAAAATCCCCGGGTGAGCGATCGGGTAGCCCGGCCCCCAAAACGAATGGTTTGCGTGCTTTTTAGGTTCACCATACGGTTTGTCGTTCAGCACGGCAGCGTGGCAATATTCGTAACCCTCGGCTTTGCCAGGGACAGCACCCATGTGGCAATCTTGGCACGAGATGCCTTTGGCTGCGGCAGGTCCATGACGGTATTGCGAATGAACGACTTCAAGCGCAATACCAGGCTGGACCGCGACTTGGTGACATGAAACACAGACGTCACTGTTGGTTAGAGGTTCAAAGAAGAAACTTGAGGCGTGCATCGGTTGACCGGGGCCGGTTTGGTGCGGCGTACGTTTTTAACTCAACTCGTCCGCGCGAGCAATCGCTGCTGCGACGCCGCTATGATGCGAACCGCT
>NZ_ANOG01000089.1 GCF_000346295.1 Rhodopirellula maiorica SM1 | reverse complement strand
AATACGACGAAAAAAGTGGGCTCTTACGATTCATTTCCGCCCTCTTCCGATGCGATCCACCGAGCCCCCGGTCCCCGACCTTGGGTGTCCGCGATACCTCGATACTTCAGAATCCGAAGCAGATTTCGTACATCTTCCTTAGGCAAAGACGGCAAAACCTGAGCGAGTTCATCGAGACTCGCTCCTGCCTCTCCGCTTTCATCAATGTGCTTCTTCAGCAACGCCAAATTGTGTTCGCGATCGAGACCCTTGCGGCGAGTGTAGTCAGCGGCCTTGCCGACAAACTCATAGAACTTACGAGAGAGCATGAACGCACGCCCCTTGCCTCGTTCGATGATCCCTAAGTCGATCAGATGATTGATGCGAGGCGATCGAACAAGTGCAAGACGGAGCAGCTGTACTTATTCATTAAGGAAGCGAGTTCCACCTACCGCATCAGTCGAGACAATTACCCCAATTCACCTGACATCCGTTGGGACGCAGCCCAAACAGCAGTTCGTATTCGAGAATTACTCAATGCGTTGGGGGTGAATGAACCGCTCTTGGATGCATCGGATCTTCGCTTCTTGGATAACCCAATTCGTTACAAGTTATGTGTCCGCGCCGCTGCGGTTGCCGTCTATCTAAGGGTCACTAGAGACTCAGAAGAGTTGTGGCCTGAATGTGCCCGACAAACGGGCAGTCCTCTTAAGCGGTTTGTCGATGATTGGGAGGCATATGACGAATCTGAGCGAATCCGGTGGTTTGGTCGGATTGATGCTGTGGTGAGGACGGTAATTGCGGAATTTGAGCAAACACTAGCTAAGGACACTATGGCGTCGGAAAAGTCTCCAGAGGATTGGCGTGTTGAGCGAGACGACGCTCTTCTTGCTGAATTTGGCATCGACACGAAGGAGCATCCAACCTATGGCGAGCTCCAGAAGTGGCTTGAAAAAGTAGCTCCAACACGAGGCTGGGAGCCCGTTGAGCAATCGTCGATTCGTGACTGTCTTATTCGAGCTTGGGACCGTCTAGGTAGGGGGCCTTGGCCATTCGATCGACGGGGGCGAAAAAGAAGGAAACAAGGATAAAAGGAAAATTCAAAAAACTGATTTCGTTGATTGGATCCTGGTTTCAGAATCCGGGGGTTGAGTTTGTTAACCCTATTGAGAGATTTTCATGGAACCAACAGGAAAACGTCGCTTCCGGTCTGTCGCAAAGTTGCTTGCGGGACTCTATCAAGATCGCGACCTGGTAGGCCGCGCGGAGCCATCCGGGCAGGATGAAGAGCGTGGAATGCGTGGAGCTACTGCCAAGCGTATTGCACGCAACACCGGCACCATGACTGCGAGCGAAATGCTGGAGGAACGCGTTGATGCATAAGCAGCCAAAGGTTGAGCCACAGTTGCTCTCGGAGCGTGATGCAGCGAAATGGCTCGCGACCTCTCCTCGAACTCTTTGGGGGTTGCGTTCCAAAGGCAAGATTCCGGTGGTGCGTGTTGGTCGTTTGATCCGGTATGACGTGGATGATCTGCGAAATTTCGTTGCCGCAAATAAAACGGGGTGCGACCATGTCTAAGCCGCAGGAACCCAAAGAATCGAATGCAGAGCGACCAAGGAAGCCGATTTTGAAGCCCCGGATTCTCACGATGAGCGAGGTAGCGGAGAAGCCTATCGATTGGCTATGGCCGTCCCGGATTGCCATCGGCCGACTCACTTTGCTGAACGGAAGGCCGGGATTGGGCAAGAGTTATTTGACTTGCGAAATCGCCGCGATTGTTTCGACAGGTCGCGACTGGCCTGATGGAACACCATGCGATAGCGGGTCCGTTTTGATGCTGACAGCCGAAGATGATCCCGCTGATACGATCAAGCCTCGATTGCGTGTACAGGGTGCCAATCTAAGCAAGTGCCATATCTTGGGCGGGATGTACGATCCAGATGATGAAGACGATACCGCTGATCGGTTTGTTTCGTTGAGTAACGTTGGGGTCATCGAAGAGGCGATACAAGACATCGGCGATGTCAAGCTACTTATTATTGACCCCATCGGCTCGTATCTTGGCAGTGGAACCGATTCCCATCGCGACAATGAAGTGCGAGGGAAACTCGCACCGATCGCTGCGTTGGCGGACCAGTATGGCGTGGCCGTTTTGATCGTCTCACATAGTCGAAAAGCCGCTGCCACGACGGCGGATGATCTCGTTATGGGGTCAAGAGCATTCACCGGGGTCTGCCGCTCTGTTTGGCATTTAATGGTTGACCCCAAGAATGAAGACCGACGGTTGTTGTTGTCGGGCAAGAGCAACCTCGCCAAGAAATCGACTGGGCTTGCATTTCGAATCGAGGGAGATCCGGTGGGCGCAATTGCATGGGAGCCCGATCCAGTAGA
>NZ_ANOG01000088.1 GCF_000346295.1 Rhodopirellula maiorica SM1 | reverse complement strand
AAGCCTTCGTTTACCGGCGTGAAAGTTCTGCAGGATTTCCCGCTTCCCGAGATTCGGCCGTACATCGATTGGTCGCCGTTCTTCATGACTTGGGAATTGAAGGGCAAATATCCCAAGATTTTCGATGATGCCCTGGTCGGAGAAGAAGCCAAAAAAATCTATGACGATGCGAACGCGTTGATGGATCAAGTCATTGCCGATGGTTCGCTGAAAGCCAACGCGGCCTACGCGTTTTGGCCTGCGGCCAGCGACGGTGACGATGTGATTCTGTACACCGACGAATCACGTAGCACCGAGTTGTCGCGTTTCCATTTCTTGCGTCAGCAGTGGGAGCGGAAAGGCCAAAAGGATTATCGATCGCTTGCCGATTACATCGCACCGGTCGATAGTGGCCGTCAGGATTACATCGGTGGCTTTGTCGTCACCGCTGGGATCGGAGCCGATGAGTTGGCCAAGAAGTTCCGAGAGGAATTGGACGATTACAAGGCGATCATGGTGCAAGCGGTCGCGGACCGGTTTGCCGAAGCGTTCGCGGAGTTGTTGCACGAACGTGCTCGTAAGGATTGGGGTTTTGGGCAAAACGAAGGCCTCGATAAAGACGAGTTGATCAGCGAGAAGTATCGTGGCATTCGTCCGGCAGCCGGCTACCCGGCTTGTCCCGATCACACTGAAAAGCGAACGCTGTTTGATTTGCTCGATGCCGAGAACAATACCGGGGTCGAGTTGACATCAAGCTATGCGATGTACCCCGGTGCGGCCGTCAGCGGTTTGTATTTCGGTCATCCCGAATCACGCTACTTTACCGTCGATCGCATGACCAAGGATCAAATCGAAGCGTACGCCAAGCGAAAAGGCAAACCGCTGTCGGAAATCGAAAAATGGCTCAGCCCGAACTTGGCCTACGAACCCGAGTAAAGTGGGGGATAGGCCGCCACGCGTGTCAAAGATCCGCCGTAGCGAAACTCCTCGTAGCAAAACTCGCCAAGAGTTTCGGGCGGAATCCCCTCGTAGCGAAACTCGCCAAGAGTTTCGGGCGGCATGGCCCTTCCTTGAATGGCAACAAGCTTTCCCAAACACCCGGCCGCTTGCCACCTACTTCATTCAATCGCGAACCCAGCGGACTTTGGCCTCCACGCTGCCACGACTGCTTTCGGGCCAATCGCCTTGAGGGTAACCGAGATAGAACAGACCAAGGGCTTGATCGTTCTCTTCGAGTCCGATGAAATCTCGCATCTGCGTGCTGGTGGCGGCGACATTGGTCGACCAGAAACCACCTAGCCCATATGCGGCGGCGGTCAGGTGCATGTTTTGCACCGCACAAGCGACAGCCAGCAGTTCGTCCAACAACGAGATCTTTTCGCTTGCTTGGCGTTTCATACCGATCGCAATCACGACCGGAGCACAAGTGGCGTTCGCTCGCATCCCGTCGTATTTCTTTTGCTTGAACGTTTCCTCGGTGGTCAAGCTCTTGTAGGTGTCGGCCAAGAATTCGGCCAATCGAATTCGGGCATCGCCGCAGAACACCGTGAACCGCCAGGGCTCGGTCATACCATGCGTTGGTGCCCAATTTGCATTTTCAAGCAATTCGTTGACGATTGCCTCGTCCACATCACGCTGTGAATACTGCGTCGGTTTAATCGTCCGCCGGTTACGAATCACTTGGCTGACAGGAAGCATATCGGGTCCGTTCTTAAAGAAATCGAGTGTCATTCCGCAAATCGCCGTTTTACCCGATTTTGCCCGCCGCGTTTAGCTAAGGTTGGCTGGGCGGACTACTTCATCTTCCATGCTTCGTCGAAGAATCCGGCGTCGACGACTTTGCCGGGCCATAGCGAGTCGGCTGGCGTACGAATGTCGATGATCGCCCAGTCCGGAAGCTTGGGGACTTGGCGTGCGTTGTTGAGATAGGCGTATTCGCGATACGTAAACCCGCTGTTGATGACCACGTAGCGGTCCGGATTCTTTGGATTGGGGTAAATCATCACCGGCGCGTGGTTCGCAGCGTCAAGCGATTTGTGGTTCTCGCCCGTCGTCACGCGGCTTCCTTCTTCATTCCAGCGGATGGGCAGTTCGCTGTGGATCGATTTCAGCAACACGTTGCTGGCGGGGTCGCCGAACACAATCAGATGGCTGGTCGCGATGTCGTCGTCGCTGATTTCCGTGTCCTTTTTGACGATCGCATCGCCGCGGAATTGGCGACGCCACTCATGCACCAAATGATCCAGTTCAGATTTTGCCCAGGCGTCGGTCTCGGGGTGAAATCCTTTGCTGGTGGGAGCGACAATAATGAATCGATCCATGAACGCATCGTCAATCGGTCCTTGGACACCATGTCGTTTTGCAATGCCGGAGGTTGCCGGACGTGATCCGATTTTCCATTGATCGCCATCGCGATGGATTTGGCAGTGCCATGATCGGTCCGATTCCGGCCGCGGGCCGACTAGGATTTGCCGGGTGGTGGCAGATTCGCTGTCGTGGTTCGAACCGAATTCAATGATCTCGATTTGAACCGGTTGGCGGGGGTGGAACGGGGCGTCGCCGGCGGCGAGATCAAGCTGGATCCCGCGAACGCCATCAACGGTGACGCGAATCGTGTTTTCGGAACCAGACAACGTGGCGTTGACGGTCGCCCGTTTCCAGTGCTCGGCCAGTTCATCGACGGTCAGCCAGAACGAACGGTTGTAACGCAGCGTGTAGGTGGTGAAGTCGATGGTCGTCGGGACGCGATCACGTCCTCGGTCGGCAAGATTGGCGAGTTTGCTTTCGATTGTTTCTAGCGAATCGGGGTGGATCGCGTGTTTGGTTTGGGGACCAATCAGGTGTGTTAGCTTCAGCCCCTGATCGCCCATCGCTTGTTCCATGATGTCGGCGGCTTGTTTTTGGATGTCCAGTTCGCCGCTGTAAGCGATGGTTGGCAAATTGAACAGGTTATTTGCGTAGCCGGTGCAATCATACAATTGCCACAGTTTTTCTTCGTACCAAGTTGGCGACAGTGTTTCGCCCTGAAACGACTTCAGAAATTCAGGAGTCTCCGAGAAACCGGCACCTGGCGTCGCGGCAAAAAATCGGCTTGGATAGTGCACTGCAAATTGCCAGCAACCTGCCCCGCCCATTGAGAAACCACGGATGCTAATACGGTTTTCGTCCACACGGTATTGCGACTTGGCGTGGTCAAGGGCTTCGAACACGTCGATTTCGCCTGCGAATTTGAACGCGTTGCTGTAGCGACCGTAGGGATGCACGATCAGTGTGTTGGCGGGCGAGATTTTGCCAACGCGATTCATTCGTTCATGGATAAAGAGCGACTCGGTGGATCGTTCGCCGCGTCCGTGTAACCAAATGTCGGTGCGATACTCGCTTGCTCCGCTGAAATCGTACGACTCAGGAACGACGACTCCGTAGGGCTGGACGGTGTCATCGATACGTGAGCGAAATCCTCGCACGACCAAGCCGGTTTGCGTGGTCCAGGGAGCGTTCCCCTCGTTTAACGCGTCTGCACGAGCATGTCCTTCGGCCAGCACCTCTCGGGCTTTAGTGATGTCGTTTTTGTGAAACAGTTCTCGGTGCGAAATTGCATCCCGGATCGCTCGCGAGAAAATCTCGACATCGGGGATCAGCGATTGCAGCTTCGTGTTTTTTGATTTACGGAGCTGCTCGATTTTCTTATTCAGCTGTGCCAAACCGCCCTCGAGTTCGTTGCGATCGGCCTGGCTGAGCTCGATTCCAAGGGGAGGAACCGGGCGAACTTGGTCGGCCACGTTGTCGGCGGGGCCATCGGCGAGGGCTGTGGAGATCAGCAGCAAGAGGACCAGGAAGGGAGCGGTGCTTCGCATGGGGGGCATTCGGTGGGGAGAGTGGGAGAGTGGGAGAGTGGGAGAGTGGGGGCAATTGTAATCCAACCTGATCGCGTCTTCAGCCGTGGGGGGGAACATCGGCTACGCAAATAAAGTGAACCTTTTGGCGTATCACTGCGTCTAAACAGTCAATCCCCAGGCTCTAACCGCGCGGTATCGCTCTAACATGGCTGCCGCATTCCACGATTTCTCTTAAAATCGCAAGCGGGTTTTGGTGCTTTTCAGCCCAATCGGATGCCTGACGAGCACTTTCTGTGTCGTAAGAGACCGCCGGTCTCCACAGGTGGAGTGTTCGGAACCTATCAATCGGATATCTTTTTCTGAATGGATGTATCACCCGAATTAACCGACCAGCTGCTTCGTCATATCAGCTCGTCTGTCTACCGCCCCAGCAAACCCAAGCAAATCGCCAAGGCGCTAAAGCTGGATTCCGATGGCTACCGCGAGCTTCGGCGAGTTGTCAAACAACTCGTGATCGAGGGCCGCGTGGTTTACGGATCGAATCACTTGGTGATTCCCGCCGGTGCCTTCGAAGGAGGCAGCGACTACGTTCGCGGCACCTTCCGCCGCGCGATGGGAGGCGGCTTTGGTTTCGTTCGCCCCGGCGAACACGATGACGAAAGCGAAATTGCCGAGCACCTCTTTGTTCCTCCTGGTTCGACCCACGGCGCCCTCGAAGGCGACATCGTCGAAGTCAAGGTCCAACCGAGTCGCAAGGGAGGCCAAGAGGGAGTTGTTGTCGAAATACTGCAGCGTGCACGACGCCAATTCACGGGCACGTTTCGCATGATTCGTGGCGAGCCCGCGGTGTTCCTTGACGGGACGCCCTACAGCCAACCCGTGTCGATCGGTGACGTTCGCGGGTTGCCGCTCAGCGACGACGACAAAGTGTTTGTCGAAATGGTCGAATTCCCCGACGACGATGGTCATGGTGGCGAAGCGGTGTTGCTTGAACGATTGGGCAGCAGTACCAATCCGGCAATCGATACGCTGACGATCATGCGTCAATACGGATTGCCCGACAACTTTCCCGAAAGCGTGCTGGACGAGGCTCGCGAGCAAGCCGATGCATTTAACGACGAGGTCGTGCCAGAGGGACGCAAAGATCTGACCGAGTTGCTGACGATTACGATCGACCCGTTTGACGCTCGCGACTTTGACGACGCAATTTCGCTCGAGCGTGAACAGGGACGTTGGCGTTTGTGGGTACATATCGCCGATGTCAGCAGCTTTATTCCCGAAGGAAGTGTGCTGGACGAAGAAGCGAAAAACCGAGCGACCAGCGTCTATTTGCCCGATCGCGTCGTGCCGATGATTCCTGAAATCATCAGCAACCACTTGGCGAGTCTGCAGCCGGATCGCATTCGATTGACCAAGACGGTCGAAATTGAAATGCTCGACGATCTGACGATCACGCATGTCGAAGTTCACAATGCCGCGATCCTCAGTGATAAGCGTTTTAGCTACGAGCAAGTCGACAAGTTTCTAGCCAACCCCGATGCCCAGCGTGAACCGTGGGGCGATGAGATTTGTGATCTGCTTTCACGGATGCATACCCTTGCAATGCAGATGCGAAAGGCTCGCTTCAAGGGTGGTTCGTTGTCGTTGGACATGCCGGACGTCAAATTGGATTTTGACAAATCGGGCAAGGTGCGCGGCGCGCACTTGTCAGAGAACACTGAGAGCCACCAGATCATCGAAGAGTTCATGTTGGCTGGGAATCAAGCCGTGGCTTCGTGGTTGGACGATTTGGAATTGAATTTCCTGCATCGCATTCATGAACCGCCGCAGCGCCGTAAACTCCGTGATTTGCACTTGTTTGTCCGTGACTTGGGAATCAACGTTGAATCGCTCGAAAGTCGGTTCGAAATCCAACGGGTGCTCGACAAGGTTGCGGGCACGACGCTGGAGCAAGCGGTCAATTTTTCGGTTTTAAAATCAATGAACAAGGCGGTCTATGGGCCGCAGCGTGAAGGGCACTACGCACTCGACATGGAACATTACTGTCACTTCACCAGTCCGATTCGTCGATATCCCGACTTGTCGGTGCATCGGTTGGTGCAAAAACTGCTCGACGGCAAGAAAACGCCTGATGATTCGTTCCAGGTGTTGCTGCGGCTTGGCCATCATTGCAGCGACATGGAACGCAATGCGCAGCAGGCCGAGCGTGATTTGATCGAGTTAAAACTGCTTCATTTCTTGAAAAAGAAAGTGGGCGAGAAACTTGATGCGGTGGTCAGCCGCGTGTTTGCCGACGGTATCCATGCGCGTTGTATCAAATTGCCGGTTGACGGATTTTTGCCGGTCGCAGCGTTGCCGCAAGACCGTTACCGATTTGAGCGCCAGGGACAACAATTGGTCGGGTTCCGCGACGGAAATCGATTTCGATTAGGAGATTTATTGACGGTACAGATCGCCAAAATCGACCTGCAAGAACGGCAGCTGTTTTTTGATTTGGTTAAAAACCACTCCTCAGAAGCTGGGCCTGTGGCCTCACGTCGTCCGAAACACAGCAAGGAGCGGGTGGGAACGAAACGCAAAGAACGAAGCTCGTCAAAAGAAGAAGCGGCGAAAGCGATAACGCAATTGCGGCTTGGGGCTTTTCGCTCGCGGTGTTCCGTATAAACTGACGCGAGTTGGTCGGCATCGGCCGGACACACACTGATCGTTGACATCACGGCCGCCTTACCCCCTGACTAACGCACTTGCGGTAGCTCTGTGCTACCTTGCTGGTGCTGAAAATCGATGGACACTCCTGCCCCTAGTGGACTTGCCATGAATACCTCGCTTTCCACCACCCCGTTGGATGCATGGCACCGGTCCGCCGGTGCGAAAATGGTCCCCTTCGCGGGCTACGAGATGCCGATCCAGTATTCTTCGATCGTCACTGAGCACCAAGCGTGTCGAACATCGGCGGCCCTCTTTGACGTCTCGCACATGGGACGGATTCGCTTTGACGGCGATGGCAGCGAACAACTGCTCGATCATCTGTTGACTCGCCGTGTATCAAATTTGCCGGTGGGCGGCGTTCGCTACGGATTGATGTGCAATGCCGAAGGCGGCGTGTTGGACGACGTCTTGGTATCGCATTTGAAGACGCCTTCGGATCGACGGTTTCATTTGTTGGTCGTCAACGCGTCGAATCATCAGAAAATTGTGGACTGGATCACGCCACATCTGCCCGATTTTCCTACGGTGACGATGTCCGACCGTACCGAGTTGACAGCGATGATTGCCGTCCAAGGTCCCAAGGCAATTGATGTTTGTAAGAAACTATTCACATTTGATCCCAGCCGTTTGAAATATTACCAGGCGACGATCACTGATCAGTTCAAAAAGCCAGTGATCCTCAGCCGAACCGGCTATACTGGCGAAGATGGTTTTGAATTGATCGTTCGCGCTGAAGAAGCCAACCGTATTTGGGAGAACATCATGCTGGCCGGTCGCGACGAAGGCTTTGCCGCGGCGGGGCTAGGGGCTCGCGATACGTTGCGAATGGAAGCCGGTATGCCGCTGTATGGTCATGAGTTAAACGAGTCGATCGATCCGATTTCCGCAGGGTTGTCGTTCGCGTGTAATTTAAAAGACCGTTCGTTTATTGGTGACGACGCGCTGCGTGCGGTCAAGGCCGAAGGTCCGAAACAAGTTCGCGTGGGGATGATTCCTGAAGGCAAACGGCCGGCACGCGAAGGCTGTGACGTGCTCGATGCCGATGGAAAGAAAATCGGTTTTGTCACCAGCGGTGGCCCCTCGCCGACGCTCGGTCATCCGATCGTCATGGCCTATGTCGATGCCGAGTATGCCGATGCGAAACAGTTTCAAATTGATATTCGCGGGAAGACCGTGGTTGCGAATGTGACCCCCCTTCCCTTTTACAAACGTCCTAACAAGGCTTGATCGTCCAAGCCAATCGATCGTCAA
>NZ_ANOG01000087.1 GCF_000346295.1 Rhodopirellula maiorica SM1 | reverse complement strand
ACCGATAACGCGATTGACACTGAAGATCGCTCGCGTGACACCGGAACCTGGTATCGTCGCGCAGTGATCGGAATCTTCCTGCTCTTGCTGATTGGCGGACTCGGGCACGCACAGGTGTTTCTGACCCCGGTGATCTTAGGCTTTCTATTGGCTTTGGTTTTTAGTCCGGTCCGCCGACTGATGGAACGCGCTGGTATACCAGCGGGAATCGCTGCGACCTTAATCGTAACAGCACTTGTTGCCGCAATCCTGCTGATAACCTATCTATTGGCAGTTCCCGTCATCGTTTGGATCGAAGACGCGCCGACGATCGGTGTGAAGTTAGAAGAACGGATACGCGAATTCCGCGAAACGCTTGGCGGCAACCAAGATGGTCCATCCGTCAATGAGGTCGTTGATCAGATTGAGAATGCGGCGATGCCTTCGGACGCAGACGTTCAAGAAGTGGTTGTGCAAGAAAGAAGCTATTTAGGGATATTGGCTTCGACAGCGCCAGCGATCGTCGTCCAGGTCGTGATGGTAATGGTTTTGTTGCTGTTCATACTGGCTTCAGGCGACATGTTCTACGAGAAGATCGTTCATGTCATGCCGACATTCCGCGACAAACGAAAAGCAATGCAAATTGCTCGCGACATCGAGCGTAAGTTGTCTCGTTATCTACTAACGATCTCTATCATCAACGCAACGCTCGGTGCGGCAATCGGAATGGTTATGTGGGCACTAGGAATGCCTAACCCGTTGCTGTTTGCAGTTGTCGGCTGCTTGTTCAATTTCGTGCCGTACATCGGGGCGATCGTCGGATCCGGCATTGCATTAGTGGTCGGGCTATTAACCTTCGATGGTGTGATTGCAGGATTGTTTCCCGCGGTTGCATACTACGGTTTGACTGCGATCGAGGGACAGTTTGTCACCCCTTACTTTGTGGGACGCAACCTTAAGCTAAATACCGTAGTGGTATTTATTGCCGTCACCTTTTGGGCGTGGCTATGGTCAGTCGTAGGGATGCTGGTCGCGGTACCACTATTGGTAACCATCCGCACGTTTTGCGAGCACATTCCGCAGCTAGAACCACTGGGCGATTTTCTTTCAGCACGGGGGGCGGAGGTGGAGGAGGAAACCGAGAGCGTTGGCTGAGCTTTGCTCTGTGTTTGGCTGCAAAAACAGTCGTGGATTCTTGATGTCCCCGGTCCTACTCGTGACATCGTCCACTACGGCGAAAACACTTTCTGCCAAATGAGTTGCAGCAAAATTCGAATGACGAACTTATTGCCGAACGGTTCTTAAGCCGAACTGCCCCCGAGACTTCTTCTCGCTGATTTTCGCTACGCTCTTTTCGTCTTGGTGGAGCCCATTCCAGGTTTTTCTTGGCGGACTAGCATGTCGATGAATTTTGCAAATCGTCGCTGCCTGGTTTCGGGAGTTTTGGCGCTCGTCAATCCGTGCGCGATGGCATAACGATTCGATTGATTGAGCGTTTCAAAAAACTGTTTCGCCTTCGGCTTGCTCTCCAGTGCGGTAAGGAAATCCGTTGGCACTTTCATTTCACTCACCGCATAGGCATTCTCCCACCGACCGTCCGCTTGGGCGGCCCGCACATGCACCAACCCGTGTTCCGTCATTCGCCCCTCGCCGATCAAACGCTCCACGTGAGCTCGGTTTCGTTTGGACCAGTTACTTCGCGGTCTGCGTGGAGTGACCCGCTGCAAATACGCTTGGTCATCGATTGACTTCTTGATACCGTCGATCCAGCCCCAGCACAGCGACTCGATCACGACATCATCCCAAGTCACACTCGGAATCCCCGTCTTCTTCTTGAAAATTTTTACCCACAGTTCCGTTTCGGAGGCGTGATTCACCGCAAGCCACCCGCCGAGCTCTTGGGGCGTTGCGAAGGCGATGATTTTCGCTGGATCGGGTTCAGGCATGAGACTCGATATTCATTCGGCAGTACAAAATTGATTCGGCAGCACAATGGTCGTGATCACTGGGGGCGTGATCACGGGCGCGGGAGAGCTGATTGGAAACGGCCCAAACTCCCCTCGACCTGCTGCAGGATACGGTGTCCGGTTCGCAAGCGATATCCGACAACCTCGCTGGCTGCCGACAACTGTTGCAGCTGCCTGCCGACAAGGAACGCTTTGCGGGGGTTAGCTTCGATCTTATGACTGGCCTACCACTAACTGCCGCTTCTTCTTTTCAAATTTTGAACACAGGTCATCGATGGCTTGATCCGAACCTTTGATCTGAAAAGCCTCATGTTTGTCCGGACGATAGATATCCAGCATTGAAAATCGCTTGATGTCACCGCACAGGTTAGCCAATGAACAAGCACTGTCGCGTCAATCTTTGTGGACTTTGCGAAACCTCGTTTGGGCTACGAAGTAACGATGTGGTAGCGCAATGGGATCCAAAGTGAAATGCGAAACCCCAGCCTTCCCTCGGCGATAGCCCAATGCCATCTACTTTCGTAGTGGGACTCGCCAGAGTTCCTGGTGATGCAACAGCAAATGCGGGAATTCTGGCGAATTCCACTACTCGAACATTACCCGCTTGGTGCCAAAAGTAGATGGCATTGGGTGATGGCCCTCCACTGATAGCTAGTTACGTTCGGGGGCTCGGCTTCGATTGGGTGGCAATCAGCTGGGACGCAATGCTTTTGCCTGCTTGGGCTTGGGGGTGCTCGGGGGCGAGCGAGAGCGCCGTGGCGAAGCTTGCGGCAGCGGCTTGTGGATCCATGCGATTGAGCTGCAGGTAGCCGAGACGCACGTAGGTTTCGACATCGTTGGGGAAGGCATCGAGGACGCGATTGTAAAGCTTAATGGCGGTATCGGTGTCGCCGACTCCGGCACATGATTCGGCGAGCGCAAACGTTACGTCCATATTCGTTGGATCATGCTCGTGACAATGCTGGAGCTCGGTTCGCGCGGATTCATAGTCAGCCAAGCCGATGCACGCCCGTGAAAGTTGGTAGCGTGCCGTCCAATGACTCGGGTTGGTTTCCGGCCAACCGATCACCGCGATCGAGAAAAGTCCCAGAGCCGTTTCGTATTGGCCAAGTTCCAAGAGCAACTGCCCAAACCGCTGAGCACCCCGCAGGTCACCAGGAAATTCGTTGACCGCACGTTGGTAAACCCGTACCGATTCATCGATCCGGCCGGTCCATCGCAAGCAATCGGCCAAGATGAATTGACTTTCGGCGTCACCGTTGAGTTTGGCGATCGCATCGCGAGCACGGGCTTCGGCGACTTCGAATTTGCCCGACCAGTGCATGACTTTGGCGAGGTTTCGCAGCGCGACTCCTTGTTTACGCGGATCGATGCGACTTTGGATCAACGCGTCCACGTCGGCGAGCGTTTCGCTGGGAATATCCTTGCTGCCGAGCGCGCCGGGTGATAGCCAATCGGACCGGCGCATCGCATCGGCGATCCACAGCGACAGACGGCGGTGGACGTCGATGGTCGGATGAACGTGGTCCAGGAAGTATTCGTCGCCCAGTAGATCGTGCCCTTGTTCGGCGAGGCAGACCTCACGCAGTTGCCGGTCGAAATCGACCACACAAACGTCGTCGGCTGCTGGCAAGTCGCGAACGATATCCAAAAAGTCGTCGGGGGCGCGAAGCGGGCAGATATCAAGATTCAGCGCCGTCTGAAACGCTTCCTTGGCACGCGCGAAATCCCGTTTAGCGAAAGCAGATTGGCCGTCTTGGAAATCCGTCGCCTCAGGTTCGATCTTGAATGGGCTGCAATCCTTTTCGTTGGACGCCGGCACGACAAACAGGATCTTCGCGCCCGATGCACGAGCGATGTCGATCATTCGATTGAGATTGAACTGGAAATGTTGTCGAACATCGCGGCGCCACTCGTTGTCGCGAACATAGTCCGATGGGCCAACGGTGTGATTGAGTCGTTCGTCGACTTCGGCGGGCAACACACTGACGTTGGGATTCGGTATCGTGTCGCGTTGACGCCGCAGGATCGAGTCGATGCAGCCATACGTGCGAGTCTTGGCGAGCCACCCGCTGAGCCAAAGCTGCATATCGGATTGATCAAAGAAGTCGGCATAGGTGCGACGTTCCAGGAACTCGTTCTGGCCAGTGTAGACGATGAAGACATCGGGTTCGTAGGCGGTCAATTCCTGCATCACGGTGGCAACACGATAGCTCGCGTAGCTAACACCGCCGGCGTTGACGACTTCCCAGTTGGTGGTGGCGTCGATGTGCGGCAACCATTCTCGAAGCCAACCGCAGAAGGACGTGGTGTCGTCGTAGGGGCGTCCGAACGTCGTCGATCCACCCAAGCAAAAGATGCGTTGGGTGTTGGCTGGTTTGGCAGCGCCGAATTGTTGGTCGTTGAACCAAACCAATTTGTTCTCTGCCGTTCGCAGCCATGATTTCCCGGCGTCATCGGTGAACGGTTCGAAAAGGGGGACTTGGTTTGAAAAACCGACAAACGGGTCCGTGTGATCGGTCGATCGTCCGACGCCCAGCAGCGTTAACGCGAATTCGATCAGCAGCAAGCACAGGCCTGTTGTCACGATGCCGAAGCAAGCTTTTTTCTTACGGCTGAGTTGGCGACGCGTCATACTGGCGGATGGGATGTTGTGAAAGGATTTAGAGATGAGTCGTAACCATTGGCTGATGAAGGTGCCGGTAGATAGCGACGAAACAGGCCGTTGCGCAAGTGGTCAGGAGCAGTGTTAATATGCTAAATCAGAATCGAATAGGGAAGCCGTTGTTCTCACGCACATCGGTCGTACCGCCCTCGGGGACTTCGCCTTCGCCGATGTCAAAGACGGCCTCCCGCCCATCCAGCCGCTACCAACGCTCGCAGTGCGGGACGAGCAAGACCCGCTGGAAAGTTCGCTTTGATGGCGTCGGTTTGTACATTGCTCGCCAACCGCTGCTTTGGGTTGCGCGAAATTGGGCAGAGGCTTTCATCGGTCGTTTTATCGCGTTTAGACATCGGTTCGTGTGATTCTGGTTCTCATGTGTACGTCAGACACCACCGGGAATGTCCGCTTCGACTAAATTGGCAAGTTGCAACAGTGATTCCTGCCAACCGAGATAACACCTTTCCGCGGGGATCGCCGCAGGAAGTCCTTCATGCAGAATTTCAATCGCGGTTCCGCAACTGACTGGTCGCAACGTGATCGTCTTGGTCATGTCGGCTACTAGACCGGTATCATCGAACTTGTCGGCCAACCGGATTCGCTCGCCGGGAATCAGTTCTCGCATTGCCGTTTGAAAGTGAGTTTTAGGGGCAGGCAGCAATAGGGCTGCAGGCAGGATCGTCTTGACACTTCTCGGGGCCTTGCGGAGCGACTACCGCATGAGTTTTTTCAACGCGGCATTGATGAAAGATCCGCAAGCGGTCTTGGAAAGACAGGGACCCAACACCCAGCATCCTGATAGGATCCGGTTCACGGACAACGCTCAAGTGCAGGCGATGAAGCCCACGCTCCAAGCTTATTTGGAGGAGGCTATGGCGTATGCGGAAGCAGGCATCAAGCCACCCAAAGTGATACACGCACTTGAACTTCCGGATGAACTTGTCGAGGCTCTTGAAGCTGACCCGGTGCTTGCAGAAGCGTTTCGTGCCCTGACGCCCGGCAGACAAAAAAGTTACGTGATCGATCTAAATTCCGCTAAGAAGGCTGAAACGCGGAGGTCTTGAGTTGACAAATTCCGTGATAAGATTCTTGCGGGAAAGGGGGCAATGGAACGATGAACAGGGGCGATAAACCTCGATTAAATTAACTAAAAAAAACTCAAACTATGCACACCACAATTTTGCTTACCGGATCGTCAGGCTGGCTCGGCCGGTTCTTGGCGCCAAGGTTGCGACGCGATGGGCACGAAGTCGTAGGGCTCGATGTAGTGGATGGGAAAGACACGACAGTGGTGGGCAGCGTCTTCGACCGTTCGTTGATCGATAGGATTTTCTCCGACAATGACATAACAGCGGTAGTCCACTGTGGTGCGCTGCACAAACCTGACATTGCTCGCTATTCTGCGAGGGCCTTTGTTGATGTCAACGTAACCGGCACTCTAAATCTACTCGAAGCAGCGTCTGCCGCAGGTCATGATCGCTTTGTGTTTACATCGACCACCTCACTCATGATCTCAAGTGAGGTACGGGCTGGAATCGACGGAGGGGCCGAAAGCGCGTTTTGGTTGAATGAAGATTTTGGTCCAATTCGACCTCGAAATATTTACGGCGTCACAAAATATGCAGCCGAACAGCTGTGCCAGCTTTTCTCAGTGAATCACGGACTTGATATTGCCATTTTGCGCACTGCTCGATTTTTTCCTGAAAACGACGACACCCTGAGTTTACCTCATGGGGCAAATCTGAAAGCCAACGAATTTCTTTATAGGCGAGTCGCTGTCGAAGATGCCGCCGAGGCTCATGTCATTGCGCTGGAGAACATCAAAGGTAAAGGGTGCAAAACGTACGTCATTTCTGCTCCAACCCCGTTTAACCGTGACGACTGCCGGTCCCTGGTGACCGATGCTGCGAGTGTGATCGCAAGCTATTTCCCAAACGTCGAAGATCTATACGATAAGGCAGACTGGTGTCTCCCTAGGTGCATCGACCGCGTCTACGATTCGTCGCTGGCCCAACTGGAACTCGGATTTCGCCCAAAGCTGGATTTCTCAGGCATCCTTAGCGCATTGGCGACTGGCAGCCCTTTGCCATACCACCACGATCCAGATTATGTGTCACCCAAAGAATTGCCTCCCGCCACCGGGACATAACAAATCTGAGTGTGACTTCGGGCTCCGGTGAGATTGATCGCTAATATTTGATCGCTAATATACCGAACAGTCATCTGTGCAAGAAACTCTTCGAGAGTTTTCATTGATTTATTCCTTGGTTATCAGGAGCATATTCCGATCGCCCATGCCCGGCTGGAAAGTCCCAATAACGGTGTTCAAGGAAAGATCGCCATTGCAGTCGAACGTCGGCTTAGTGAATCCGTCGCGTAACCAAAGGAAGACTGTCAGCGGCGTCACGTACCAGCAATACGTTTTCGTAAGCGTGCCCAAGACCAGCGTAAATAGAACTTTTGACTACGCCGAACGCTAATGATTTCTCGATGCGTTGGTCCAATTTTTGCAACATGATTTTGCTTTGGCACCTGCAGCCGTTTTAGAATGCGAATAACAATGGTCTAGCATTTTGGAAATATCAAATGAGTCCAAATAGTACACCACACGACAGTCGATTGGAGAGTCAGCGACCGCCTAAACTATCGAGATTCTGGTGGTTTGTAAGAATATTCGTTTTGATCATTGTTATCGCGGGCCTGCTCGGCTTTTTCTTTCTGTAGCCTACAAATTACACTGATCGAGGTGCTGGCTAATGAGCGGGAATTGACGTTACAACCCGAGGACTCGCAATCTGTTTTCAAGGTTAGTTATTTCTTCGGCAATGCGTCCAAGGAACAACTCAATCGGCTTCGAGCGAAATTCCCCACGGAAAGCTCAGGAAACAAGCGACAACATCGAGAAAAGAGTCCTGACACCTTTTCTGCTATCGGGTCAGATCAGCTTTTTCCGTTTGTTTACGATTCGGATTTACGAAGACACCCTATTGAGAATGTGGTGGATTTGCGTTACTCCCTACCGGCAATAGGTCGAAACAGTATGATGAGTGCTCAGCATTGGCACTTCATCGAAAGTTTTTCACGTCATGGCGCAATCCCGTCCGATCCACACAGATCCGATCTCAGATCCAAGACGGCTTGCCAGCCTACACGCGACAAAGCTCCTCGATAGTGCTCCGGACGCCTCGTTCGATCGACTCACCCGGCTTGCGGCCAAGTTGCTGAAATGTCCTGCCTCGGTTGTGACGCTTGTCGACGAGCACCGACAATTCTTCAAAAGTTGTGTTGGGCTTCCCGAACCGTGGGCGTCTCGACGTGAAAGTCCGTTGAGTTATTCGTTTTGCCGTCAAGCGGTTCTGTGTGATGCACCGTTGATTGTTCGTGACGCTCAGACGGACGAGCGTGTGAAAGACAATCCTGCAGTTGTTGAGTTCGGAGTTCGAGCCTATGCGGGTAACCCGATCCGCACTCGATCCGGAGAGGTGCTTGGTTCCTTCTGCGTATTCGATTCGGGACCGCGAGATTGGAGTGAAACCGAACTCGAGATACTAAGCGAGTTGGCCTCTTCGGTTGAATCCGAAATCGAGCTGGTGACGCTTGCTGCCCGTGAACGCGAGCAACATCAATTACTAAAGGTCATCATCGAAAAATCACCGCTGGCGATCAGCGTGATTGACGACGACGCTCGTGTGCTTCTGTGGAACAAGGCTGCGGAGGAAATGTTCGATTACCGCAGTGACGAAGTACTGGGCAAACCGCTGCCCATTGTTCCACCTGACAAGGAAGACGAATGTCGCTCCGTGCGAAAACAATTGACGGAAGGCCAAACATTTCAAGGTATCTCGACCTACCGTTGCCGTCGTGACAAATCAAAAGTACATGTCAAGATTGCGGCTGCCCAGTTGCAGGAGTTCGAGGGTGAAGCCGGTCGTTGCTTGTTAATCTTCGACGACGTTAGTGAGCAAATCCGTGCTGACCGAGAACGAGAACAGCTATTACAACAGTTGCAGGAAGAAAGCTCGCTAACCAATGCCGTGCTGGACCAGTTACCGGCAGGGGTTATTGTCGCCGATGCACCAAGCGGACAGATCCTATCAGTCAATGAACGAGCTTACGAATTGCTAGGCAATCAAGTCTCTGACAAGGTTGATCTCAACGCGTTGGCAGCCTATGTCGGGTACCATCCCGATGGTCGCCGCTACGAGCCGGATGAATGGCCACTCGCACGAACGATCCTGCATGGCGAGTCCATTTCCAACGAAGATATCCTTTTTGAAACCAGCGATGGATCACGCCGACGACTGCTGGCAAGTTCCAAGCTGGTCGAGTTTGGGCATCGAAATCAAGCTCGAGCAATCACCACCTTTACTGACGTGACCGAACTCAAAGCACTCGAAGCAGCCCGTCACCGCAGTGAGGAACAAGCTCGACAAATCCTGGCCAGCAGCCACGATAGTATCAAGATCCTGGATCTCGACGGACGCTTGCTATCGATGAACCGTATGGGGGCAAAGCTGCACGAGATCGATGATGTCGAGGCCTTGCTGGGGAGTGCATGGACCGATTTTTGGCAGGGATCGAATCGAATCGCCGCCGCCGCCGCGATCGAAGCAGCACGAGCAGGGCGGTTGGGAAGATTTCGTGGTGTCCGTGCAACTAGAAAATCAAATATCAAGACTTGGTGGGACGTCGTCGTGACACCAATCACGGGCGAAGATGGACGTCCAGAACAACTTCTCGCTATCTCTCGAGACGTTACCGAATCGGTTGACGCCGAAGAGGAGCGAGAAGCTTTGATCAAACGCGAGGTCCAAGCTCGACAGGACGCCGAAACGGCGAGGGAAAAGTACCGCAACTTGGTCGACGGCTTGGATGCCATCGTATGGGAAGCGGACGCTAATACGTGGAAGTTTAACTTCGTCAGCGAGAGGGCGGAGCAAATCCTGGGATACCCAATCGAACAGTGGCTCTCCGATCCTGCTTTCTGGCCCAGTATCATTCACCCCGACGACCGCGACTCTTCAGTCACCCTATGCCGGAACGCCTGTCGCGATTGCCGAGACCACGATTTTGAGTACCGAGCCATCACGCGAGATGGCCGGTCCGTTTGGTTACGAGACATCGTCTATGTGGTCCCCGATGACGCCGGAAAGCCACACCATCTCCGGGGAGTCATGGTGGACATTACCGCCAAAAAAGAACTGGAACAGGAACTCAGAGAGCGAGCCGAGCAACTCAGTGAAATGGACGCTCGGAAGAATGAATTCTTGGCTGTCTTGGCGCATGAACTGCGTAATCCACTAGCCCCTATCAGTAATGCGGCTGAGCTGTTGCCATCCTTCAGCGACGACCCCAAAGAGATCGCCGAAATCAGTGACATTCTTCAGGGCCAAGTTTCGCAGTTGGTTCGATTGATAGACGACCTGATGGATGTATCGCGAATCACTCGAGGAAAGATCAAGCTGCAACAGGAGCCCGTTTCGATCGTTGAGGTTCTTGAAACGTCTTTGGCGTCAGTTCGCCCAGCTTGCAAGTCCAGGCAGCACGAATTGCGATGGGATATTGAACCAGCATCCGGGCTAATCGTAGAGGGGGATCGTGTTCGTTTGGCTCAAGTATTTACGAACATCTTGAACAACGCCTGCAAATACACCCCTGGCGGCGGTACGATCGAACTACATTGCAACGCAGTCGGGGGCGCCGTGGAAATCTCGATTGAAGACAACGGCATTGGGATCTCGCAAAAAGACGCGAGCGGGATTTTTGAGATGTTCACGCAAGTCGAAAGCTCGGTCACACGCAGCCAAGGTGGACTTGGGATTGGCCTGACTCTCGTCAAACAACTAGTCGAAATGCACGACGGTTCGGTGGTTTTAGATCAGGATCGCAAGGGACCTGGAAGTCGATTTGTAGTGCGGCTTCCGTTGGCGCAAGCGAACCAAATCGAACACCAACCATCCAGCTACTCATCGGATTCGGAGTCATTGAAGGTCGTTGTCATCGACGATCTTCGAGCGGTTGCCACGATGTTTGTCAAGCTGGTTGAAGCATTAGGACATGAAGCGCGTATGGCGTTGAGTGCAGATGAAGGAATCAAGATGACTCGCGCGTACAAGCCCGATGTTGTCTTTTCTGACATCTGTATGCCAGATAGTTCGGGGTACGAAGTCGCTCAGTCTCTGCGTGCATTGCCCGAGTTACGCGACTTGACCATCATTGCCATGACTGGCAACGGACAACCCGAAGACATCCAACAAGCTTACGAGGCGGGATTCGATCGCCATCTGGTGAAACCGGCTAGCATCCAAATACTGCGTCAAGTATTTGACGAAATCACTGCGACCGATACGCTTGGCAATCAAGTGAACGTGGAAAAGTAAGCCTTGGACGTTCTAGGCTCTGTCTGAAAACAGCTCAAAGTCGCCTTTCGCTCCGCGAACGAGAGTTTACGGATCGCACTCTCGCCGACCGCACGAAAGAGATTCGCGGCCACTCTTAGGCGTTACTGGGCGGGGCTCTGCGGCTGGAGCAGAGGGAGGCGTGGGGACAGCCTCAGCGAAACTCTAGGGAAGATGAATCTGCTGATGGGAATACAGAAAAATGGAGACAGAAAGAAAAGCTGACAACGAAACGATGCCCTTCCTCATTGATCGCCGTCGGTTGGTATCCGATCAATCACTTGGGGGCAATGCCATCAACAGTGATTTGACGTTAGAGCCAACCCAACAGCAGCGACAAAACTATAGTTCCAATCAATGAAACGATGATCGAGCCGATGCAACCTAGTCGGTTAGAGAAAAATGCAAACATAAGTAATGACACTGAGCTAGAAGAAGAAACGATGGAGAGATCCTAAACTCCACCATTCCATTGCAACTGCTGTACCATAGTGATCAGTCTGGCTGCTCCGACGTTTCCCACGCAAGACCAATCCAATGGTTAGGCCGTCAGGCAGGAATCATTGGGTGAAATCCCGTTAACCGTTTGGGCCAACGCTGTGAAGCATTTTTTCGTAGCGAAACTCGCAGAGAGTTTCGGTTTTAATTGCGTGGCCGAAAGTCTCTGCGACTTTCGCTACAGCTAATTCGCGTTTTGCTTATAGGGAGGAATGCATCACAGCGTTGCGTTTTGTCGCTAGCCCCGGTTGAATGTCGGATCCCTGGCTAGCGGCTTGTTGATTCAGTGAGCCGCTCGCGGGTGAGCAGCCGGGTTCCACGCATTACCCGGTGCCTTACGGCCCACGGCTCACCAATGCGATTTGCATTTCGATGAAATCAACAAGCCGCTAGACACAAAACGCGATGCTGTGAAGCAATTTTTCGTAGCGAAACTCGCAGAGAGTTTCGGTTTTAGTTGCGCGGCCGATGTCTCTGCGACTTTCGCTACAGCTAATTCGGCTGGCATTCCGCAAGGCTCCCGACTCGCTGCTTGAATCCTGGTGCCATTTCTTCTTTTCTGCTCACGCTAGACCAATTCTGACAGTCCGCCGGTGTTTCCCGCGAAGCTCTCGGTCTCTAGTCCCAATTGCTGAAGCATGGTGACGAACACCTTCGTCAGAGGCTGGTCTTCCTTGGCCGGTTCTCGCATCCAGGGCTCTGGCATCCCGTCCCAGGAACCGCCGACGGCACCGGAGCCGGCGTAGTTAAGGAATTGCCCATGCTTGAAGCCCATCGCCTTTCCACCCGCCAGGATGACTGGATAGTTCTGCGACAGATGGAACGCACTGGACGCGGATCCGAACAGCAACAAGGTGTTGTCGAGCATCGTGCCCTCGCCGGCCGGTTCCGGAGTCTCGTGAAGCCGAGAGGCAAAACGATAAAACTCGCGGTTAAGGAATCCACAGTAGGTCGAAAATCGTTCCCAACCACCGGGTTGCTTGGTTTCGTGCGACAGCGCGTGTGCCAAATTGAATCCGACCGCGCGAGCCAAGCGATCGCTGATCCCAAATGCATTTTCGCGACCGATTTGGTACGTCGCCACTCGAGTCGAATCGGTGCGGAATGCCAGGTAGATCAGCTCAAACATCGTTTGGACGTAGCGCTGCGGGTCCTCCGGCGACACATCCAGATCCAGATCTCCAGCCTCCACAGTCGGCAAGGGAGTGTTGACCCAGAGTTTAGCTTTTTCAACGCGCTGCTCGGCTTGCCGAACCGAATGCAGGTATTCATCCAATCGTTCCCGGTCATCGCTAGCCAAGTCACGGCGAAGACTTTTGGCATCGGCAAGCAATTCATCCAACGCACTTTTGCTTAAAGCCAAACGCCGCGCTGCATCCGCATCGCGTTTGACAAACAGCATGTCGAAAACACGCTTGGGCCGGTGCTCGGCGGGAATGGCACGACCGGTACGCGTGAACGACATCGTATGCGTGCCACGCGGTGTTCCGGTGCCTCCGTCGGTGGACAGTACCAACGATGAAAACCGCGTCTGGTCACCAACATGGTTTGCATAGACTTGGTCTAGCGAGATCGAGTTTTTATAGGGGCCATCCGATCCAGTGGCCGCCGCCGTCAGAAATTGGTCCGCATTGGAGTGACCGTGAACTTGACGCACAGCTGGATGCGAAAATCCCGACATAACCGTGATCTGATCTCTCAGCGGCTGGAAAACTTCCATGCATTTCGTGTAGGTGAATTCGGTGCCGCTGCCATGGGGGAACCAAGACCAGTCTTGATAGGCAGGGTCCTCGGCCAATGGCATCGGGACACCATCGGGAAAGTAGAAACAGCCCAGTCGCTTCACATCCCGCGGCGAATCTCCATCTGCTCCGGATAACCCGCCGGTTCCCAGAGCCTCGGGCGATGAACCTGCAGCCAAATTTACGGCAGAACCGAACACGGGCAACGCGAGAGCAACCCCGGCCCCTCGCAGAAAACGTCGGCGGTCCAATGAGTCCAGATTCAATTTCATCGTGTCGTTCCTATAAGTGGCGGGTCGATCGCTGAACGATCCTTGCGATTCGATCCTTGCGATTCGATTGGTTGTCGAGGGTGACTGGGGAATTTTTCAACGGGCAACAGTGTGGGGCGGGAATGACTTGCGGGCGGTCAAACGCGAAGCATTCAGTCACGGCGCCAAAAACAGATTGCTGGTAACGAGCGTGTGCACCAGAGTCTTTAGCCCGTCGCCTTCTTGACGCACGGCGCGTGTCACCTCGTCAACCGATGCGTTGTCGCTGAAGGCCAACGGTCGCCCCGAGGCAAAGATGGCCAGCTTTTGGACCATCGCGCGGACGAATTGATCTTGTCGACTGTCCAGCAGATAGCGTTTCAGCCCATCAATGCCGTCCAGGACTTGGTCGTTGTACAACGCGGAACTGGCGTCGACCGGTGTCCCGTTGATCTCGTCTCTCCATTGTCCGATTGCATCGTAGTTTTCGAAGGCGATTCCCCAAGGATCAATCTTCTGGTGACACGACATACAAGCCGCCTGATTGCGGTGGTCTTCGATCCGTTGCTTCAGTGTCAGCTTGGCAATCTCGGGATCGGCCAAATCGATCTCCGGAACCGCTGCCGGTGGCGGTGGCGGTGGATCGTTCAATAGACAGTTCAGTAACCAAACGCCTCGTTTGAGCGGATGAGAGTGTTGGCCATCGGAGTTCATCGCCAACAAACCCGCTTGGGTCAAAATTCCGCCCCGTGACGCTTCGTCGTTTAACGAGACACGTTGAAAATGATTGCCTTCCACACCCGAGATTCCGTAATGGACCGCCAATCGCTCGTTCACCGTGGCGTAGTCGGCGTGGATGATGTCCAGCACGCTGGCATCGGTGCGAAGCATCTCTGCAAAAAAGGCACGAGGTTCCTGCTGCATCGACTCTTTCAAGGACGGATCGAATTGGGTGAAACTCTTGTCGACCGCCAAGTACGACAGCGCCCGTAGATCGAGCCATTGATCAACGAAGTGTTTGACGAATCGTTCGTGCCGCGGATCGGCAAGCATTCGATCCACCTCTGCACGCAGCACCTCGGGCTGATGCAGGGTTCCAGAGCCGGCCAATTCCAACAACCGATCGTCCGGCACACTGCACCACAGGAACAGAGACAGTCGAGTGGCGAGGTCTCCATCGGCCAGCCGCCGATTGTGCGCTGCTGCATCCGTCATCGGCTTGGCAGCAACGTACAAAAACTTTGGTGAGGTAAGCACGGTGGCCAGTACTTCCAACATCGCATCCTGGAAATCATCGCAGCCACCACGCACCGCTTCGAAGAGAGCGAGTTTGCTGTCCACCGCAGCGGAATCGACCGATGATCGCCAGACGCGTGGCATGAAACGAGTCAGAATCTCGCGTGCATAAGCGACTTCCTCCTCGCGAGTCAGTTGCTCGTTCGCCCTGTTGCCGGGGAATATTTGTTGGTGCGATTTCGGAGGCCACTCGTGATAAATCGGTGCGTCGACCTGGACCGACTCGATCACAATGTCGGCTGGATGGTCATGTCCTCGGGGGACCGAACTATTAACGAGGCGAATGTATTCCGACGGGCTGGGGAAATGTCCCATCGTCGACGTCTTGCGTTCCGCATTTCGCGGATCGATCTCGCCGAGCGGAATTAGCCACTCGTACGTCTCTGCCTGCCCCGCTGCGGCCGTCACCGCAGTATCCCGCTGGCTGACTCTGACGTCGGCACGTCCCTCGTTGGTCGCTCGCCAACCGAACACCAACTGCATGTGAGGAATTCGTTTTTGGCCGGGACCACGCGACGCGCGGACACGCACACGCAGCAAACCTTCATCAGGAACCTGATTCCCCAGCTCGATCGTCAGATTGGGATTTCTGCCCGTTGGCAGCACGGCGACGTGCGTTGCCTCGGCGCCGGATGCTTCGTGTTGAGACGCTTCGTGTTGGGGATCTTCAGCGGAATCGACGGGGTCAATCGCATACTTCGCTCCGTTGTATTCCCATTTTGCACGAGCCTTTTCCCCGGTCGCTAGGTTCAGGTAATAAGGCGAGTCACCTGGATTGCGATAAAGTCGCGTCGTCGTGTTGATCTGTTGTTCGCGTTTTTCGGCGTCGTCCTTGAACCGTTTTTCCAGCCGTTTGAGTTTATCTTGGTGGATCCGCTCTTCGATCGCGGCGGCATCCGACATGCTGTGTCGCCAGCGGACGAGGTCAGGACGCGTGCCTCGCACCGTGACCCGATCCAATGCACGTCGTGCGAGTTGTCGATAGGTTTCGAACTGGGAAACCGAAAGATGCAACGAATCGGAACTGTTTTGAAAACCGTCCTCGGAAACGGATTCGGGTGGCAGGTCTTTGGCGAAGTCCCAGGGCTCGCCGAGCAAGTCCTGTAGCGCGTAGTTGTATTCGTACTTTGTCAACCGACGGAACGACGTATTGGATTCGCGTGCCCGACGAGCGATCGATGCGAAATGAATCTCGTTGCTCAGCCACTCGACAACGGTTGCGCGGTCCTCATCCACCATCTCCATTTCATCGCGAGGCGGCATCTCGCCATTGTTCAACGCCGCCAGCACTTCTTCCCACCATTCGGCATCACCGCCATTGACCAAATCGGGATCGATCGCGGTGATATCAAAGTTTGCTTCGGCGCCGTAGGGACCATGACAGTCGACACAGGCCTGATGAAGAATTGGTTTGATCGTTTGATCAAAGGCCAACTCATCACGTTGCGGAGGTTGGTCAATCGCCGCTTTCGATGGTCGCAAGTAGGCCGATTTTTTCGCCCCCAACGTTTTCAATTCGCTCAGGTTCAATCCGCTCAGGGACGGAACGCTTGGGCGAGTCGAATTGGTGGAGTGAACGCCGTCGGCTTCTTGACTCGCAACCGAGGTGTTCGATTCAGCCGTCTTCGCTTCCGCACTCGACGCGACTTCGAGACCACCCTTCATCGCGATCAGACTGAGTTGCCCTCCAGCAACGAGGGCTAACATCCAGATAATGTGGGGCAAACGTGGGGTGCAACAGGGCGACCGCATATAAAACCAACCTCTTGAATTGCCGCCTTACTTGCCAAATCGCCCGTAGCCACCGGGCATCATTTTGTTCACACAGTCTAAAATCTAGGCAAGAAATCAACAAGTTTCATATGTCATAAAGACGGCTTAGGTTCGCTAACCGCAGCCTAGGGTTGGTAGTTCTTCGCAGCCTTGGTCTGTGGAGTGAAAAGCGGCCTTTCGATCCTGCCGAAACGGGGGCAAAGAAAAGGGAAACCAAGCTTTTCCGGGGGGCGTCAGGTTAGTCTTCCGCTACGCTCGGGAGAGGTGAACTGCATCACCCCGCCAATTGCGATCTACGTCATCCGGGGGTGAACGACGAAAGATGGGCTTGTCGATTGAGTCGTTTAACAGTCAGCCGAAGGCGTACTCACGCTGGTTAAGCATTTTTTCATAGCGAAACTCGCAGAGAGTTTCGGTTTTACTCGCGTGGCCGAAAGTCTCTGCGACTTTCGCTACAGCACGCCCTACGGCTCACGCCGTGGGCTACATCCTGACGACCCTATCAGGACTTGTTAATGCTGATTCACTCGCAAAACCGTAGGCCGCGGTAGCGCTATGAAAACGTTCGGAGGTAGTGGACGAGGTTACGATTCCCTGCGGCTGAGTGGCATGATGGGACTCGTGACCTCGTCCACTACATTACTTGCGGGACTCGTGACCTCGTCCACTACGTTACTTGCGGAACTCGTGACCTCGTCCACTACGGGAAGACACTTTCTGCCAAATGACTTGTAACTAAACATCTAACGACGAACCTTTTGCCGAACGGTTCCTTAGGCTCATGCCGACGAGCGTGATTGCTGTATTGCTGCAGTGTCACTGCGACGATCGCGTTTGCGAATGTTCGTAATGATTAATGGGGTGTTCGGTTCAGCCGGGAACCGATTCCGTGCGACGTGGAGATCTCGGTTGTCGACATTGAATTCGATTTCTTTGCAGAACCACCGAATGCATTCCGACAAGATTCGGCGCGTCACGATTTCACCGGCGCAGCGATGTCCGTTGACGAAATCGCCGCCTCCTTGGGGAATGAATGTGAATTCGCGATCGATCGAACGTTTGAAGCGGTCGGGATTAAATCGTTCTGGTTCTTCCCAAAAACGTGTATCGTGATTGCTTCCATGGATATCGAGCAAGACGCGAGTGTTTGCGGGAAAGTCCCAATCCTGCCAACTGAATACGTGGCGAGTCTTTGCAATGATGGCCGGAAAGAATGGAAAAAAACGTCTTACTTCTTCACCAAAACGATCCGCTTCGGCATCATCGGATGATTGCCGAACCAGGTCAGCTGACTCGGGAAAACGGTGCATCGCCAACACGGCGAACATGACCCAGCGAGCGATCGCCACCGTGGGACGAAGCACGTTCAATAGTTCCACGGCGGCATGTCGTTCGCCGTTGCATCCACGGTGAGACGCGATGACCGTCAACGCGGAAGATTCATCGGGCGAGTATTCGCCTCGGCGAACCTGGCGAATCCAATGTTCCGCCCTGCGATTGGCTCGCTTTCGAGCCCATCGTGACTTGATATATCGTGGTCCAATACCACCGCAACCATCAACGATTTGGGCCAAGTCGCTGGAGAGACGGTCCGCGTTTTCGTTGTCAACGGGAATGGCGGCCCAGGAGCATACGGCGCGACCGAGAACGCGATGCATGGCTACTAAAATCTCAATTGAGGACGCCGATTCCCACGGTTGCGTCGCTTGATCGAGTTCTCGATGAACCTGTTTGACAAGTTGATCGATCTTTGCATCGCTAAATAGCGACATCAGCATTGCTTTGCGATCTCGGTGAACCTGATCATCGAGACCCTGGACGCCGCCTTTGCCAAACAGCGTCTTGACGATTCGCATCGGACATGCGCCGCTACGTTGGAAGCGATTCGCATCGTAGACCAACCGCGCCGCCTCAGGGCCTCGCAGACAGATCGTTTTACGGAATCGAATTCGAGTTTGGAAGATATCCGAGTTCAATCGATCGCATTCGTGGCGAATGAAATCATATCCGTACCGTAACAGAGGAAGCGTCGAATCGAGTCGACCATTGTGAACGATTGCTGTCATGGTGGGCTTTCTTAAACGGACTGGGAGTGCAATCGCATGCAAGTCGTGTTGGGAGCCGAGATGAGTCAAATTCGGTGAACCGCAAACAACCAATTTTCAATCGGTTTGATCTTGGCGAGACACAACGACTTGCGGTGGAGCGATGACGGAATGAGTCAATGGTGTCTTGGCGGCAGCAGCGATTTTGCCGCACTTTTTGTACCGCATTTGCTCCTGTCGAAGTTTTGGAACTTTCGATCTGGGAAGGATGGAACTGGCAAGCTGTTTGTTCGGCAATGAGGGAATCGCCGGGACGATTTAATGGTGCGACTTTTGCTGGGGGTGAATGGTTGCTGTTCGTGTGTTTCAGAACTCTTGTCAACAATGAGATCGACCGCGGAGACGGTGGGACGCCAAGCTGTGTCAACTGTCTGACTCTGCGGCAGAAGAAAATGCGAATCACAAGTGTAGCCCCGTCAGGAGACATCGGATGATGAAACGTGCCCCTTCGAGATTGTTGTTGGCAGCTGCCTTCGCCATCGTGGCGAAGGCCGCGGATGCGTGTCCTTATTGCGATTCCGAAGTGGGCAAAGCGGTGTCCGCCGGCATTTTTAACGGTGACTTTGCCACGAACGCAGTGGCGACGCTGTTTCCGCTCGCAATTCTACTGACGATTGTCTGGCTGATTCATTCAGGGTTTCCGCCACTTGATGAGGTCTTCGGAATCGTAGGCCGAAATACGATGAGATCGAATTCAAAGCATCCATCCATACGAGGAACTGACCATGACAAATAACGTGACTCGCCGCCCTCTGATCTCCGCAGGAACCCTTCTCGGGATTGGTATGGGAGGGTTCGTGGACGGAATTTTGTTCCATCAACTTTTGCAGCTGCACAACATGTTGTCGGCAAAGTTTCCGGTTCGTGATGTCGATATACGAACGCTTGCAATCAATCTGGAAATCAACATGTTCTGGGATGGGTTATTCCACGTCTTTACTTGGATCATGACGGCGATTGGGATCGCCATGTTGTGGGCGGCGGTCCGCCGCAGTGATGTGCCGTTGACGACGCCCACGTTCCTTGGATCTCTTAGTTTGGGGTGGGGGCTGTTTAATTTGGTCGAGGGCATTATCGATCATCACATTTTGCATGTTCACCATGTCACCGAGACAAGCGGTCATTTGATTTGGGATTTAACCTTCCTAGCGGCCGGATTGGTGCTGATTTTGCTGGGGGTATGGATGATCCACCACGATCGACCGGCGCCGGAAAACCAGACGGCTGGATCATCCGGAATCACTTGATTGTTGTTGACCCAATGAATGATCTGCCGTGTAGGCGGTAGTCCTGCTGTCGGTCGGATTCGTATGTTGGCCGCTAGCTGACCACGATGCTTCATTCCATCAAGCAGTTTGTTCAAAAACTAAACAACCCTTACGTCCCCAAAGTGAGAAAACCATGCGATACACACTTCACCTATTGGCAACGCTAATCTTTTTGACAGTGACCACCGAAGGCCTGGCGGCCGATCCGACTGGTGACCCCAAATTCCAGCATCCGGTTATCAAGGATCACGGCGGAATCGTAACGCTGTCGGACGCCGCCCACCAACCCAAAAAGAATTCGAAGGTGATTTTGGACATCACCTCGGACGGGAAATCGGGCGAGGTGATCAAGGGCTTTGATCGCGCAGCACTCATTTTGAACCAGTACTCCGAGGCCGGAGTCGGTACCGACAATGGTTTCAAAATGGCCATCATCTTGCACGGTCCCGCGACGAAGGCGGCGCTTTCGCACGAAGGCTATGCAAAGCACACCAATCCCTATTTGAGCGACAAGGGTAAAACGAAGAACCCGAATCTCGATTTAATCAACAAGCTGAAGAAATCGGGTGTCGAGATCTATGTCTGCGGCCAAGCTCTCGCACATCACGGGTTCGCCAGTGAAGACGTTGCGTCGGATGTGGACGTCGCTGTTTCGGCGGCCACGGTCAACATCAATACTCAGATGAACGGATACGCTTACATCCCTTTTCACTAAGCCCTCAGGATGATCCACCCAAAACCGTGATCACGATCCTTCATACCAATGACGTGCATGGTCACCTGAGGGCGTGGCAAGGATGGGAAGGAGAGCTTCGAAACCAGCAGCTAGGCGGGGCCGCTCGTTTGGCGTCGGCCATCGATCGTGTTCGATCGAGATCCGCCAATGTGCTGTTGTTCGACGCCGGGGACCTGATCGGAGATACGATGATCGCCCAGCTCACCGATGGCGAGGCTTTGGTGCGGATCTTTGAGACGCTTCGATACGATGCCGTCGTGATTGGCAATCATGAACCGGACTTCGGCGGTGGCACGCTGGCAAAGCGGATTGACACCGCCGGGTTCGCTGTGATCGCCGCCAATGTACGGCGAAAGGACAGCGGCACGCTGCTGACGCGTCCCTATATCATTAAAGATTTTGATGGCGTGAAGGTCGGAGTGATCGGGCTTGCCTATCCGAAGACACCTTGGACGACCGCTCCGAAAAATGTTGCCAATTTCGTGTTCGAAGATCCAGCGGATGTCGCAAGAAACGCGGTTAAAGAACTGCGCAGCCAGGGCGTCGATCTGGTTATCGCGTTAACGCATCTTGGTCTCGGAGCGGATGTGGAATTGGCAAAGCAAGTCCAGGGAATTGACGTGATCGTGGGTGGGCACAGCCACAACCGGATGCACGAAGCACGACGAGTGGGTGAGACGTTGATCGTGCAAGCCGGGGCACATGGTTCGGATCTCGGACGATTGGACCTGGTTGTCGAAAACGGGAAAATCACCGAGCATCGACGCAACTTGTATCCACTGCTGGCTACCGAGTTTGATCAGGATTCCGCGGTTCAACAGGTGGTCGAGGATATTCACGCTCCCTATCGCGACGTCCTTGACGAGCCCATCGGCCAAGCGGATGAATGGTTGATTCGGGCGCAGACGCTTGCGGGTCAACAGCCACGAAAACGCGACGCGCAATCGCCTGTGGACAGTCTCTTTGCGGACATCCTCCGCGAGACGACCCGTAGCGATGTGGCTTTTCTGCCCGGAGTTGGCTATGGGGTGGCCATTCCGCCAGGGAAAATCACCGCGCCCCAGCTTCGCCAGCTCGTTCCCCACGAAGGCAAGGTCGTCACGATGCAGCTTTCCGGTAAACAGATACGAGATATTCTGAACCAGGCTGTCGAAAATGTTTTTACCAAGGACATCGACAAAAAGGTTGGCGGGATGATTCAAGTTTCTGGACTTCACTTCACCTATGACCCCAAAAGGTCGTCGGGCAATCGCATCGTGGAGATTCAAATGCAGGAGCGTCCTTGGCGTGCGGATCGAACCTACCGGGTCGCCACCAACTCGATGCTTGTTTCTGGAGGACATCGTCAATCGACCTTTTCCGGTGGCAGTCAATTGCAAGAGCATGGCAGCCAGTATGAGATGATCAAATCGTATTTTCAGAAGCAAAGTGGGGTGTCGTCGCCCGACGATATTCGAATTCGCCAAGTCGGTAA
>NZ_ANOG01000086.1 GCF_000346295.1 Rhodopirellula maiorica SM1 | reverse complement strand
GTCAGCGACGAACAATTCGGGTCGTGGGGAATCATCGGCACTCAAATAGTGCTCGGCGGTGGGGATGAAATAGGTGTCGGGCGTCGTCAGTGCGATTTCTTTTAACAGGGCGTTGACGGCACGAATCTTGTCCCACGCCCCAAACCGACTTTCACAGGGTGTGATCTCGACGATCAACACAGCCGCGTCGGGTTGGTGGGCTCGCGACACCCCAATGATGTATCGCACCCATGTTTCGATTTTGTCGAGCGAGTGGTCGCCGGGGCGGCCGGAAACATCGTTGGCAACAAACATCACCATCGCTCGGTACTCGTGAGGCTCGATCAAGCGTTTGGCAAACACCGCAACGTCGCTGAACTTGGATCCGCCATAACCTCGCTCGATGCAGCGAAACGGAGCCATGTCCGTTGCGATCGTGTCCCAACGACGGATACTGCTGCTGCCGATAAACAAGATCGCGTCTTCGTTGCTTTCGAGTGACTCGTTTTCCTTTTCCAGCGAAACGATGTCGCGCTGCCAACGTTTGAAAATGGCGTCACGATCGGCTGCGGTAACCGGCACCTCGTCAGAGGCCGCAGTTGTCACGGCAGCTGCTTTGGGTTCGTCAGAGGGGGCGGCAACGTCCTGGGCCTTCGCAGTGTGAATGGCCGAGAATGCAACGCAAAAAACAATGGGTGTCAACAATTGTCGCATCAGAAGAGTTCCTATGCAGGCGGGATCGGTGGGGGTCATCGAGGAATCAAGGGACTTGTTATAGTTCATGACAAGCCGGAAAACAGCGTAGTCGACACGTCTCGGTTGCATAATCAAAAAATCTTCGATACGAGTGAGCTCAAATGAAATTACAGTGCCGCGCCAATCCTTTTCTTGTCCTGCTGATCGCGGTCATCACGCTGCAAAATGGTTTTGCAAATCCTGCCGAGTCGTCATCCGAACCGAAGACGTCATCCGGCGACGCTGCGATCAATCAGTTGTTGGACCGGGTTTGGGATTTCCAATTGACGGAATTCCCGTTGTTGGCGACCGATGTTGGCGACCCACGAGGCCAAGACCGATTGGCCGACCAGAGTCTCGACGCAATTGATCGCCGCCATAAGAAGACGGTCGAGTTCCTCGCCGAACTTCAGTCGATCGAACCAGAATCCCTCAGCCCGCTGCGGCAAATCGACTATGCCATCTTGCAGCAGAGTCTCGAAGCGGACATCGCGGAACACGACTTTCAGTCCTACTTGATGCCGATCAACAATCGCGAAGGATTTCATATATCGTTTCCCGAGTTGCCTCGGGTAATGAATCCGCGAACCCGAGAAGACTTTGCCAACTACGTCAGCCGACTTAACGCGTTTTCCGAGTACACCGACCAATACATCACGCGGATGCGAAAGGGGATCGATGCGGGGTTGACTCAGCCGGCGATCATTCTGAGGGATTCAGTGGATCAAGTGATGGCGCAGGTGGTGGACGATCCATCGAAATCGTTATTAATGACCAACATCAACGAAGAGGCCAAAGATCGTTTTGACGCCGCAACGTGGGCACAGATCACTGCTGAGATTGAAGCCGCCATCGAATCAAGCGTGATCCCGTCGTACCAACGGTTGGCGGATTTTCTAAAGGACGAGTATTTGCCGGCGTGCCGTGGAACGATTGGTGCCTCGTCGCTACCGAACGGGCGAGCGTTTTACCGTAACCGAACTCGTCATTTCACCACCTTGGATATCGCGCCCGAAGAGGTTCACGAGATTGGCCGCCGCGAGAACAAGCGGATTCGCCAAGAGATGGAGGCCATTCGTGAACAGCTGAATTTTGCCGGCGATCTGCCTACGTTTATTCAGCATCTTCGCACCGATCCCAAGTTCTATCCAAAAACAGCGGACGAGTTGTTACAGCGAGTGGCCTTGGTGCTCAAACGCGCCGATGGCCGGTTGCCCGAGTTGTTTGGCCGCTTGCCACGGATTCCCTACGGGATTCGTGAGGTGCCCGCGTATGTCGCTCCGCAAACATCGTCGGCCTACTATTGGCCACCGGCAACCGATGGATCACGAGGTGGCTATTACTACATCAACACCTACAACCTGTCGTCGCGTCCGCTGTACCAAATCGAATCACTGTCACTGCATGAAGCGGTCCCCGGACACCATTTGCAATTGGCACTGCAAGCCGAACTCGAAGGACTACATCCGCTCAGCCGCCAAAGCAACTTCACCGCCTTTATCGAGGGCTGGGCGCTGTACAGTGAACGGCTCGGCAAAGAAATCGGCTTCTACAAAGATCCCTACCAGGACTTTGGCCGCTTGAGTATGGAAGCATGGCGAGCGAGTCGATTGGTCGTCGATACCGGCATCCACTTTTTGGGTTGGAGCCGCCAGCAAGCGATCGAGTACATGCGAGACAACACGGCGCTGAGCGAACACAATATCGTCGCCGAAGTGGATCGCTATATCGGATGGCCCGGCCAGGCACTCGGCTACAAGATGGGCGAATTGACGATCTCGCGATTGCGTGCTGAAAGCGAAGCCGAACTGGGCGACGCGTTTGATCTTCGTTCGTTTCACGACCGCGTTCTGTCGGTCGGTTCGATTCCGCTGCCGCTGTTGGAAAAGCGGATCCTCCAGTGGCGGGCTGAACAGGCCGAACAATAGCGCTAGTGAGAGCATCCGGTCAACTAAAAAAAGCAACTTCAAAACGCGTGAACAAGCGGTCTTCGTTGACGGGATGTGATCAACTTGCAGTCCCTCGTTGACGCTTCGGGTTAGAATATACCTAAGCCGATCAATTGAACGCCCCGACCTGCTGTTGAATGGGATTTAGACTTCGTCAATGGAGCGAGTATTAAGAATGTCAGATTGTCCGTTGGGGATATCTCTGCTCTGCAACGTAATCCGGATCGCAATGTTGATGACGATAACCACCGTCGCCCGTGCTGGTTCGATCGACAATATCGTGATCGATATCGAACTTTCCGAACCAACGGTGATCAACGGAGACATCGTGTTTGCCAAGATCACCTTCTACAACTCAGGCGATGAAGCGGTCGACATGGAGACGTTTGACCCGCATCGGCATATCGATGTTTACACTCAGGATGTGATTTGGAAGCCACATGCGATCGTGGGACACAAGGAATTGCGAAGCGAGTTTGAAAAATGGGGGCGAAACACTCGGCTCGAGCCAAAGCAATCCGACTGTCACGTGGTGATGGTGCGGATATTAGATTTAGAAAGGAGCAGTCGCGATTCGACCATCGACCTGAACTTTCTAGTGCGAATTCTTGAGCCCACAACAGCAAAGGCCCAACATGGATTGGTCATAAGAAACCACGCAGAAGTCACCTCACCGCCGCCACGACGCTTCAGTCGTATTGCGGGACGTATCATCGAAGTTCCAATCGCGGGGCACCTGCTTGCCCCGATCGACCGAAAACGTTCCGCGGAAGACAAAGAAATCGGATGGTTGTTCGGTCAAATCCACGGCGGAACCAACAATTGGTTTCATAGGTATAGCGCTGAAAAAATGGATCCGTTCCCTGGGTTGCTTAACCAAGCGGTGTTTCCTCTTCCGGAACTCGACCGATGGCGAATCTACCGCGAACGGGACGTGAATCGTGACGCTGTTCTTTTCCGCGTGATGTCGCTTTCGATCGCATACGACGTCATGAACACGAGAGGATTGTCGGCGGAGAAGTTTTTCCAAACAATGACTCGGTACATGCAGGATTCGTCACCAATCGAGCAGTGGTGGTTGAACGAACAAATGCGCATCAATCTCGAAAAACGCGGCAAGTCGGCACTCGCAGAACTTTTTGCAAAAGAGAATGCTAAGCAGTCACTTTGTGAGCGGAAAGGATTTGGTTCGAGCAAGAAAGGAACGAAGCCCAGTGACAAGATCCGAGCCGATTTTCAGCTCGCTGATGAACGTATTATTGATGGCGACGTGATGCTTGCTGAAATCACTGTTCGCAGCTTGCGCGATGAGGAGATCACCTATGAGGACCGAAAAATTGAGGATGAAATCATCGTCTACTTTCCCGCCGGAAAAAACGTGGGAAATCCTGTGGTAAACCGCTATCGGATTAATTATGGGTTGAACGTTAGCAAGGTATCTATACCACGTCTGCTAAAAGGTGCTGCGAAGACACGGACAATGATACGACTTCACAATATGTTTCCTGGAGAGGACTACGATTCACTTGACCAGCGATTCCACTTAATGGAAGTCGCCTTCAAGATGAAATTTCGAGGTGGTTTTGGTACGAGGAAAGCTGAGATCACCGAGGCGACGAGCGTTGGTGAAATCAGTGGCATGGGGGCACGTGTTGCTGTTGACAGAGGTTTACGAGCTCAAAAGGTCAAGCTCCCCTACGATAATGAGCAGAGAAGAATTGACGAAAATCTGTTCACGTTAATTCACGGTGGATACAAGATCGGATATGGATTCCAGAAACAGTTTTTGCAAATAGAGAAAGTTCCGGGGCTTCTCGATTCGAATCGATTTCCATTCGATTCGCTCGATCAATGGAAGATGGTCCGAGAGAATATGAGGGACGGATCGACGCTCGCTCGATTGGTTGATGTTTCGTTAGCGTTCGATGACCTGAACCGTCCCAGCAACGATTCAATCAGTGTTTTTGAAGGCATGGTCAAATTGATTGAAAAATCAAGCCGCATCGAAAAAGCTTGGTTATTCGATTCGCTCTACCAACAGCTTTGTTCCACGGATGGAGTGAGCACTGAAACCATCATCGCGATTGAGGAGTTGAAAACACAGTACCTCCAAACGCTTGAGCAAGAAGAGCAAAAAGAAGAAGTTAAGCAGCACGTCAAATGATTCTTCTTCATCACTTAGCACGCACCGGCGGGACGCTGTTCTCTCGCTGTTTGGCAGCGATGGATTCAGTGTACCTGCTCAGCGAGATCAACCCGCTCGGCGTCGCAAGCTTGTTTTCGATACGGACGCCCGCAGCTAGGTGCTTTCGACACTATCGCGGATGAAGGGACTTTCGTCCGGGCGGTGCCTATCGTCGCGTTGCCACTGAAATCAGGCTGTCTTGCCGACAAAATAGGGAACAGATTCGTGGGTAGCGTTGGGATACTAAAGATTCATGGTGGACACGATGTTTTGCATGTCCATATTGGTGTTGCTTCTGATCCAATAATCCGCCAACGGTGAGTCACGAAGTGACGCCATGTTATAGCCCCGGACGCCAGTCCGGGGTTTGGGAAAACCAAAGCGAAGCAAGTCGCAACGCGACGACAGGAAACACGGATGTACGCGTGAAGGCACCAGCGGGAATCGGCACCTATCGTCGCTTCGCGACTTGATTTGCGTGGGGGCGACGTCGACCTCGCCACGTTGTGCTTGCCCACAAAGGCCAGCGGCCGATACATCGAAATTGTGTCGGCCTCCGGCCTGAAGGATCAAATCATGCAGTTTGTCTCAGACTCGACCACTTGGAACTTTTTAGAAGTTTTTAGTCGACACGCGTCGATGGATCTCTTATTTTGGTTCTCTCATCGATTAGACAGTTTGGTTGAACCGGACGAGGACCAGAACGAGTTGGACATCGAACATGCTCTTCAGACTAAAGCAATGATGAAAACGGTACTCTGCTCGTTATCCGCATGGCTGTTGGCACTCTCTACATTTACGTCGCAACAGACAAATGCCGCGCCACCGATCGCCAAGGCGAAAGATGTTGAATTTACGGTGACTTATTCAGCGGACACGCTCGCTGCCGGCGACATGCTCTATGCACAAATCACGATCAAAAACATTACAAACACTCCTGTTCGGATTCGGAATTTTTTGTGTCTGGTCATTGTCGCAACGACGCCCCATGTGAGGGAATATGTTGAAAGTTACGGTGAGATTCCGTTGGGAGCAACCTTCCTGGAAATTGCGCCGAACGAGAGTTTCACATGCGAGCGTTGTTTGGACTTATACGGCAACGATCATCGCGACGATGGCTCATTTGATCCATTTGATCCGACGCTGAGCGGACAAAAAATGACACTGACGGCCACTGCTTCGACCACGATTCACGGCGATGTTGGGCTGGAGGGCGTCACCGACTGGAGAGACCACGCCCTGAAAGCAACCGGTAAAATTACTTTTACACCGCCGTTAATGTCTCGGGAATCCTACGAGACGCTGATCAAGAACGCATCAAGTGAGGGCACACGCGAAACTTTTGTCACTAACTTTTCTCCGAAAGTCTCCGGAAACGCTCGTCTATACTCGAACCCTCGCGACGACTCACGTGTTTGTAAATTAGTAAGCGAAACCTTACCTGCTGATTCCAGTTCGCGTCGGGCTGCAATGATTACTTTGGCGGTTAATGAGTTCGCCAAAACAAAGCGCATCAACGTCGAGTTCAATGCATTGCGAATAATCGCGACTACACTTCAAAATTGCTCTGAAGTGGAGAAACGTGCGTTTTGGATGTCGACGATCAATCACGAACTCGAATCCGAGACGCTGCAGCTTCAAATGGGTGTGCCAAAGGAAAAGCGGAGTTGTTTCGCAAACACTTTGCCAAAAGTCCGAGTTCATAACTTCGCAGCAAACGCGATCGAGGTTCATTCTTGCGTATGGCACCTTGATTGGCGCCACTCACTAAAAACGTTTATTGAGTTCATTGATGTTGCTTCCTTATAAGCTGATGTGTTTCATGCTAAGCTTCATGACACTGCACACGACGTTCGGTGGCTCACTGGATGACGTGATGATGGACGTTGCATTGTCGGAATCATCCGTCGTTGATGGCGACGTCGTTTTTGCGAAGATCACGCTGACGAACTCGGGATCGTCCGCGGTCGCATTTAAGACGATTGATCCACTACAACACCTCGAATCGAAAAAAATGGACGTGCTCTCATCTCTCCCAAGACCTCGAGGCTCGGATGAGTCTCAATACTGACGACCAAATCGCGTTCTGTCAGTTGCAGCTCGAAACGAATGCGTCCTTCGCTCCAACGCCGATAATTTTCGAACCGGAACAGAAAGTTGAGCTCAGTGAATAAAGACCATCGGAACATGATGTGGTGGGATGACTCGCTGTGGAAGTCATGCGTGATATTCGTTAATCGCGGAACAGGTCGAAACTCTTGACGAATACTGCTACGCCAGCAATTTCATTGACGACCATATATAGGTTATCAATTCTTCGTTTTACTCAGTGCAAAATAAACTTTGAATCTCCTTCACCATCTTGCACGTACGGGCGGTACGCTGATCTCTCGCTGTTTGGCAGCGATGGATTCAGTCTACCTGCTCAGCGAGATCAACCCGCTCGGCGTCGCCCAATTCGATCCCGTCCGGCAAGCCGCGCAGTGGCATGGCTTCTCCTGTAAGGAAGATGACCTTTGGCTGCTTTGTGAGCCATCCGCATTCGCTCAGGCGATTCGCCAAATTCAATACCATGCCAACGGGAAACAGCAATCACTCGTCATTCGTGACTGGTCGCACTTGGATTGTGCAGATCAACCGTTCCTACCTGTGTATCATCCTAAAAGTTGTCCATAGCGATAGATGCCGCGACTTCGCCCGCAGTTACGAATTCGCTTTGACAAAACGTTCGTGTCAGCTTGCCATCAATCCACAAAAAAAAATCCCCGCATGGAACTTCGTTCCATGCGGGGATTTTCGATTTGTCTTGCCGATCGCAATAAGACGACCGGTTTTCAGCCACTCTACGGGGTAAACCCTTGTTCGGCCTCTTCACCGAACAACAACATTAATCCGCCGCCACGGCGAGCTTGGCCGTTGCCGTAGGTGTAACCCGCTTCGAGTGCTCGTGCGATCCGTTCGGATGCTTCCGACAAATGGGCACGCGAGTAGGCATCCATCTTCTTGCCGCAGCTCTTCAGCGATGCATCGATCCGCGTTTGAAGATCCTTTAGTTCCATGCGAGCGAGGTTGCTGATCGGCTTGTAAGCCGCTGTCGAACTGTCTTGTTCAAGCACTAAGTCGACAAGCCGCTGCATGTGTTCACGTTGCAAGTTGCGGCGTAGCGAGCTGATCATGGTGTGACGATCGTTACGGCCTTCGGGACACTCTTGATCCAGTTCGCTCCAAACCGCGGTGCTGATCGTGTCCAGCAATTCAGGCAGCGTCAACGCGTCCTGGTCCGCTGGCAATCGCATCTCGTTGTCGTACACGCGGCGAAGCGTCGTCGGGTTCATCAGCAAGGTCAACGAACTTGCTTGAGCGGCAAGGATACGATCATGGATCGGCCATGTCGCTTCGCTGCTCATCGACGAATGTCCTCCGCCATCGAGCCATTTATCGACACTCATGCGTTCCAGCAGTTCAGGGGTCAGTCCGTAGGCATCGTCGTTAAACGACGTGTCGATCACGAACTTCAGTGCGTCGCGTTGTTGTTCCGCAGGCACCACTTCGACGGGTGGTCGATTGCCTGGGTCGCCTTTCTTGTCGCGGTAAACAAACGCACCGCCAACCCAGTTAGCCATCATGCTGACGCTACGAGTTTGCAAGCCAAGCGTCAATTCGTAGCCACGGCGAGCCTTGGCCCAGCTGTCGCCGTCTTTGACGAATTTGTCGAGCAAACGCTCGCGGTAAAGTTCGATCAGCTTGGTTTGTTCCTTGCAATATTCAAGCGGATCAGCAGCAAAGTCATAACGTCGCGCCAGTGGATCGGGGCCGCTGGTGTCTTCGTCGGTCGCGAATTGCAACTCAGGTTCACTGCAACGTTTCAGGATCTCGGGCAGTTTCTTTTCATCCGGCGTGTAACCGTATTCGATTGCCCAATAGTCATAAGGGCCGATGTCGATCATCGCGTAATCGCCTTGGGTTTCTCCCGCTTCGTAGCGGTAATTGATTGGCGAGTAATCCATCACCGACGCGGCAAACGTCTTCTTGCCTTTGACTTCGTTGCTGTTGATGTCGGCCAACTTCATCATCGCCGACGCTTTGAAGTTGTGACGCAGACCGAGCGTGTGCCCGACTTCGTGAGCGACCAGGTCGGCAAGCAGCGGACCGACAAACCATTCGGGCATGCCATCGACAAGGTCGCCAAGATCCGACTTGGTTTCTTCTTCTTTGTCGTCATCGGTTTTCGCTTCTTCTTTCTCCTCGGTTGCCTTTTCTTCGTCGGCTTCCTTGCTGTCGGAAGCCGATTGCTTATCGGAGTCAGCGTCGGATTTAGCTTCGGCGTCTTTCTCTTTCGCTTTTTCTTCGTCCTTGTCCTTCTTCTTTTTCTTGGCGATTTCTTCGTCGGCAAGCAGAGCGAGGCTCCAATTCATGCGTGCGATCGCCAGATCAAGATTCTTGCCACTGGCGGCCATGCACAATCCGTTCTTTTGGCTGACTTGGCCAAACAGTCCGTCGTATTCGTCGTCGCCCAACAGCGATGCGTCTGCTTGTGCCATGGCGAAACCTGCCATCTCGCTGCGAGCTTGACGGGCGTGCTCGATTTGCAATCGTGTGGTGTCTTCGGGACGAGCAAAGCGAATGCGTGGATCCCAGTTAGGATTTTTGGCTAGCCACGCGAGTGTTTCGGGGCTGGCACCTTCCATCGCCAATTTCGGCATCAAATCGTGATAGTTGAAATTGAAGTGACGAATCCAGCCATCGGTCAAGATAATGTCGGCATCCAAGATTTGTCCGGTTTCCGGATGCACGCGGCTGGGGCCGATCGCGGTACCGACGTCGTTGTTCAACCAACGAATGAAGTTGTAACGTACGTCCTCGGGCGCTTTTTCCATGTGCGCGCCACTTTCCGCGTCTTGATATTCGATCACGATCGCGTCGACGAGACCGACTTTTTCAAATGCCTTGTTCCAATAGTCGACACCCGTTTTGATCCAACGACGGTAACGTACCGGTGTGGTGTGTTCGACGTAAAAACGAATCGGTTCTTTGGGAGGGCTAAGCTTCAACTTGGGATCGCGTTTCTCGAGATTCCATCGGTTGATGTAACGGACACGCGTGTCTTCGTCTTCGTACTTGCTGAGATCCGAAAACGCGGTGGTGAAGTATCCGATTCGCTCGTCGGCTTTACGTGACTTGAAGCCTTCTTTTGCGTCGGGGACTTGGCTGAATGAATAGTGGATCGTTTGCAGCTTTCCGCCATTGCCGACGATTTCGAAAGCGACTTCGACGTTCTCAGGAAAAACCTTTGCCGTGTCAATCTTTTGCAATCGCGAGTTGGTGATGCGTACTGACGATCCAAAGAAACGCGTTGCGTTGTTGACCAACAATGAATCCATGTCGATCACCGGACCGCCGTTGGGACCGGTCGCGAGGATGGCAACGTCCAACAGTACTTCATCGGTGAACAATCGTTTGACAGACGCTTTGGATTCGGCGTCGCCGGTCGCACGAATGTCAAGGTTCGGCGAGATCAACGCCAATCGGTCGCCATAGCGACGCCACTGCACCACCCAGTCGCCCGATTGCAAACCGGCGTAACGATCGCCGCTGCCCACCGTCAAGGCAATGAAAAAACTCTTGCCCGCAAACGCTTTGGGCAGTTCGCACAACAGTTGAGCGTCCTTTTCGCGTTGCCACAGATTGAACAGACCTTTGGGGTTCTGCTGGTCCGACACCGGCACCGCAGTGTAACCTTCGCTGACTTTGTCAAACGGGGCTAAGTCGGCATAGCTGCTGGGGGCAACCGTCACTGCAAAAACGGCGGCTGCAAGATACTGAATTGGTTTCATTCCGATCACTTCGGCTCTCTTTGATTATTGCCAGAAAACAGGAACACTGAAAAAGGAGGGCGAGTGGTTCGTGGGGCCCCAAGTCACTCGATTTTCATCGCAGGCAGGCTGCGTCCGTGCGTAAGGTGAATACGTTCTATCTAGGATAGTTTGCGTATTGGCCTCGTTCGTTCATTACGGGCTAGTCGTGCCAGATGGTTCATCCAACCGCCCCGCTTTATCCACTTTACCCGATAAATCGATAGAGGCTATATACGAAAAAGCTAGAAATTGCAGCGAGAAACCGCTGCGCTGCCCGTTTCCGGCGGCAGCGGTTTACGCCGCTCGGGCGTGCGCGTCGCGGCAATGGTGTTGGGGGGGAACGCACCCAAGACGGTTTTAATGCTCGATCGACCGCGTCGTTTTCGAATTTTGGGGGATCAACACGCCGTAGATCTCGGTCGTCTTTCCGTCATCGTCACAAATCGGTTGGCCGCGAACGATCAAGTGACGATAGTAGCCGCTAGCATCGCGAATACGGATTTGAATTTCATAGGCAGCTCGATTGACCAACGCGGCTCCGATCGCGTCTTTCATCTTGCGGCGATCCTGCGGATGCAACATTTCGATGTATTCCGTGCGGGTGGGCACACCCTCAGCAGGATCACGCCCCGCCAACCGGAACACCTCGTCGCTCCAGGTGACTTGTTTGGTCACCGCGTCGTAGGACCAGGTAGCCAATCCGGCGAGCGCCTGCAAATCTTTGAGTCGACGTCGGCTGCGTCGCAGATCGTTCTCGGTCTGCTTTCGGATCGAGATGTCACGAATGGACGAAATCAGCATCGTCTCGCCGGCAAGTTTCGTCACGCGGCCGCTGATCAACACGTCAATCGGATGACCATCGCGATGACGAAATTGGCCTTCGAAATTATCGATACGTTGATTGCGTTGCAGTTCGGCGATCAATTCGTCGCGTCGCTCGGGGCAAACCCAAAGATTGAGTTCGGTCATCAATTTGCCGACGATCTCATCCTCGTCATAACCCATCAATTCACGGAACGTGCGGTTCGCTTCGACGACACGAGAGGATGACATCCGAATCAGCAGCCCGGCATCGGGCGAGTGCGTGAACAGCGTCGAGTAACGGCCTTCGCGTTCGACATTGGCATTGCGTTGATCCCGCAGTCGGCGGGTCCGCGCGGCAGCTTCGCTTTCGCCATGGCCAGCGGATTCATAAAGCGAAATCGCGAGATCCAAATCGCCTTGATCCGTCGCCGCCCGGGCGAATTCAAGACTCAACTCCTTCGCCAAGTCACGTGCGCGTCGGTTTTCGGGCCACACCTCCAACGCTTCCATGATCAACGCGTCGGCCAAGCGGAACCCTTCGTAGTGGTTCGACGCGTTCGCGGATTTCAAATGCCCTTGCGCCCGTTTGACCAAACGTGCGCTCTCGTCGTGCTCGCGTTGCAGATCGAGTGCCTCTAAGAATTGATCGACCGTTCGGTAGCGGTCGTTTGGATTGGTGGCCAGTGCGATTTTCGCAATGTCCATCAATTCGCCCTGCACATTGGTTGGACGGATCTTGTTAGTGGCGGCTGCCTGGATGCATTCCAACAACGTTTCGCCATGATGTGGCGGATAGCCAGTTAAGATTTGGAAAAGCGTCGCCCCCAGCAGATAAACGTCGGTCGCGAACGACACATGGCGATGGTCCCCGGTCGCCAATTCGGGAGCCATGTACGCAGGCGTGCCACCGATGGTGTGGTCGATTGCCTCAGACGACTCTTTGGGATCGTGGCTAATCGCAAGCCCCCAGTCGGCCAACAAGACTTCGCCGAACCGACCGAGCATCACGTTTTCGGGTTTGATGTCGCGATGAACTAATCCACGCGAATGCGCGTACCGAATCGCGTCGCCGACTCGCATCAATGTTTGCACATTGTCCGATAACGACATCTCTTTGATTTGCTGGTCCCAACTTGTTCCATCGATCCGTTTCATCGAATAGAACAATCCACCGTCTTGGTCGATACAGACTTCATGGAGTGCAATCACGTTAGGGTGGTCCAAGCCCCCGATCACTCTCGCTTCGGTCAAAAAGCGATTTCGTGACGCGGCGTCTTGCGAAAGATTCTTGCGCAAGACCTTGATCGCGACTTCGCGGTCGACGGCGCGTTGATGCGCTTGGTAGACAATCCCCGTACCGCCGGCACCGAGTTCACCCACCAAACGATAGTCGGCGTCACAAACCTTGCCGCCGCCGATCATCGCGACGCCGCGGAAAGGAACGAACCCTGAATCCATGCAATCCGTGGGCGAAGGTGTCGCCACCGGCAACGCAATCGTGTCCATGTCGGCGCTCAGTGGAGTCTCGCGTGCCGTATGGAAACCTTCAGAATCCCATTCTTTCCACGCGGGATGGGCAAGCTGCGAAGAGTTCTCCTCGTTCGATAGGACGACTGTTTTTTCGTCAGCTGGCATTGCAGCCAGACGCGATTTCAGACGCGCATCGGTCAACACGGCTGTAATCAAGTTATGGTCACTGGTAATGACGTCGGCAGTAGCGGTGGCGGATTTCAGTGCCATAGGGGTGGATCGCACGATGAGTAACGGACTCAGTACAACGCGTCCATTTGGGTGAGTCAGAGACGAGAATTCGTCTCAGCTCGAACCAAGCGGACCACACATCATCTTAGCCGAATCGGCAATCCCGACGAGCCGATTGCCAGACCACTCTGTCTTAGTGAGGCAGATTTTTCCGACAACCTAGGCTCTTTGTTAGGTCTGTGCCAATAACTCCCCGCTGCTCGCGGGATCGTCGGCAGTGGGGGAATAGCCTACTCATCATGGGCTGCGAGCCACTTTCGAGCGTCCATCAATACCAGTCCGTTGCTTTCCGCCACGATCGCTTTGTCGCGAATGTGAGATGCCAGTGGGCTGTGACGCGAAATCAAGATAAAGCGAACCGCGTAACGATCGATCAGTTCACGACGTTCTTCGATCGATTTGGTTGCAAAGAATCGCTCGCTGTCCTCGAGTCGCTCGCGTTGGCCTTGGCTAAAGAGTTCCAGATGGTTGGCTGCCACGATGCGACCTCCAAACGAAGGAACCGGCCACCCTGTTTCCATGTCGCTGAAAATCACATCGCCCGGTTCCAATCCCGCAAGCACCGTTTGGTAGGTGGACCAATTTCGCGGCTGTTTGTCTTCGCGATTCAGCAGCGGGGCGATCAGCGGTCGCGCCAGATAGGGCTCGGACACGATGGCATGGAACTGTGGCAATGCTCCATAAAGCATCGCGACGACGAACAACAGCTGAGTCAACGATTGGGCGTTGCGGCTCGCAGATCGCGATAGCAATCCGCGGATCAGCTCCGTCGACCAAACTCGCGGTGTTTGCCCCACTGTTTTAATCCAGTAACCCACAGCGATACAGGCGACCGGAGTTGCCGCCAACGGCAATCGGGCCAGCGAGGCCGATTCGGCGACCCAGGAAACGATTCCCAAAACAATCACCGCTCCGCTGACCGCCAACGACCATCGAACCAGCGGTTCGCTGCGATACGGCAACGCTAGTAACGACAACAAATAAACCGGCGCACACCACAGATAAAACATCCGCTGCAAAATCGTTGGATTGAACCAGTACCAGGGATCGTGGCCGCCCGCGGCTGCATCGATAAAACGGTACCAAGGCCAAGCCAGACACAGTGCAAGCGAAAGAACCCCGACACTGATCACGATCATGGATGTTCTTGTTCGCTGTGACGAGTCCACCGCAATGATCAATAAAATCACACCGATGGCGCCGAGCACGCCGGTCATTCCGTGACTGAGTACCGACACGGCCAACGCTGCGGCAGCAGCCGCGACCGCGATCATGGTCGGCATGAAGCTGCACGATCGGACTCGCCACAGCAGCCTCCAACAAACGAAGTTCAACAGCATCGAAAACGCCGAGGGGTTGACCATGTGCCAAGGCAAATCACTGAGTGCAAAGGAGTTGGCATAACCTGGGGCTTCGCCATAAAGAAGCACGATACAAACGCCAGCGGCCAGCGAAATCGACGCCATCGCAAATCCACGCAGGAACCACCAAAACACAGCAAAGAAACCCAGTGTATTGAGTACCGCTGCGATGCTAAGTGCCATGTAGGGCGTGATGCCGGTTTGGCGACACAAAATCGCAAGCCCGACCGAATAGGGCGAGTAGCGGATCGATGGCTCCGCGGTGGCGTAGGTCGGATTACCGGGCGTCCATAGATTGTCGCTTAGCGTCAACACTGCAGCATGATGCTCCCATGCATCGGCGAGCAACATCTCGGAGCGAAACGGAGTGATGCAGGCGACGTAAATGGTCAACGCCACACTGAACGCAGCGTAGGCAATTCCGACAAGACGTCGATCATCCAAAAACGTTTTCATTCCGCTGCCTCGGCCGCAAGCAGGCACAAGGGGGAATGTGTTTCGCCGAGCATGTCAGTGCGTTTGGCTGTCATCGTTACGTTCTCTGTTCACGTCCATCTGATTCTCGCTAATAATACGGGCAACCATTTCTCGCCGATCATCTTATGATTCGATGATCAACCCGTTGAATACGAATCGGCATTGATCAACACTAATCGATCAACACGCTGTCGCAAGCACGTAACCGTCTGCCATAAAACCCGAATCGAGTTTGGGCGTATCGTCATTCGTGATGTTCATTGTCTTGGTGACGGTCACGGTCGTTTCGTTTCGTGAGCAGGATGACAAGGACGACGATCGCAAGCGGAAGCCCAACCAAGCAGGCCAAAATCGCAGCAATTACGAGAATTTCAAACGGGCCAGGAAGCCCCATGACAATAGCTCCAGTGTTTGCGGTGTGGATCGGCGTTCAGCGTTGCCCACATGGAAGGTCGTCGCGTTGGAGAACGCTACCAATCAGCCGGCGGCGATTCCCCGAGTCACCAATTGTATCGATTCCTTCGCCGCTTCGTCACAACAATCTTTCTGCCCAATCGTCCGCGCAGTCATTTTCTTCTCAGGATTCTTTGTGAACGCCATGCACCACGAACGTTTTGATCCAGCCCTTTTCGTTATCGTCATGTCTCGTCATGGATCGCTTGCTCTTGCAGGTTGTGATGACAAAGAGATTGGTGTGACAGAAAGATTGACAGGCAGTAACGCGGCGTCAGTCTATTTTGCGGTCACCCAAGCTAACGACGTCAATCGGTGTGGTAGTTGCAGCGCGACGAAATGCGATAGCCACCAGCGATCAAACGGTTAGAAAATCGCCGGTTAAAAAATAGGACGCGATAATTTGTACGAGCCGAAGTTGGAAGACAATCCGCACTAGCGGCGGTAGCATCTAGCGCACGGCGCAAGCCGTGGGGAAATCAAGGCCATTGCCACGCGAGCCGCGGTAGCGGCGACAGCCATCGTTGCAAAAATGCAGTGTCGTTGTGTCTGGCTCTGCATCCGATGCAAGACTTAGCCGTCTGGTTGTCAGGCGGTTGCATCTCTCGCTGCCCAATTATTCCCAAAAACAATTGGCAGGACGCCGATCCTTCCTGACATCCGGTCAAAAGAAGGCAACCGAAGGTTGCGGCAGGAAAATGAATGGGGCAGGAACATGTCTGAACCCGAAGAAACTGGTAATGGGTGCCAGCACAAATGTTGACGCATGATTTCTTCAATTAGTACGTTCCGGGATTCCATCTGCGAATCATTCGGCATGCAATGACCTCTTTAGGCGAACGCCGGTGGTCACACGGCGGCGATCCAAGATGTTGCGATCACGAAAAGACGTTGCCGCCACTTGCGCGCACCACATGGTTCTTGCCCCGTGCCTGGGTTGCGGACGACTCGCAATTCGGTCTGGATCCGCGAATCCTTAGAATAGCGATCTTAGAGAGGCGATTCAAACACTCCCCAACATTTTCCTGCCCCCATCTTCCTGCCAGCTCCGACTGAGCAAATGGCAGGAAGATGGGGGCAGGAAGATGAGCAGAGCGGGGTCAGGCCGCAGCGGCGAAATAGCCACCGAGACCCAAAGAGGACTCAGCCAGAAGAAGGACCACGAAAACAACCAAAGACACGAAAGTTAGGTGAATGTACTTTTCGTGTGATTTGTGTCTTTCGTGGTTTGTAGTCTCCGACGCAACGGTGAGCGTGTACAACTTACGACCATCAGGTTACTCGACCGCGCAACGACGGACTGCAAGAACGTTGAGCGTAACCGGGTGGCGACGGTTGACGTTGATTTCAGATTCCGCCGGATTCGCCACTCCGTTGCAGTACGCCCAGCATGGACGTGATCTTGTGGGGTGCCCCCATTCCAAAAGTCAGTCCCCTGTACTTAGTTCCGGTTTCTTTCAAGGAGTCAGTATACCAAATGAAATTCTAACGAAAGCACAGTACGAGGCCCCTTTCCTTAGAATAGCCGGCAACTGCGCCGGTGGTGACGATCCGTGCTCGAGGAAGCCTGCGAATGTGATCGTAAATCTGGCTAACCGCCGAGAATAGTTCCGATTGGGCAACAACCGAACCGGGCGAGCTTCAACGTTTAAACCCGTCGCCAGACACATTCACGCGGCAGACCCGCGTTTGTTGCAAGCAGAAACCCGCCTGCGATGCCGACACTTCCCAGTCGCAACGCGACGACAGGTGGTAGCCCCGGACGTGAGTCCGGGTACAGCGTTGTAGTGGCCACCACAGAGTCGCGAAGCGACGGCAGGTGTCACTACGGAAAAGGAGGACAATCGATTAAAACATGGGATGTTAGAAAATGGAAGATGCATGAAGGTTTCTTGCCTTAGCCCAGCATCAATCGGTCTCAATATCTTTTTGCCCCCCATCTTTTTGCCGGTTCTTTCCGCCGGGTGACCGTCGAGCGGCATTTACCTAGAGGCTACCTACTTCGGCCCGCCGATCCTTCCTGACATCCGGTCAAAAGAAGGCAACCGAAGGTTGCGGCAGGAAAATGAATGGGGCAGGAACATGTCTGAACCCGAAAAAACTGGTAATTGGTGCCAGCACAACACTTCGCACCCGATGTCCAACGAAAGATTGAAAACAGTAAAGCTGGACCAAGTCCGCGTGAGTCGAAATAAACACGGATTGCGGCTTGTTTCTAGAAACAGTGGAAGAAGTCGAAAACACGTCTTCGCAACCTGATGTCATTGGGCTTGTCGTACCGGGAAGCTCGGCCGTTCGCGTTTAGCGGCAAAGGCCCATGGCGTCTTTCCAAGACGTCGGGAGTCCAGCGTGCGTTATCCAGCGAGTACCTAAAGAGTGAGGGCTTACCCAAGTCTAGAAGAACGCCCGCAACAGCTTGCATCCTCGCGGCGAATCGCCCCCCTTTGAATCGTTATTGTGCGGACCTGCATGCGTTTGTGGTGTGGGAGGGACGCCGGAGCAATCCGGCCCCCTATCCCGATTCGCATGGTTCTGCCTTCACTCAGAGTATCCGATCTCGTATCGACGATCCACTTCGCTTGGCAAAGTCTTCGCGTACTGTTGCATGGCTGCCAACGCCGCTTCATCAGTCCCATACCGATCACGCATGCCGGAGATCCAGTTTGCATTTGCAGCCATGCCCGGCAACGAAAATTCATCGGTGAGCCAATCGAGCAAAGCCCTCGGTGATCCACCATCGTATTGATCGCCTTCAGGAGCCCCAGCCTGACGCGCGTAGTTGACGCCAGAGAGAAAGGAAATCACCTCTGGAAGCGTTCCGTCAACAGTCCACATCTGCGGTCGTGAACAGACCAGTTCAGCAAAGTTTTTCGTCGTTCGGCTTTGCATGTGAAGTAGTCAACGATCATTGGCAGAACGGGAGCGATATGCGGGCGGCGGGAGTTGACGAACCATTTGAAGCCAACGCTCCACCGCCGCTCCGTCATCATCGGTACGCCCGACATGGGCGTGAACTTGTGGGGTGCCGCTTCCTTCGGGAAGCCAGTCCCCTGTACGAAAACGGAACTTGAACGAAGGACAGTATACCAAATGTAATCTTTCAAGGTGAAGTACTAGGCGAAGGCAACTGCGGGGAGGCGACAAACCGTGGGGAGGAAGCCTGCGATGCTCGATCGGCGTAGCAACCGGCAGCATCCCGCCAAAGCTGCGAGGTGACGAACAGAAACGTCGTAGAGGCGGGCGGGGATTGAGGCGAGTGGACCGAGGACTACAAAGCCGTTTCCGACAAAGATCCTTTCCGTAGACGACGCACTTGCGCAGCGAAAGTTCACGTCCCTTATTCGGGGAAATCTGTAAGCGTACCCGTGAGTAAGCAACTTCGGCTGAAAGGCGGGGCGACCGGGGTGACCCGGCTCGTGCAAGCAAAAGTCAGCAGAGGTCGTAGCACCGATCTGTCGCAACCCAGCGGCAACGGGAAGGACCAAACGTTTCTTGACAAGGAAGAACCATCCATGAACTCGATCGGTCCGAAATACATGGTCACCGCTTTGTGCGCTATGCGGACGACTTCTTGGTGTTCTCCGTGACGAAGCAATCTCGCATGGTTGCAGTGGAAGAGGCCCTTGGGTGATGTCCTCGAGCGCGGCGGTTCACGTCGCGCTCAACATCGAGTACTTAACCCGTCAAGGACTAGCGAGCCTCGAGGAGATCTGGAGTAAGTTTGCTTCCAAGAAACGAACCGCCGGATGCGGACCGGCATGTCCGGTGGTGTGAGAGGGTCCCGCAGCAATGCGGGCCCTATCTCGATCATGGTTCTGTGCGTTTTATGTGGTAACGATCGTCAACGGAAACTTGCGTGTACCCAGCAGGAGGATCACCATCGATTGGCAACGGCAGCACAACGGCCGATAAAGTTTCATGATCGCGGAGTAGCATGTGAACGAAGCCGTACAAGGCGCTGGCAAGCCATCGTTCTCCGAATCTTGTTTCAGCAAGTGGCTCGTAATCAATCAAGTGCTCAAGGTATGCGATACCAAGTTCGGGAGCCATTGTGAACGCGCAAAATGGAGCGACAGGACTCATGTGTCGCGCGCCAATGTAGGTGGCGGAGCAATCATCAAGTTTGGCAAACGTCGACGCCACGCCATTCGGTGACGAATCACATTGAAGGTTGGCGATCCTGCGCTCGTCGACGATGTGGTAGTGAGCGTGTTGTTCAAGCGCAGCCTTCAATGCTGCGGGGAGTCCGCCGCGTTGTGCTGAAGGGCAGTGAAGTTCGACGGGGAACCACATAGGTGTTTCGCTTGAGCACAGAACGTTAGGGTTTTGCGGGCGGCGACGGTTGGCTCGCAAACAAAAAAAAAGGGTTGCCGCCGCTCCGTAACAACCCATGGTTCTGCCAGTCGTGCTGATCTCACGCGTCCCGCTCCAACTGTTCGGCATCAGCAAGATCCTTCGTTCGTCCGGTTGAGCGTTTGTTCTGAATGAGGTCGCCAAGACTAATCACGGGAATGTTTAGTCCGTCCCAATTGACAGAAATCCGGTTTTGCCACGCATCGTCAAATGAGACACTATCGATCTGGGTGAGAATGTCGATTCGAACCGGAGGGACGCCGATCTGGAAGACGATCCCAGGTTCCGACAAATCAGAAACGTTCAAACCCCCTACCGGAGCGCCAAATTCGGCGATCGCCTGATAAACCTTTGGAGCGGTGGCGGCGTCCGCCCGCACCCAAAGGTCAATGTCCCCCGTTGCGCGAGGGTATCCATGGGCGGCCATCGCGTAGGCTCCCACAAGAAGAAATTCAATTTTCGCGTCGATGAACGCGGACAACATGTCTTTGAAGTCTGGATTGAGCAACGTCCGGTTCCGTGATGGACCATGCGGCTACGGTTAATGGCCAGACTAGATTTAAGCAATCCGAATGGCTCCGGTCAACGACACGTTGATCGTGTCCCTGCTCGTCAAGTCGGCAGATTTTCGCGGTAGATCGATCAAGAGAAGGTAGAGGTGACATAAACGCTTTCAATTGGCAGAACGGTTGACGTCACCGCGATCCGGCGATTGACGTTGTGATGGCCTAGTTTAGCAACGCCGGATCTGCGGTGCAGTACGCCCAGCATGGGCGTGATCTTGTGGGGTGCCCTCATTCCAAAAGTCAGTCCCCTGTACTTAGTTCCGGTTTCTTTCATGGAGTCAGTATACCAAATGAAATTCTAACGAAAGAACAGTACGAGGCCCCTTTCCTTAGAACACCCGGCAACTGCGCCGGAGGTGACAATCCGTGCTCGAGGAAGCCTGCGAATGTGACCGTAAATCTGGCTAGCCGCCGAGAACAGTTCCGATTGGGCAACAACCGAATCGGGCGAGCTTCAAAGCTAAAACCGTCGCCAGACACATTCACGCGGCAGACCCGCGTTTGTTGCAAGCAGAAACCCGCCTGCGATGCCGACACTTCCCAGTCGCAACGCGACGACACGTGGTAGCCCCGGACGTGAGTCCGGGGTACCGCGTTGTAGTCGCCACCACAGAGTCGCGAAGCGACGGCAGCTGTCAATACGGAAAAGGAGGACGATTGATTAAAATATGGAAGGTTAGAAAATCGGTGAGGCATGAAATCATCTTTCCTTTGCCAAGCATCAGTCGGTCTCAATATCTTTTTGTCCCATATCTTTTTGCCGGTCCTTTCAGCCAGGTGACTGCTGAACGGCATTTACCTAGAGGCTACCTACTTCGGCCCGCCCATCCTTCCTGACATCCGGTCAAAAGAAAGCAACCGAAGGTTGCGGCAGGAAAATGAATGGGGCAGGAACATGTCTGAACCCGAAAAAACTGGTAATTGGTGCCAGCACAACACTTCGCATCCGATGTCCAGCGAAAGAATGAAAACAGTAAAGCTGGACCAAGTTCGCGTGAGTCGAAATAAACACGGATTGCGGCTTGTTTCTAGAAACAGTGGAAGAAGTCGAAAACACGTCTTCGCAACCTGATGTCATTAGGCTTGTCGTACCGGGAAGCTCGGCCGTTCGCGTTTAGCGGCAAAGGCCCATGGCGTCTCTCCAAGACGTCGGGAGTCCAGCGTGCGTTATCCAGCGAGTACCTAAAGAGTGAGGGCTTACCCAAGTCTAGAAGAACGCCCGCAACCGCTAGCATCCTCGCGGCGAATCGCCCCCCTTTGAATCGTTATTGTGCGGACCCGCATGCGTTTGTGATGTGGGAGGGGCGCCGGAGCAATCCGGGGCCCTATCCCGATTCACTTGGTTCTGCCTTTTTCGGTAGTGTAATTCAAATCTGGGCCGCCGCATCAGTAAGCCAGTCACTGTACCATTCTAGGAAACTTGCTCTATGTTTGCGTTTTAATTCGACAGGAACTAGCCCCTTGTGATCGACACGGAGGTCTTCCCAGACGTTGCCGGCCTCAGGACCCGTCACGATCAGCCAATTTCGATAGGCGCATCCCTGATGGCAGATGGGAATTGCACCATTCACATGCTCTGAATTCCAGTAGACTTCGTCGAATGCGTCGAGTTCGGCTTCGTAAGCGTCTTCGTCGTCCTGCTCCTCAGGATACGGTGGAAGGTCGTTCCAAGGTTTCGTGTGGGGGAACGGTCTTGCCAGTACGCCAATAAAGCCGTCGCGTTCCTTCCAACGTTTGTGCCTGAAACTGTTGTCCATCTCACCTAGCTTGAACACGCCATAAAATGGCCCCGCCCCACCGTTGCCGAGTTCCGTCACGAAACGCCGATAATCATCAGGCAGCTTGATGTCGTGTTCCGCCTCGAATTGCGTGACGACGGATTCATCGACAGGAGTGTTCAATTTGAATTCGTGCGAATCAGAACCGAACAACTGCGGCTGTGCAATGCGGCAACGTTCGAGAGCGTCACGGATTAATTCGATATCCATTTTCAATGGCAGAACGTCGCCCGTCACCTAGTACGGACGGTTGATTTTCCATTCAAGTAAACGCGCAAGCCGTCCTTAGGTGCACGCGATGGTTACCCGCCTTGATTCGATTTGATGTCAAGAACAAGTTTCGATCCAAACTCGGAAAAGCCGACCGAATGAAACAGCTCACGAGCCGCAGCGTTGAACGCCCAAACATCGAGTACCACGCGAGACAGCCCCAGTTTAGCAGCAATTGAGCTCGAGTCTCGAAGAAGACGTTTTCCGACGCCCCGTCGACGGTACGCGGGATCAACTTCGATTTGGTACAGGTGTCCGAAGCGTTGCGGATGTTTGAACATCGATTCGGGTGTTGAT
>NZ_ANOG01000085.1 GCF_000346295.1 Rhodopirellula maiorica SM1 | reverse complement strand
TCCGGTAAAGTAAGGCCGGTTCTCATCGGCCACGTGCCCCCAAATGAACACCGCTTAATCTGATTCAACCCCGCAGTCTTTCCATGCCGCACTTCCGTCCGATTTCGATTTGTCTCTTGTCCCTTCTTGCCCTCTTAGTGCAAGCAACTTCATTGATGGGACAATCCAGCGAACCGGAAACCGACGACGCGGCGATCCGGTTTGGGACGATCGATGACGCGGTGGCTGGCGAGTGGGCAAAGCTGGTGCTGGGAGCGATCGATACCGAGTTTCCGAATAAGCTGTCGCTGGTCTACGTCGATGCGGACCAGCTCAAGACGCCTCAGGAAAATTTTCCAGCGTTCTACGGGTGCTTTGACTGGCACAGTAGCGTGCATGGGCATTGGCTGCTGGCTCGATTGCTCCGCACCCATCCGTCGATGGAGGCCGCCCCAAAAATCCGCACCGCGCTGGCGACACACTTGACGCGTGAAAACATCCAGCGGGAAACCGAGTTCTTCCGCCGTGATGAACACAAGACGTTCGAACGTATGTACGGATGGGCTTGGTACCTGCGTCTGGTGCTCGAACTCGACGACTGGGACAACGCCGATGCACAAACTTGGCGAGAGAACTTGAGGCCGCTGGAAGCATTGTTCGTCCAGCGGATCACGGCCTATTTGCCGCTATTGACGTTTCCGATCCGCACCGGACAACACACTGACACCGGATTTGCCCTGGGGCAAATTCTCGACTACGCCCGCGTAATGCAGCTTGACCCGCTGGAGCAATTGGTGATCGATCGCGCAGGTGCGTTCTACCGCAGCGACGTCGATTATCCGGTCCAGTACGAACCGTCGGGACACGACTTTTTTTCGTCCGGATGGAATGAAGCGGATTTGATGCGCCGCGTGATGCCGCAGGCGGAATTCACGCAGTGGCTGGAAAAGTTTGTCCCCGAGGTCGCCGTGCAACTCGTTGATGGCACAATTGCGCCGGTAAGCGTCAGCGATGTCACCGATGGAAAGCTGGTCCATTTGGCAGGCCTGAACCTGAATCGTGCCTGGTGTCTGCGAGCGGTGGCCAACGCGCTGCCCGAAGGTCATCGGCTGCGTCGTCCGCTGCTGCAGAGTGCCGCCAAGCATCTGGCCGCGGGCTTGGCCTACGTCAACAGCGGTCATTACGAAGGCGACCATTGGTTGGCCACGTTTGCTCTGTACGCGGCCACCCAAACAAGCGAAAGCATCCATGCAAACGAAAACGAGCATGAGTGACGCGGCGCAACCGACGCGGTCACGATTTCGGCTGGCCAGCGGCCCCGGTCTGCTGGTCACTGCCGCATTCATTGGCCCCGGAACCGTGGTCACGGCTAGCCGAGCGGGCACCGAGTTTGGTTGCTCGCTGTTGTGGACCGTGCTGTTCGCCGTGATCGGTACGATCCTGTTGCAATCGATGGCAGCTCGCTTGGGGATTCTGACCGGCAGCGGTCTCAGCGAAGCGATTCGTGAGTCGCTGAAAAATTCGCCTTGGCTTCGCCCTATGCTGGGGCTGGTGGTCCTCGCGATCGGGTTTGGCAACGCTGCCTATCAAACTGGTAACCTGACCGGTGCCGTCGTGGGCGTCTCTTCGCTTTTTGGTGGCTCCGCCGAAGCCTGGACCGCGGTGCTGGGGATCGTCACCACGTTGATCATCGCAACCGGCCGCGATCGATTGCTACAGCGGGTGTTGGTTTGCTTGGTCGTGATGTTGAGTATCGCGTTTCTGTATACCGCCGCGACCGGACTGCCGTCGCTGGATCGCGTGGCCGCGGGGTTATTCGTCCCGCGGGTTACTTCCGACAATTTGACGCTGGTGTTGGCGATGATCGGAACCACGATCGTTCCCTACAACCTGTTTTTACACGCCAGTCGTTCGGCATCGACATGGAAGGGGGTTCCGAAACACGATGCGATCCGCCACGCGCGTTGGGACACCGCGATCTCGATCGCACTCGGCGGGCTGGTTACTGCCGCGATTCTATTGACGGCCAGTGGAGCGTTTTACGATCAAGGAATCCGCTGGAACACCCCGGACCAGATCGCCGCCGGGCTGCGGCCAACGTTGGGCGCGGTCAGCGGACATGCCTTTGCCATCGGACTGTTTTGTGCCGGACTGACCAGTGCGGTGACCGCACCGTTGGCAACCGCTTACGCAGTCTGCGGCTGTTTGGGATGGCCGACCAAACCGAGCAGCAAAGCCTTTCGAGCGATCGCGATCTCCGTGATCGCCGCGGGCGTGACTGCGGCGATGATGATGCAGGGCAGTCCTGTGTTTACGATTGTCGTCGCGCAAGTCACCAACGGAATGTTGTTACCCATCGTCGCGGCGTTGATGTTGGTCGTGATTCAAAAACGCACCGCCGCGTCGTCACTGGCAATGTCGCCCGCGGGCGTCTACGCCGCCTGGACGGTGGTAGCGCTCGTCAGCCTACTCGGATTGTGGCGAGTACTCGCTGCCCTGGGATTTTGAGCGAGTAGCGATTTTTTACCGTAACGGAACTCGCGGGCGACTTGTTGATTCATTGAGCCGCGACGCGTCAGCGGCCGGGGCCCGCGCACAACCCGGTGCCTCACGAGAACGTCCGGTTTAGGCCGGAGGCCGATACATCCTCTGCCGTGGCCGTAAGGCCACGGGATGTAGCGAATGAGCTGCAAAGGCCGGAGGCCGACACAATGACTGAGTAAATGTGTCGGCCTCCGGCCTTGGATTTGCTGCATTCCAAACCGGTGGTTAACACCACCGGCATGAATTGTACCGGCCTCCGGCCTTAAAAAAAGAACGAATGCGAGTTGTCAGAGTCACCCTAAGCCGGACGTTCTCTCACGGCCCACGGCTCACCAATTAGTCACCACCAGGCCGGAGGCCGACACAGCAGCAGCGGTACCGCCCTCCGTCCTGCAATCAATCCCAACAACTTCAATTTGGTTGATTCCTTCGACGCAGACGTTTCTTCAACCTCCGTGAGTTTTTATTCACCAACGTGTTGCCATTTGCTCTCTCTGAGCAGGAGGTCGTCGCCGCTACTTCAGCGTCGACCAACAATGGCCAACCTGCGGTAAATCCAAAATGGCTCTAGCTCGTTACCCCGGCACCGGGCGTCTTGGAATGTGCGTTCTGCGGGAAATCGAAGGTCAACACAAGTGGATCCGATCCAGTGTTCTCAATTTCAACGCCGCCATTGGCAAGAGCCGCCTGAGTGATGAACCCGATTTCGGGATAGATCTCGCCGAGAATCATATCTTGGTGATATTGCACTTTGAGTTTTCCAACGCGGCCGCTTCCGCCATTGGTGTGGAACAGCGCGGGGCTCTCCGGACAAAACTGAGTCTTACCGCCAGGCTGTACAGTAAGCCGCAGGATCGAGCACTTCTGATCGCCGAGGAAATCACCGTAAACAATCCACTTGGCATCGACACCGTCACCTGCAAATTCTTCGGCCGTGATTGCCGGACGCCGATTCTTCTGGACGAAATCGGGATCCTGATTGGCTGCGAAGTCAAACTTCTCGACCAAGTATTCCCAGTCCTCGTGACGATCCTTCGGATAGTCCTCTTCCCGGCATGCGTAAAACGCATCCGCTGCTCCGATACGTCCGTCCAGCGTCAGATCCTCGGCCAAGAAGTGCTCATCCATCGTCACATGCAGCTCGTGCGTGCAAAGGTCCGTCGGCGAGTGCAGCACACCGTTTGGCATCACGAAACCATTGTCAAGTTGCATCATCACGTGCGGTGATAAATGCCGAACCCCGTTGTATTCATCCTGTCCGAAACGCTTCATACAGGCAAGGAAATCATCCTTGGTCACGAACGGATACAGTCCCATCGCCGTGGTGTGGTAATGCGATGGACTGACTCCAGGATTGTCGAAAGAATTGATGTCGTACACTTCCCACTTCGACCAGTGAAGGTGATGCGGGATTGGATTCAGATTGTCAAACTTCTTTGACACAATCGGCCAAGTCGGCGTTCCATAGAGTGATTTCGCAAACGCGGTTACCTTCTCACCCATGACCGCTTCAGGGTTGGCGGTGATCAGATCCTGCAACGAGATGAACTGCCCGTTCGGAGTCAGGACGTGCGATTCACCTTCACGGAACGGTGCTTTATTGGTGCGAGTATCGATGACCCCCGTCACGATGGGCACGGTACAGCACATCCAGAGTTCATCGAGTCCCGTCCCGTTCATGTAGTCCGGGTAGTACGATTTGGCATCAAGGCGAAGGCGTTTACCCGGCGTGCAAAATGTCCGGCCGGCGTACCGGTGCAATAGCTGCAATACTCCGTCGTTCTCATTCAGGCAGTCATCGAGAATCGAATCCGATCCTCCGCCGGTTCCGTCGATCACATCTTGTTGGGGGTACTCGTGCAGTTTATCGGCGAGAATTGACACCATGGGTAATGGACCTCAATGAATCGTAAGAAGCGTGTCGGTTCCAAAAATTGCTTTTTGGAGAGTGGGTGGGGAACGTCATTTGCTAAAACGCAGCGAGACTGACGAAAAATCGAATGGTCCCCGCTGATAGCAGAGGGTTGTAGTGTACGAAAAGTGGCCCGAAGGAATCAGGGGGGGCCGTGCAACGCTGTCTCGGATTTATGCGTTGGATGAAGTCATTGGCAGGCTCCAACGGGTTGTCGTCACGCCCTCGATGGTGGTCCTTTCGGGCCGCAAGCCGGTAGGTTGCCCGCACCAGGAAACAAAATTCCCCTCCCCCGGCAGGAACAGCACGACACGCGAAAACGCGAAAGAAACGGACGCGTTTGACGCGATGGGTGGGACCCGGGGACGGGACCCGAGGACAGAGCGCTCGGGACCTGGGGACGGACGGGACCTGGGGACAGCGGACGGGACCAGGGGACAGAGCACTTGCTCGAAAGTCAGCGACGTCCTGCTGGGGGCAGCGATGACGTTTCCGACGCTTTGAAATTACCAATCAGTTTGATCTGGCCCTAAGACACAGTCGATTTCAAATCACCCGAAAAGTGCTCTGTCCTCGAGACTCGGTCGAGACTATCGCCGTGCTGCCAACTCCTCAGGCATTATGCATTTTAAGCGTAGCGGAAGTCGTCAACGACTTGTTG
>NZ_ANOG01000084.1 GCF_000346295.1 Rhodopirellula maiorica SM1 | reverse complement strand
CGCTATCTTTTTCCTTTGCTTTGCATCTCTCCCCTTCGGTCCATTCGTGGATCCTTCGCAGTGCCGCATGCTCAACTTGGTCCGATCGCTGTTCACTTGCCTTCGCGAGTCGAAACGAACGAACAACTTCAAGCCGATTTTCCGAATTGGGATATCGCTCTGATCGCTGAAAAAACGGGTATCCATCAACGGCATATCGCCGACGAGAAGGAAACCGCCAGCGACCTAGCGATCCAGGCGGCCCAAAAGCTGTTTTCCGAGCATGCGATTGACCCGCAATCAATCGACTTTGTGCTGCTCTGCACACAGACGCCGGACTATCCACTGCCGACTACCTGCTGTTTGATCCAAGATCGACTCGGCTTGCCCACCCGCTGTGGCGCCCTCGATTTCAATTTGGGCTGCAGCGGTTTTGTGTACGGCTTGGCGATGGCCGACGGGCTGATCCAAAGTGGAGTCGCGAAAAACATCTTGCTGCTTACTGCAGAAACGTACAGTAAATACATTGACGCCGACGACCGCAGCCTGCGAACGATCTTTGGCGACGGCGCCGCGGCCACCCTGGTGACCGCCAGCGACGAAAAAACGCTGTGGGGTTTCCAGTTCGGCAGCGACGGCAGCGGCGGCGACATGCTGCTGGTCGGCGATGGCGGCAGCCGTCCCACAGAGGATGCGATCAAGCCACGCCACCGCAAACGCTGGAAAAGCCGTCTGTACATGGACGGACCGAGCTTGATCAATTTCACCGTCGAAGCAGTGCCGCGGTTGATCGAAGAAATCCTCTCGGACAACGGGCTGACCGACGCCGATATCGACCGCTATCTGATGCATCAAGCGACCTGGAAGATGCTCGATCAACTTCGTGGGCGAATGGATGTGGCAGCCGAACGCATCCCCATCGAACTTGCCGATGTGGGCAACACCGTCTCGTCAACATTGCCGATTCTGATCGATCGACTGCGAAGTCGCGGCGAATTGAAGCCAGAATCGGTTAATATGCTGGTAGGATTCGGAGTAGGATTGTCCTGGGCTGGCGGGCTTTGGCGCGACGTTTACTCGGCCTAAAATAATAGGTTGCGTATTGCCCATCTTTTCACCCCCCTTGCGACACGCTCGCTTGTCGCAAACCGGAGAAATCCACGATGCAAGAAAACCTTTCAGGGCGACTGCTGATTGCGTCACCGTATTTGGGCGATGGGAATTTCCTCCGTTCGGTCATTTTTATCGTTCGCCATGATCCGGAGGGCGCCTTTGGGTTGGCGATCAACCGGCCGACCGAAAACCGTTTTCGAGACCTCGTAGCGCTCAGCACCACGGCGGGAGGCGAGCCTCGCGACGACGACTTTATTTACCGGGGTGGTCCCGTCGAAGGGCCGCTACTAGCACTGCACAACCTAGCCGGAATCGGTGACCCTTGCGGCCCGATTTCCTTGGATGACCCGAGCGAACCGCTTGGACCGGGAGAATCGGTTACAGGAGGAGCCAAATTTACGATCGAAAATCATCCCGCGGACCCGTTTGGAAGCATGTCAATCGACCTCGGGAATCCACCCGCCTGGATCACCGGCGATGACGATCACCTGCGAATCCTGTTGCACCGCCATGATGCGAAGGTGCGCTATATCGCGAACTACAGCGGCTGGGGCCCCCGACAACTCGACGAAGAGATGCGAGTTGGTGGCTGGTTGGTGGGCAAGCCGGATAGCGATATCCTGTTTGGCGACGCTGACCAATCATGGGAATTGGCGGTTCGCCGGTGCGGCCACGACATCCTCAACTCGATGGCACCCGGCGTGCACTTTGGTGACCCCAATTTGAACTGAGTGTTCTTTCGATCGGATTTGCCGAAACCTTGCTCTGCGGACACTCGAACCCGAGTCCTCAGGCCGGCAATTCAACCTGAGCGTCTGACTTAAAACGGATCCTACCCTCGAGCCTCCTCAATGCGACAATTTGCGATCGGTGATATCCACGGATGTGCCAAGGCACTCAGGTC
>NZ_ANOG01000083.1 GCF_000346295.1 Rhodopirellula maiorica SM1 | reverse complement strand
TAGGTTCATCGAATTCTTATCCTATTTGTGTTTGACAGCGTTTTTTGGCGTTCACGGATGGGGGGCGAAGCGAATGCTTCCACCGGGCTGACTTGTAGCCCTTCAACACCATGAGTTTAGGGAGCTGCCCAGGACGCTTCTTGAACGATTTTGCGCGCCGCCAAAAGAATCGACCGCGAGGAGCAAGCCTCGTCGCTGGACTCGCCAAATTTCGGTAGCAAGGATGGTCTAAAGTCTGGCGACTTCGGCTACGGGAAACAGCGGGTCAGGAGTTGCTCGATGGGTTCACCGCCTTGGAATACGCTCCTGGCGCGACCCCGATGAATCGTTTGAAATGCCGCGTGAAGTGCGATTGGTCTGCGAAACCGGCGGCGTAGGCGACATTGCTCAGCGTCTCACCGGCCATCAACATCTGCTGTGCACGACGTACTCGGATTTGAGAGAGATAGGCCTGGATGGGAATGCCGACCTCTTTGGAGAAGACGCGGCTTAGATACGGGGCAGAGGTCCCAGCCAATTGGGCGAGTTCGTGAAGCGAGACATTCTCACGAAATCTCGCTTCCAAGCTATCTCGGACTCGGCGAATATTCGCACGTCCCTGCTTTTTCGGTATGTCCGGCAACGAGGCGTGCCGCACTAAAAGCTCGCAGATGGCGTCATAGAAAGCCGATTCCTGATCCAATTGCGGATCTCCGTCGTCCATCGCCCGGTGAGCCTGCAGGACGAGTTCGACAAGTTGAGTGTCGTCAATGACCGGGGGCAGCAACAACGGTTCGATATCGCCGTTGCGGTCAAACGTCCTAACGATATTGGCGACGACACTTGGGTCAGCATAGAGATATCGCCACGCCCCAGTCGCCGTACACGAATGCACCTCATTGGGATGAATGACGAGCAGTTTTCCCGGTCCGGTGGAATATCGCTGGCCACGATAGAAGAACGTCCCCGTCCCACCTTCGGAAACGCCCAATTTGTATTCAGGGTGCGAGTGGTTCGGCCAAGTGTGTTCGACCGACTCCCATTGATGCACCGTAATCCTGTCATCTGCAGAACCACGAACCTTAAAATGCTTCACTGTTAACCCGGAAGCCATACTGTCCTCGGCGGCGATTCAAACAACGTGAAAGGTATTGGAAAGTTTACGTCGCGAGACAAGTGCGAGCAAGTGAAACGAAGAGTGCCCTGTCCGGGGACTGCCGATTCATAACAAAGGTGTCAGGACTCTTTTTCGGCTGGGAGTGAAAAAGAGTCCTGAC
>NZ_ANOG01000082.1 GCF_000346295.1 Rhodopirellula maiorica SM1 | reverse complement strand
CCCCGGAAGAGGTGGAGCAGGCCATCCACCAAGTCAAAATCTACAGTCACGGCCAGGAGCCTTCACTGACTATTCTCAAGGTGGGTGACATGTTTGTTCCGTCCTATCAGCCGCGCGGCCTAGCCTATTGGGAAATGCTGCACCTGGCCATCAATCGCGAGGTGGTGCAGGAACGCGATCGGCTGTTCATGTACTGGTTGAAGAACCTGGGGATTGAAAAAGGAAAGCCTTTTAACCCAACGGAGCGACAGAAGGAAATTTTGATCGACGGTGCCAAAACCGGCGAGTTGATGGCCAAGACGCTGGTCTTCAACGAGCGGCTGGCAGGTGTCTTACGGCAAAACAACTGGCGGATGATCCTGGGCGGGGCACGTGGTGACGGCATCAAATTCACTCAGAGGACCAAATATTACGACATCTTTGATCCGCGTGCACGTTACACCTATGAGGCGATCACGACGTCACCTGCGATGACCGTTCCCAAACCGGGGAAAGCACAGGCCTACATCGGCAAGTTCGAGGACGAAAATGGTCAGCGTCTGCAAGGCGGCAACCACTATGTGATCCACATCCAGAAGGACGTGCCGGCGGAACTGTTCTGGTCGATCGTGATCTACGATGCGGACACCCGCTGTCTGATCGACAACCGTGCTGGAGCTGCTGGCGGTAAGGCCACGATGGGTAGCGCAACCGAGGGCCTGCGGAAAAACAACGATGGCTCGTATTCCATGCTGCTCGGTCCCGATCCGCCACCCAAGGGTTGGGAAGCGAACCACGTGCAGACCCTACCGGGCCGCGGCTGGTTCCCGTACATGCGTGCCTACGGCGCCAAGGCCGAATTCTTTAATGACGAGTACAAATTCCCAACTGTGAACCGCGTGGAGAATTTCGACAAATTCTTTAAATGATTATCGACTGACAAAACATTGAGGAACCGTGATGAGAAATTTAGCTACTTCTGCCGTCGCCTTCATTGTGAGTGTGGCCGTGCCGTTGACTTTCGTAGACATTTGTAATGCGCAAACCGACGAGACCATTGTCACCGCCGAAAATTTTCCACGGGTTGAGTCCGACCTTGCGATCAAGAAGGTCTATGACAAAGTTGGCCTTAGCAAGTTTGATCACAACCGACTTCCGACCCAGGTGGACAATCAGCCCATCATCCGGATGAACCGTGACACGCTCTATTCACGTGCCGTCCTGGATCTGAGTAAACCCGCCAAGATCACGATGCCGGATTCAGGGAATCGCTATATGTGTCTGCAGATTATCAACCAGGACCATTACACAAGGGTGTTCACGAAGCCAGGGACCTATGAAGTGACCCAGCAAGAGGTCGGCACACGTTATGCCTACGCATTTGTTCGCACCTTTATGGATGCATCCAGCGACAAGGACATCAAGGCCGCCAATGCGCTGCAGGATAGGATCGTGATCGAGGGTGGCGGCAAGGGACCGTTGGAAGTGCCGAACTGGGATCTGGGTACAGCCGCCAAGTTCCGCAGTGCTCTTCTCGTTCTGGCAAGCACTACCTCCGACACCTCGCGGTTCTTTGGCACGCCCGACCAGACTACGCCGATTCGCCATCTTATCGGTTCGGCTATGGGCTGGGCAGGCCAGCCGAGGGCGAACGCTGCTTACGATAACGTGACCCTGCCAAACAACGACGGAAAGACACGCTATAAAGTTACTGTCAAAGACGTCCCGGTCGATGCCTTCTGGTCAATCACTGTCTACGGTAGCGATGGCTTCCTGCCCAAAAATGCTCTTGGTGTCTACGCGTTCAACGACAAAACGGCGAAGCCCAATAAGGACGGCAGTCTAACGATCCATTTCGGCGGCTGCGACGACGGTCGCGTCAATTGCATTCCCATCAGCAACGGCTGGAACTACATCGTCCGCATGTACGAACCGCGTCAGGAAATCCTCGACGGAGAATGGACGTTCCCCGCGCCAACTGCGGTGAAATAGACAGCGGGTAACCTTTGGAGCCCACCCGTTCCTACTGAACCGTGAACGTCTTGTCTCACGCCCAACCAGTCATCCGGAACAAGAGGCAATGATGAGCAACAAACAGCCGCAGGCAGATTGGCGAGTCAAGGTTGGGTTCGCGATCTTCGTGGCAAGCATCGGGTGGCCGGTCTTAATACCGGTCCTGCCGCTCCTGGGGGTCTCGCCAACGGCAACCGCAACGTTTAGCGGAGTCATGCTTGTTGCTGCGGAATTTTTGTTGCTCGCGGGCGCGGCGATCGCTGGCAAGGAGGGATTTGCTTTCATCAAGGCCACGGTTTTCGGCTCCTTGAAGTCGTACGGACCGCCGAGTGAAGTGAGCCGCCGCCGCTATACGGTTGGACTGGTGTTGTTCGTGACGCCGTTGGTGTTCGCTTGGGCATCGCCTTACTTCGGACATCATCTGCCGGGATTTGAACAAGGTCAACTGGCCTATGCCATCGTAGGCGACGGGTTGTTATTAATCAGTCTGTTCGTACTTGGCGGTGGGTTTTGGGAGAAGTTGCGGTCACTTTTTCAATACAGTGCACACGTGGTCTTGCCGGACAAGCCCGCCGAAGCAGGCACATTGAAATGATTCTGAAACAAATGCTCGGCGTGCCCCGTTTTGCTATCCTCGTCTTGTCGTCGATCGGACTGTTCGCTGCAGTCGCGAGGACTCAAGAACAGACGGCACGGCACCCGCTGGAGCCTTCGGATACGTCCAGTCCGGCAGCGACACTGACCAGCCTGATCGACTCTTGCAGCGAACTACACGACTTGATCGGCGACGAAACGTTTTCCGTTGAGCGAGCCGACGAACTCCTGTCCACCACGCAGCGGATTCTCGACTGCCTGGACCTCAGTGAGCTGCCTAAGGAACTGCGGACCACGGCCGGGATGGAGTCGGCACTGTTCCTGAAAGAAGTTCTCGATCGGATCGAGTTGCCGATGGATGAAGACATACCGGGCGCGGCCGACTCGAAATCCAATGAGGGCGAACCGCTACTCCGCTGGCAGGTTCCCCATACGCGGATCGCCATTGCACGGATGGAATTGGGACCTTACCGAAACGCGTATCTGTTTACGCCGGGGACTTTGCGGCGTGCTGCCGAAGACTATCGAATGGTCAAGCGTCTCCCTTATCGGGCGGACGGACGTACCGTGTCGCCCGGAATCTACGATGCGTATATCGCGATCACGAAACAGAGGCCGACGCAATCAGCCGATACATCGAGCCCACGCGGTACACTGACGTTGTTCCTGGACTCCTGCAACGAACTGCACCAGTTAATACTCCAACACCGACACCTCGACCAAAGTGATCCGGCGTTCGACCAACTGGGGCAGCGGATCGTTTCGTGCCTCGACACAAGTCAGTTGCCGGAGTACTCGCGTGAGTACTTCGATGCGGAGGCGGCCGTTTGCCTGAAGGAAGTCTTGGACCGCACCGTGCTCCCACCCGCCGAGGAAATTCCTGGAATCGAATCTGTCGAGACCATGGATGGCGCCGAAACGCTTGCTCGTTGGCAGGTTCCCCGTACACAAATCGTGATTTCCAAGATGCAGGAAGGACCGCGTCGTGGTGAGTTTTTGTTCTCCGCCGAGACCGTTTCAAGTGCACCGGAATTTTACCAAAAGGCCATTTCGTTACCCTATCGACAGGACGAACGCGGTGTTTCGGAGGGTTTTTATCTGTGGTGGCTTTCCAGCCCGGGAAACCCCACGATGGCTGCGCTGGTGGACCGGTTACCCAATTGGTTTCAACGCCGCAGCTTCTCCATGGCCCTCTGGCAATGGATTGGCCTGCTGCCGGCAATTCCTCTCAGCCTGGCGCTAATGTTCTTCGCGTTTCGCTTGGGAACAACGCGGGGTGAACGCGTGCGTGAACACAACCTGCTGGGGTATTGGCTGAGCTTAGGATTTCCGCTGGTGGCAATCCTGATCCCAATCGGCTTTAAACACTATGCCTGGGAATACCTGACGCTCCGAGGAACCGCAATTTACGTTGTCAACTTCTGCGCCGATATGGTGTTCTTGCTGGCCGTGTTGGCGTTGATTGTCCGAGCAAGCAGCCGAGTTGCCGAATCGATCATTGCCCTACCACATATTTCTCCCACAGGGCTCGACGCCAATCTGATCCGCATCATTGGGCGTGTGCTAGGGATTGTCGCTGCGGTCATTGTCTTTCTCGAGGGCGGACGACACCTGGGCTTTCCCGTCACCACTCTGATCGCCAGTGCAGGCATCGGCGGTTTGGCGATCGCATTGTCTGCTCAAGGTTTGATCAAGGGGCTATTTGGGACGGTCACGATTTTGCTGGACAAACCGTATCGCGTGGGCGAACGTATCCAAGTCAATGGACACGATGGATATGTCGAGGAGATCGGACTGCGCAGCACAAAGATTCGTGCACTGACCAACCACATCATTTCGATTCCAAATGATCAGATGGCCGACGCCGAAATCGAGAACATTGGCAAGCGGCAGAACATCCGTCGTCGAAGCGAACTTTTTATTCCGATTGACACGCCACGCAAGCAAGTGGAGGCAGCCATCGAGTGCATCCGGAGGATTCTCGATAACCATGAAGGAATGGATCCGGATTTTCCACCCCGCGTCTTCTTTGCGGACTTCACCCCGAATGCCTTTCGGATTGAGATCGTCTATTGGTACACACCACCTGATTTTTGGAAATACATGGCCTTTAGTGAGAGGGTCAACCTAGAAATTTTCACCGCTTTTGAACAGCGTGATATTCAGTTTTCGCTACCCTTTCGTCACTCGTACTGGAAGCACGACGACCAGCAGGGGCCATTGGAAATCAAACTCAAGAAAACGTCCGAATCCGACCCAACCTCAACCTAACCGAGCACTTTCTTCTGTCCCTTTCTAACCGGGCGTTTCACACTCCAGCCGCCAAAATGCGATGCCCCTTTGCAGAGACCATCGCCGCGCCGAGCGTTTATGTGCTTCTTGACTTTCTATTTAGGGAGCTTGCATTATACTCTATAGACATCGTTCACCCCGGTTTTGTTCCGAAGAGCGAGTGTTAAGGAATCAGTTGCACTGGCAAATCGCATTCCATCAAGCGAGATAGATGAGAGTTGCACTCCATCACCTTTTGCATTCGAAGTTATCTCCCCATTATTCGAGGCTAGCCAATTGTTGCGACATCGATTACTGCAAGAAAATCAGTTTGCCATTGTCCGTAGCCTGATGATGGTTTGGATCCTTGTTGCGGGTACCGATGTGCTCGCGGGGGAAAGCGTTCGCAATCTAACGGAACTCCACGAACGATCCGGCAGCGATGGGGACGTCATTACGGTGCTAGGTTACTCTCGGCCTGGGGAGTCAAGGCGGTGGCACTTTCTTTTATGATCCTCAGCCACAGAATGTCCAGCCAAACGGGGGTACGGTCTTCGCCGCAAAAGGCAGTGGTGTATGGCGGCGGCTTTACTCGGGTCCGCTTCAAGCGAAGTGGTTTGGCGTGCTCGGTGAGAGTGATGATGTCGCCCGGACCCTCGATCGAGCGACAACGACAACCGCACGATTGCAAGCCGCGCTCGACGCCGCCGCCGGAGGCGTTTTATTGATCGGCGAAGGCGAATATCTGATTGCAAGCACGTTACGCATTCCCCCTAGCACTCGCGTCGAAGGCGCCGGGCCGATGGACGTTTGGTCGGACGTCAGGGGTGGGACCGTATTGGAAACTTTTGGTGTCGGCACCACTGATACTTGGCAAGATACGGGCAAACCGGAGTTGGATAACCTGAGTCCCCTGCTCGTTTTTGCTGGCAACAATGTTCGCCTGAGCAATATCGGGTTGAGAACGGGGGCTGATTCGTCTCGTTGGGACGTTGGCGTTTTGATGCCTAGTGTCAAAAGGTGCTCGCTCGAGCATGTTGCAATTCATGGTCCCTGGAAGGTTGCGGCATGCCTGTTGGACGCCACTTGGTCCCCGCGGAACAAGCGTATGGTTGCATTGCACGGTGGAAAAATTAACCGTCTCGATGAATGAGTGCACGATCTATCGGT
>NZ_ANOG01000081.1 GCF_000346295.1 Rhodopirellula maiorica SM1 | reverse complement strand
ATCGAAGATCGGCGTGAGAACTAACACAATGGCGGCTTGAATGACACGATCGAGCAAGTTTGGAATTCCGAGCTCTCTCGTGCCGCCATCGGGTTTGAGGATGGTCTTCCGCCGAACAGGTTCCGGGCGGTAGGTGCCATCGAGTAGTTGCCGACGAATGTTTTGCCAACGCGGAGCAAACCACTCGGGAAAGTCTTCGACCGTTAGACCGTCGGGCCCAGGGGCTCCACGGTTGGCCTTCACTCTCGCCCAAGCCATTTCCATGTTGACTTCAACGACAATCGCTTCCATCAGATTGTAAGCATCATCGCCCAAGGCTGACTTCTCGATGGCCGCCAGGTCCAAATCATCCGTCGGGATGTTTGCAGCAGCGTGATCCGCTTCGACGAAATCGAAGGCGAGTTGTTCTGCGTTCGTTGGTTCTGAGGTCATCGGTGGTTCGTTCCTTGACTGTTGACGTTCGGTTCTTCCCGCCGCCATTGGAATTGGCGGGCCGGTAGTACAACTTCTGCTGCATTCTCCAGGCACGTCATGCGTTACCGCATTCCGCCCCGCCTTTCGGGCAAGCCCTACTCACGGGTACGCCTGGAGTTCTCCCCAGATAAGGGTTATCGTGATCTGTCCCCGCCCAAGCTCCCGATCTACCTGCGCTAGTTCTTCCGGTTCGGTTTCGCAGTCAGCAGCCTGCTCACCTATAGACGTCGGCCTCATATCGGGTTTCTGTACGTAACCTGGCGAGTCTTGGCGTGAATGTGTCTGGCGACGGTTTTTAACGTTGAAGCTTGTCCGATTCGGTATTTGTTGAATCGGAACTGTTCTCGGCGGCTAGTCAGATTTACGGTCACATTCGCAGGCTTCCTTCCCACGGATCGTCACCTCCCCGCAGTTGCCTTCGCCTCGTACTGTTCTTTCGTTAGAATTTCATTTGGTATACTGACTCCATGAAAGAAACCGGAACTAAGTACAGGGGACTTTCACCCCATAAGATCACGCCCATGCTGGGCGTACTGCAACGGAGCGGCGGTGGTCGGCGGGTTTCTCTGCTTGCAAGATTACTCCCGACGCCCGCTGATGCGGGCCGTTCTGCTACTCAAATACGATCCATCGCATGACAGCACCTAATCCGTTTGATCCGCCTGCATCCACTGTCGAAGCGATTGGAGATACATCTGCGCCTGCATCGACGTGGTTGCGAAATCTCAAGGCGATGGCTGCCATCACAATCACTTACTCAGTCATTTCTGCCTTGTTTGCCCTGACGAAGTCGATGATGCCAGAGCCATTCTTCATCTTAGCTCTCGTTGCAATTTCGGCGCTGGCGTCAGCCTGGGCAAACCTCGCCCTCGGAACGAGGATTGGCTGGACGAGCGGCGGACTCCCGGTCGTGATGATCGTGTTCTTTGCTGCTCTTGTTGCGTATTGCTTGATCGCGCTTACCGTAGGCAATATGCTCTATCGAATGATCAACCCAATAACGATTTACTCACCATATCCTGCTTCATTCCCCTACTGAGAAAGCAGAACCATGT
>NZ_ANOG01000080.1 GCF_000346295.1 Rhodopirellula maiorica SM1 | reverse complement strand
GAACCGGGTGGACTCGGAAGACGAAAAGTACGAACGAGCTGCGAGGTTTGTCACCCAGTGGAAGAGCGAAGGCGTATTGAAACAAGACGAAGCACCGTCCTACTACGTGTATCACCAAGAGTTCACGATTGACGGTCATGTATTCAATCGGCGTGGTTTTATGGCACGCGTTCGCATCCAACCCTTCGGCGAAGGCAACATCTACCCTCATGAAGAAACCCACCCCAAGGCCAAGGTTGACCGACTGAAACTGACTCAAGCCACGCAGCAAAACAACAGCCAAATCTTTGGTCTGTACCCCGATCCCGAAAACGCGATCATCACGCTGCTTGACGAAGCGACCACCACCATCACGCCGATTGAAGCCGAGGACCATCTCGGGGTCAAACACCGGCTTTGGCCTGTCTCGGATCCGGACGTGATCGCGAAAGTCAGCGAACTGATGCAAGATAAACCAATGTTTGTTGCCGACGGCCATCATCGTTACGAAACCGCGGCAAACTATCGCGACCTCGTCAGCAACGAACTTGGACCGCTGCCGAGCGACCATCCCGCTAACTTTGTCATGACGATGTTGGTGGGCATGAGCGACCCAGGCATGATTGTCTTGCCCACACACCGATTGCTTCGTGGTACCGAACGTTTTTCGTCTGCTGAAATCACAGCACGACTCGCGGGTACTTTTGATTGCGAGATCGTCGCCGGTGGACTCGAAGCCGCCAACACCGTGTGGTCCAACATGGAATCCGCAGACGACCAAGGCTTGATCGGACTGTACGCCTGCAAAGATGACACTTGGCTGCTTTGCAAAGCGACCGAGACTGCTGCTGCGAAAATGGAAACGCTCGCCGCAAACCAAAGCAAAGACTGGCAGGGACTCGGCGTCAGCCTGCTGCACCGCCTGGTGATCGACGATCTGCTTCAAGCCAAAGGCCATCCCAAACCGACCTACGTCCATGATGTCAGCGAAGTGGTCGATGCGATGCATGGCGAAGGCAGCCAAGCGGAAAGCGACAGCGACGAACCCTACACATTGGCGGCGCTAGTGATGCCAGCAAAACTGAGCCACGTGGAAGCCATCAGCCTGCACAAAGAACGAATGCCCGCCAAAAGCACCTACTTCTATCCCAAATTACTCAGCGGACTGACGTTTAACCCTCTTCGCTGATGCGCAAACCCTATAGAGTCCGCTCCTTCCACCTAGATACCATCACAAGGGCACAGAATCCCGCATCCTGTAGTTTTAATGATGCACGGTCCCCCAATGCTTTAGCGGTTAGATTTCGGCCGTGGAGCCCGATCGATGGCAGATATTGAAAAACTAGGCAATTAAAGCTGACTCTGCCGGTTGCAGCAGCTAGCCCAACTAGGCATGATTGTACGGCCTGGGAGAACAACGTAGTCTTCGTGTCTTCCCAATGAGAAACCCACAAGTTCACGACTACTTAGGAAAGAGACTGATGAAACGAGTTTTGATTGCGATTTGCGCTGTTGCTGTATCGAGCATGATTGTCCCAAGCATCGCACAAGCAGGCCTATTCGGCTGCAAGCACAAGAACGATTGCTGCGAAGTAGCCCCGGTTTGCGAACCAGAACCGGTTTGCTGCGAGCCAGCACCTGTTTGCGAACCTGCTCCTGTCTGCTGCGAACCAGCACCTGTATGTGAGCCAGCACCTGTTTGCTGCCCCGCTCCTCCCGTGGAAGTAACCTGGTGTGTCATCGACCCACGCACTTGCTGCCCCGTGGAAGTAACCGCATGTGTTCCTGCTGAATGTGCTGGCCAAGTTCCAACCTTGGTTAACTGCCGCAAGGGATTCTTGCACCGCAGCATTTTGACCTACAAGTTCGAGTGCTGTGGCCACTGTGTTGACGTGGTTATCACCAAGCATGGTCGCACCATCGTCCGCGGCTAATTTCCGCAACCAACAAATTTTAGAGCGTGAAACAACGCCGAGTGTTTCGCCGAACAAGCTAAGAGTCGAACCGTCACCGGTTCGACTCTTTTTTCGTGCGCCTGCGGGCATGGAGATGCCGTCCTAGAGTGACAGCGAACACGAGAGAGCCTCTTCTCCACAGCCTTACTCTCGGATTTGCAATTGGATACTCCACGTGAACGCCCCGGGAGTTTAAGATAGGGGGGTGGCAAGACAATCACCCCCTGTTCGCCCTCGACAATCCCCCTTCCATCCTGCCTTTCCGCAATAGACGCACATTGTGAACGACTCGGGCGACAAGAATTGGCGAATCCGTGTCGACAACGAAACGCTGGGACCGTTTTCCGAAGTCGAGATGCGTCATTGGCTCGCAGAGCATCGTGGCAAGAGAGCGGAGGTCCAGCAGGGCCGCAGCGATTGGTACCCATCGTCAGTGATTTTGCAGCGATTCAAGGAACTGGCGCGCACCGGAATCTACTTACGCGTCAACGGCCAAGTCGAAGGTCCCTACACTCGCCCGCGTTTCGTCCAGCGAATGGAACAGCTTGGCAACGCAGAGGTGGACGCCAAAGAAGGCAATGACGGATTCTGGGTTTCAGCAAAAGTCATCTTGCGCGAGCTCAACCCCAACCAGTTGGCACCTCCGCCACGAACCACCCCCACCGCGCCCAAAGCCCCCAGCGGGACAACGCCGAGAGGCACGCCGCCGAAAACGCCAAACGCTCCGCCGCGTCCTGCCGTTCCCGCTACCCCAAAAACAACCGACTCTGTCTCGGAAAAAACAACGACTCCGGTCCGCGCGAATTGCCCTGTGTGCAAAGCGACGCTGCAGGTCCCCGCGGATCAATTAGGAAAAACCATTCGCTGTGCGTCGTGCAAAAAGCAGATCCGAGTGGTGGGCAAATCGAACTCAGCGGTAACGCCGACTCCGACACAATCGCCTGTGATTGACGACGACGTCGTGACACTTGGGGATGACGATTTCGCGGCATCGGTTCCGACATCGCCGAGGCCGGCGACATCGGTGTTTGCGCCACTGGAGAACGTGACACCCATCCGCCCCGTAGCGGTCCCGCGGCCATACACCCCACCGCAACCTGCCCCGGTGCCTAACCCCTACGCATCGCCTGGACCACAGAACCCGCCTTATTACGCCGGAGCCCAGCATCGCTCTTCGCTCCCTCACCCAGCGCTGTACATCATTCCCGGCGTTTTAATCGCAATGTACTCACTGGTGATGATAGTCCTATCGTGCGTCGGGCTTGTACTCCAAACCTTGGTGATCGCAAATTTAGACAGAGGAGCCCCAGGACTCGTATCAACCTCTCTGAACATCTTAATCACATTGATGTGGGTGATTGCACACGGAATAACGTTAGTAGGCGCAGTCCACATGATCCTCCGGCGCAACCTAACGTTTGCAAGAATCTCCGCCATCGTAGCCTCGGTTCCTTGCATCGGATTCCCATTCAGCTGTCTGATATTTCCGGTGGGCGTGATTAGCTGTGTCATCTTGTTTATGAATGAAGCGAAACGTGCGTTTCGCTCGTAGACCATAATTTTCAAGAGACTGGCCGGATACCCGATGTCCGCAACACAGGACAGCAGTGGATTCAGGAACCGATCCGGCTAGTTCAGAATCGACTTGACATCAGCCATGATCGCTTCGACATCGATCTCACTGGTTGCATACGCTCGCGCCGAGACGACTTGGCTATCGCTGGCGACAACAATGGTAACCGGAGCGTCGGCGGACAAACGATAATTCAGCGGTCCTGTTTCGGACTCTTTCGCCACGGCGAAAGGAATGCGTTTGGCTGACGTTTTTTCAGCCAACTCGGTCGCCAATGTTTTCAGTTTCCCAGCATCCTCGCCAAGCAGCGTGACAAAGCCGCTAAGGTGCGAAGCTTCGTTCTGCGCCACGGCGGCATCAAGTTCCTTGACCAGCTTGGTCAACTTACCATCGATTTGACGTGCAAACACGATCACCATCGGCCGCGAACCATAGCGGCACCGATAACAGATTTCTTGTTCGACATCGACACCGTCATCCTCGGCACCGGCGATCTTAGTGACATAAAAAACGCCGATCGGATCCCCTTGCTTGAGCCCCACATCGCGGGAAGCATCGGCGGCCAAGACGTTTGAGAGCGAAACCGCAAACAACAGAACCGAACAGATAAGCAAACGCGACATTGAACTTTCTCCGAGATAGAGAATTTGAATTTTAGATTTCAAATGGAATTAGGAAGATCGACGCGAGTGAACTGCTCGGACAAAAGCCATCCTTCAAAAGCAGTTCATGCAAGAGATTGAGCTACAATTGACAATCCGAGTGACGAACCGTCAT
>NZ_ANOG01000079.1 GCF_000346295.1 Rhodopirellula maiorica SM1 | reverse complement strand
CCGCAGTCAAGAAAGTCCTGCGCATCAACAAAGTGCTGTGTCCCTCATTGAGTCAGTGTCCCTCATTGAGTCAATGCCATCTACTTTCGTAGTGGGACTCGCCAGAGTTCCTGGTGTTTCAACAGCAAAGATGGGAATTCTGGCGAATCCCACTACTTGAGCATCTCCAGTGGTTGCCAAAGTAGATGGCATTGGGCTTACGCTCGTGGCTACAGTCTGCCGTCCCGTTGGGACAGACCCCGGTCGCACCGCCTACTTGGCGCCGAGGGAAAGGTAGGCGTAGAGGTCACGGATTTGCGTGTCGCTCATCTCTTTGAGTAAATCTGAGGGCATCAGCGATGTCGGTAATGCCTTGAGCGTTTCGATCTCTTCGCGGGCAATCGTGGTAGTCTGGTTGTCGGCGTTTCGCAGCGTGACGGACGTCGGCGTCTGTTCGGCAATGATTCCGTTGATCACGCGGCCGTCTTCGGTCAGCACCAAGTACGACTGATAGCCTTCGCGGATCTCCAGATTCGGCAGCACGATCGAATCGACCCAGAATCCGATCTTGCCCCGTTCGTAGCCGTCCAGCGGCGGCCCCGTCTTGCCGCCTTCACCAAACAATTGGTGACAACCACCGCACGTCTTAGCAAAGATCGCCTTGCCTGATTCGGAATCGCCTGGTGCAGCAGCAAGCAGTTGTCGCAATCGCTTGGTTTCAGCGATTTGTTCAGCTGTCGCGGTGGCCGAGATCGGTCCGAATACCGCTTCGACTTGCTTGGCGATTTCAGGGTCTTCGTAACTGCGAAGCTGTTGTACGACGTCATAGGGAATTTGATCGCGCTGGATTCGCCACTGCGTCAACTCGTTCAACAATTGCAGTGCCCACGCCGGACGTGACGCGAGTGTCCGGCAGGCGGCGGCCCGCAATCCATGTTCTTCGGAAATGCGATTGCCGAACGATGCCAGCAAAGTGGTTGCAATCGACGTGGTGTCATATTGACGAAGCGACGCAATGGCAACGCGTTGTAAAGCGGGTTCGGAGGTACGGCTTCCCGTGGCCAACGCCAGCAAACTCTTCGCGGCCTCTGCGTGATTGACTTCACCAAACACGTTCGCCACCTCGATCGCCAAGGGCAAATCGGTTTGCGGGCTCGAAAGCAGCTTGATCGCTTCCCCGATCGCCGCCGCATCTCCACGACGCAGCGAAAGGATCAAGTCCGACTGGCCAATCGACGCTTTGTAATCGGCCAACGCCTTGTCGAGTGATTCGGGTAACTGGGGGATCGCACGTCCTTGGAAGGCAAGATCAATCCCTTGGATCAATTGCCCACGCGACGCGTCGTCAGGAGCCATCGCAATCAATTTTGCGCAATGCTGGAAATTTTCGACACCTCCGGCCGATGCATAACGCTGAACCAACCGCGTGAGAATCGTTTGTTTGACCATCGTGGTGTTCCACAACGATTCGTCAGCGAACATCGATTCGATCGCAGGCCACGACTCGGCATGTGCTTCGATGGCCCACCAATTCATCAGCGGCAGATGGGGATCGTCGGCGTCGTCATCGTGTCGCAACAGCGCCGCGACGATCGACAGCCCGACATCGGCAGAGAGCCGTTTGGCGGTTGCTGCCAATTGGCTACGAACTTGTCCATCAGGCTCGGTCGCCGCCATCGCCGCTAGCCCGTTGTGATCTTCGTGCCGGTCGCCCAGCAGACGCACGACCCAGCGACGAATATCCGCATCGGAGTGTGAAAGCCAGCGTGTGGCTAAAACACTATCAAATTTGTCGATCAAGTTTAGTGCCCACAACGCCTCGAGCGACGCAGAATCGTCAACGAGTTTGATCAGTGAATCGGCGGCCGACGCATCGCCGCGCCATCCCAATTCCAATACCGCTCGCTGCCGCACCCATTTGTTTTCGTGCGAGAAGCAATCGATCAACGTTTGGCTGTCAGCAAGGCTTAGGTCGCCGCTCTGATATATCACCGTTTTTCCCTCAGGAACGATGCGGTAAACACGTCCGCTCTCTTTGTGCCAATCATCGACGGGGCTAACATGGCTGAGTCGGCTGTCATACCAATCGGCCATGTAAACGGCGCCATCAGGACCAACGCCCGCGTAAACTGGCCGAAACCAGCGATCCGATGTCTCGACGAGGTTGGGGTGGTCCACGGTTCGGTAGGTCGATCCATCGGGAATCCGCTCGCTTCGCCAAACAAGATTGTGTAGCGAGTTGGGCGCAATGATATTTTCGTTGAAATTCTTTGGGAACAATCCGCCTTCGTAGACACAGAACGCTTGCGGGAACCGTCTTCCGTCGCCTTCGAACTTCATCGCGCGAAAGTATCCAAAGGCATAGGGATTCGTCAGCGGTCCATGTTTACCCCAGTTCTTTTCGCTGTAGCTGCCTTGCGGGAAATAATAACCCCGTGTGTTACCGCCGTTGGTACCAGTGAAAACACGGCCTTTGGAATCGATATCAAGACTGAAGTTGTTGCCGCCACCTTCGGCATAGATCTCGAACTCTTTGGTATCGGGATGGTACCGCCAAACACATTGGCCTTGAAAGCGAACGCCTTTGGATACCGCCGAGCTGACGTCGCCCACTGTCGTGCTGCCGTTACAACCGTATAGCCAACCATCGGGCCCCCACATCATACTGTTCGCAACGGAGTGAGTGTCTTGCAATCCAAAACCGCTGAGATGGACTTGCGGATCCGCATCGGGCACGTCGTCGCCATCGGCGTCGGGATAAAACAGCAAGTAGGGTGGATTCAAAACCCAGATTCCACCGTGGCCGACTTGGACCGCCGAAGCGATATTCAGTCCGTCGATTACATCTTTGTGCGTGTCGTAGAGGCCGTCGCCATCGGTGTCTTCGAAGACGGTAATTTTGTCGGCGCCTGGGGTGCCGTGCGGAGGCGGTTCGGGGACACGGTCAAACACCGCGCGCAGGTGTTGGTCGTAGCGAACGATTTTCAGTCCGGCGGGAAATTGATACTGGCGATACTGGACCACCCACATCCGGCCGCGAGAATCCCAAGACACAAACAGCGGTTGCGATACGATGGGCTCCGCTGCGACGGGTTCGATCTTGAATCCTTCGAGCACATCGAATTTCGCCACCGCCATGTCGACCGGCGTCGGCAGTGAATCGTCTCGCATCACCCCGCGTCCGGGACGATTCCGGATGATCTCGGCGACTTGCTCGTTACCCGCAACCGCGGTATCCGAATCGGGCACAGGGGCCTCGGTTTCTTGAGCGACGGAAAACGTGGCGAAGCTCACGAACAAAAACGTCAGGGCGAATCGAGTTTGCAGGCCGATTGTTTGCCAAGACCAAACGGTCTGTGGATAGAGTGAATGCATCGGTAATCACACGCAGGCGGGAAGGGATGGAGGCAAGATCGCGTTGGGGGCGGGGCCTCTATCATAACTTCTCGCGAAGAATGATGGGCCACCGACACTGATTTGTCCAAACGTGCGGGCGGTCGTGCGGGAAGTCGGGTTTATTGTCGTCGCTGAATCATGAGGATTGACCGCGGTGATTTCGCTGCGATCGGGTAAGATGTCGTTCAAATCCCGGTATAAGAGATTGGATGCGGAATCCAGTTCTTGTCATGGGCAATTCTGCCCGCTTCCGCAATCAGTACGCGTTCGCTTTCCAACCGTTATTGACATCACCGTCCCAGTACTCGAAGGAAGAATTGAAATGAGCTATCCAAGAACTTTTTCGCATATCGGTATCTCTGTGACCGACTTGGAGCAAGCTGTCGAGTTCTACACGAACACGTTGGGATGGTACGTCATCATGCCACCCACCGAAATCGTGTCGGACGATTCCGCGATTGGCGTCATGTGCGATGACGTGTTCGGAAAAGGATGGGGCCGATTCCGAATCGCTCACTTAGCCACCGGTGACCGAGTTGGCATTGAGTTGTTCGAATTCGAGAACGCGGAAAAGCCGGAGAACAATTTTGAATATTGGAAAACAGGCGTGTTCCACTTTTGCGTTCAGGACCCAGACGTCGAGGGACTGGCAAAGAAGATTGTGGAGAATGGCGGCAAGCAGCGAATGCCTATCCGAGAGTATTATCCAGGCGAGAAACCCTACCGGATGGTTTACTGCGAAGACCCGTTTGGAAACTTGATTGAGATCTATTCGCACAGCTACGAGTTGACGTATTCAGCCGGTGCCTACCAGGATGATGCGGATTGATAACGGGGGCGTCCTTCTTGCCGCTTGCGACCGCTTGATCCAGGGCTCTGACTTGGAACACACTGTCTTTGAGGCTCCTGGCTCTCCTGTGCGTTGGTGTTTCGGCAGGCGGGAGCCTGCGGTGCAGTGCGTTTCCAGGCGGGAGCCTGGGAACGAGGGGGCCATGCTTGTTCCAGGGCTCTGCCTTGGAACACCCTATCTTCGAGGCTCCTGGCTCTCCTGTGCGTTGGTGTTTCGGCAGGCGGGAGCCTGCGGTGCAGTGCGTTTCCAGGCGAAAGCCTGGGAACGAGGGGCCATGTTACTTAGCCAAATCGACGGCGACGATTTCTTGATCATTCCGAGCGAACGCGGTTTGGCCTGCGTACGCGGGATGACTCCACACGACCGGTCGACCAAACGCTTCGCCCGTTGGCTGGAGGACATGAAAACGCCCTAAATCTTCATAGCCTTTGGGAGTCAGCTTGGCCATTTGCAAATCGCCCGTTTCGCTGAAGATCAGGTAGCGATCGGTGTCCGCCAGTCGGGTCAAGAACGCGGTGCCGTGCTTGATAAATCGTTTCTCGTCGGGCTTGGTCGCTTCGAAAGTCTCCCACAGTCGTGAGCCATCTTTGGCATCCACGGCGATCAAGGTCCCCACGACACAATCAGTGCCGTAAACAACGCCTCCGGTGAAAATGGGTGTCGCATTAGCGCTGTGCACCGCCTCTTTCGGTTCGCCTCGCCAAAGTTCTTTGGCCGTGGGGGCATCGCTAGCCAATTGAATCATCAACGACTCGCTGCGAATCCCGCTGGCGTACATCAAATTGCCTTCGACCATCGGCCGAGCGATTGACATTTCGAATGAGGGAGTGATCGGGATGCTCCAGTACTGGCTGCCGGTTGCCGGATTCAGACTGGTCACAGCCGTTGGGTGATAGACAATCAATTGACGTGTACCGCCATGCTGGATAATCGACGGGGTGCAGTAGCCGGCGCTATCGTCGATCGCCTTCCATTTGACATCGCCGGTCAACTTGTCAAACGCAACGATGCTTTGCCCTTTGCCGCCAACCATCGTGTACAGCGTGTTGCCATCGATCAACGGATGCGCGGCGAAGCCCCAAATCGGCACCTCGGCACCAAGGTCCTTCGGCAGATTGCGTTTCCAAACGACTTCGCCGTCGGTGACTCGCAAGGCGCGCAAGTCGCCTTCGCTTCCCAACAGATAGACGAGGTCACCGTCCACGGTGGGTGTGCATCTTGGGCCCGCCGGATACGAGATGCTGTAGGGACAATCATAGGCGTGCTGCCACAACGCTTCGCCGGTTTGGACGTCCAGCGCGGTCAACCGCTCTTGTCCCCTCAAATTAGCTCGCTTGCCAGCATCGTTGAACGCTTCACCTGCGGTTTTCTCGTAGTCAAAAACGAAAACGCGTCCGTCAGCGACTGCGGGGCCGGCATACCCGCCGGCGATTGGTGTACGCCACTTCACTTTCAGCCCGCTAGCGGGCACTTCATCAATGATTCCCGTCTCGCGGTAGACGCCATCCCGTGTCGGTCCCATCCAGCTTGGCCAATCGTCGGCCACCGCGATCCCGGTAAAACAAACTGCGGCGATTGCTGAGTAAACTCGGAATCGATCAAAGTGTCGCAGAAACATTGTGGATGCGTCCCTAGAAATAGAGAGTGAAGAAAAAGAGGCGATGCATTATAGGTCTAAGCAAGGCTTTAGATGGCTATCGAAGTAAATGGTCCGCCGCCAAAAATGTGATCTGCTAAAAAAGCATGAGGACGTGCGCGGGCCTCACTCGCGTCCGGCAGCGATCGGATTCAGAGTGCCTCCTTGATTCAACGTCCCTCCTTGATTCAGCGTCCCTCCGTGATTCAACCTCATGTGTGAGTCGGCGTGATGGTCGCGGAGCGATCAACGACATTGTTTAGAACAGGCGGTTCATGCCGTTCAGCGCGGCGACGCGGTACGCTTCGGCCATGGTCGGGTAGTTGAACGTGGTTTCGACAAAGTACTCCACCGTGTTGTGCCCGTGCGGTTGGTTCATGATCGCTTGACCAATGTGCACGATTTCCGAGGCGTTGGCGCCAAAGCAATGCACGCCCAGGATCTCCAGCGTATCGCGATGGAACAATAGCTTCAGCATGCCGGTCGTTTCACCGGTGATTTGAGCGCGAGCGAGCGAGCGGAACAGGCTGTGGCCGACTTCGTAAGGAACACAGGCGGCCGTCAACTCACGCTCGGTCTTGCCCACCGAGCTGATCTCGGGGCTGGTGTAGATTCCGGTCGGAATGTCGTTGACTCGCAGATTTCCGTCTTTGCGGCCAAGCATATGCATGCCTGCCGCCCGGCCTTGTGTGTACGCGGCGCTGGCGAGCGACGGGTAACCGATCACATCGCCAACGGCATAGATGTGGGGAACCACGGTTTGGAACTGCTCGTCAACAATCAATTGGCCGCGATTATTGGCCTCGATCGGAATGTTCTCCAGGCCCAGGTCATCGGTGTTTCCGGAGCGTCCGTTTGCCCACAGGAAGGCGTCGGTTTTAATCTGCTTGCCGCTTTGCAAATGCAAGATCACTCCATCGTCGGTCGGTTCGACTCGCTCCATCGTTTCATTGTGGCGAATGATCACGCCTTGATCACGCAGATGATACGACAGGGCGTCGATAATCTCGTCGTCGAGAAACTCGAGCAGTTTTTCGCGAGTGTTGATCAAATTGACTTTGATCCCCAGATTGCGAAACATCGAAGCGTACTCGGTCCCAATCACGCCCGCACCGTAGACGCAGAACGTGGTGGGTTTGTGAGTCATATCCAGGATCGTGTCGCTGTCGTAGATCCGGGGATGCGAGAAATCGACCTCAGCCGGACGAAAGGGACGCGAACCGGTAGCGATCACAAAATGTTTGGCGCGAATCGGTTTGTCGCCATCAATCGAAATCGTTTGAGAGTCAAGAAAACGAGCGGTGCCTTGAAAGACAGGGACTCCGTTTCGCTCGTAGAACGATTGCCGCATCGTGACTTGCTTGCCGATAATCGCCTGGGTACCGCGTTTGAGTTGTTGCAGCGAGGGGCTAAAATGGATTCCCAACTCTTGAAATGTTGGGTTGCGGAGCGTTTTCATGGTCGAAGTGATCGCGTAACGCAGCGCCTTGCTAGGGATCGTGCCCCAGTGAGTACAGCCGCCTCCGATTTGGGTGTATCGTTCTGCGACTCCGACACGCATGCCCCCTTTGACGGCCTGCATGGCTGCCCCCTCGCCACCGGGGCCTGAGCCGATTACGAATAGGTCGTAGTCAAATTTTGCGTCTTGAGTCGTGGCGTTCATCTAGTGATCGTACTTTCGAGAGAGCGTTCGAATTCGCGTAAGCAAACAAAGTTTGGACGTTGAAGAAGAGAGTTGTCAATGCAGCGGCCTACGACGGTCACCGCTGCTGCGATACGCTAACGGTTCCCTAACCTTCGCTTCATTTACGAGTGTGTCACGATGCTAATCGCCTGCGTTCAATCGGATGTCACTTTCGCCAACATCGCTGAAAACCGCAAGCGGATTGTCGAACACGTGCACGAGGCGGGCAAACGGCAAGCCAAATTGGTCGTCATGCCCGAGTGTATGTTGTGCGGCTATGCGTATGAGAGCCGCGAAGCAGCGTGGCAGCATGCCGTGGCGATTGACGATGCTGTGTTTATCGACCTAGCCAACTTGGCGGCGACGTATGATTTGCATCTGTCAGTTGGATTTTTGGAAAAAAGTGGCGATCAATTGTTTAACGCTGCCGCCTTGGTCGGCCCTAGCGGCGTGGTGGGATGCTATCGCAAAGTCCATTTACCCGCCTTGGGAGTCGATCGCTTTGTCGATCGCGGCGACATTCCCTACCAACCGCTGCAGGCCAGGGATGCACGCGTGGGGCTCGCGATTTGCTATGACAGCTCGTTTCCCGAACCGATGCGTGTGCTGGCATTGGGCGGAGCCGACATCATTGCGTTGGGGACGAATTGGCCCGTGACGGCGTATCGGACCGCCGAAATTGTTCCTCCGGCACGTAGCATGGAGAATCATTTGTTCTTTGTTGCTGCTAATCGGGTGGGCAGCGAAGGTGGCTTCAAATTTTGTGGGTTGAGTTCGATTTGCGGCCCCGACGGAGTCATTCTGGCTCAGAGCAAAGCGGATCAGCCTGAGATTCTGTACGCGGACGTGAATTTGGCCGAGGCTCGGAACAAGCGAATCGAGCGAACCCCAGGAGCCCACGTGATTGACCGTTTCGAGGATCGACGTCCCGATTTTTACGAGGCGGTTGCCGCGGCCAAGCCTGCTTCTGTAACCGGCAAATCCGCTAATGGCGGCGCAACCACACCCCCTGTCTAGTCAGGTTAGAAGGGTTGTATCAAAGTTCTAGCCAGTGGGGGGGCGGGGCAAGCTGTTTTTGGGGCTAGGAATCGAGAACTGCCAATCGATTCGCCGAACTGGGAAGGTAGCCAACCGAGATGTTGGTCGCGTTCGGACGAACGCGGACGCATCTCGACGCGTTTGGGGCGTGCACAGGGCGTAAGCCCGTGTCGCGGTTTCCTACGCGAGCCTCACCTCCCCACCCTGCAGCCGATGGATTGGCAGATGACTAAAAAATCGCTCAACCGCACCACCACTGATCCCCGAAACGCATCTGCCGTACGATCAACCCGTTGGCGCCGTGCCCTGCTAGGGGTGCTGATTGCAACGACCGGCGGCGGCAACTTAACTCCGGTTCTAGCGGGCAATCCCACTTCGCCGTTCTTTACCGCCAGCCGGATACATGGGACGGTTCAAACGACCACGTTTGCGGACGAAGCGGGCAATCCAGGCCCCTATTCGAACCAACCCGAATCGGTCCAGGCGTTTGCGGCATCCGCAGCGATGGGGGGGAATTCGATCGTCGATGAGCGGCCGGTCGTCTATCTGTCGCTGGCCGAGGCGCGAGCCCGAGTCATCGATTCGAATCCCGAGTTGGACAGCTTGTCCAATGCGCTGGCGGCGATCGCCGAGGAAGTAACGATCGCGGACGCTGATTTTGACGGTGTTGTCGGGGTGGATATCGAAGGCGGCAAACTCGATCGCCAGCTCAGTAACTCCGTTGCCACCTTTGGTCTTCCCACTCGCGATTTGCAGACGGACTACCTTCGCTCGTTGAGCGGGAACATGTTGTCCTATAGCAAGCGGACACGTACCGGTGGTGAGTTCTTGTTGGGTTACGACACCGGTTACAACTTTTTGTCACCTGTGGGGTCGGATGTCTTGGTCAACCCGGCCTGGGACGCGGATTTGAACTTCCGCTTCAGCCAACAACTGGCTCAAGGGCGTCGACGTGTCATTAACGAATCACCGATCCAATTGGCTCGCTACGCCTACATGTCGCTCAGTGCGGAACTGCGTGCCGAGATCAACACGGCGTTCCGTGATGTCGAGCTCGCTTACTGGGAATACGCGGGACGATACGCCGAGTATCAAGTCGCCGAAGAATCGACCGCGCGATTCAAGGAACTGGTTGATAGCGAACGAGGACGGTTGGAACAACGCGAGTCCACGATCGTGGATGTGGCGCAGGCGGACGAACTGTACCAAACCGCTCGCTTCAACGCGTTAGAGCTACGGCGTACCGCTGAAGTCGCTGCCGTGGAACTGTTGCGTTTGATGGGGGATTACCGTGGCCGCACGATTCGCTTGGTGCCCACCGATCAACCACAGGTGGATCTTTCACTGCACTTTGACGAAGGCATGGTTCAGTCGGGATTCCGACCCGAAGTCGAGGCTCAGCGAACGTTGGTGCGAGCGGCAAGGCTACAGATTTTGCAAGCACGTGATCTGTTGCGACCCGACATCCGAGCCAATTTTGGTTACACCCAAAACGGATTGGAAAACCAGTTGGATGATGCCCTCGAAACGGCGTTTGACGGGAATTATCAAGATTGGTTTGTGGGATTCGAGTTCCGGCAATCGGTCGGCCAACGGGCTGCCTACGCAAGAGCACGTCAAGCTTGTCGCCAACTCGCGGCACAACAGTCACAACTTGATGCGATTCGCCGCGATATCTATGCCGAGGTCAATGCGGCCGCCGTCGAAATCGAATTGCTGCATGAATCGCTCGAAATTGCAGAGGCTCGCGTCGCATCGGCCACGGCCCAGAGCGATGGACGCCGGCAATTGTACGATACGAACAAAGCGACCATCGACTTGTTGCTTCGCAATGACCAAACGTTGGTGGATGCACAACGCGCTTCGATTCAAGCGATCTACGCGTACCAACAAGCCCAAACCGAGTGGCGTTTCGCAACCGGCACGATCGACCGATCGGCGCTGGGGCTAGAGACCACACTCGATGCATCGCTGCAATCATTTGAAATGATCCCTTCGTCGGTCGGCGAATCAGGTAACGCAGGATCGGAGTTGCCCACGCCATCGGTGCCAGCCGAGGCAAACGCAGCCGAGGCAAACGCAGCTGAACCACAGGCAGCTGAGGCAGAGGCAGCTGAGCCGACCTCTGACCGTGATGCTGACGCAGCACCGATTCAAGAAGCACCACCGGCGCCACCCGCAGCGAAACCGAAAGCGGATGATCAAGCAGCGATTTCATCCGAGCCGTTCGCTCCGGTGGTTTCTCATCCGTACCGCCCCAGTTGGATCTCTGGTTCTGCGGGTGCAGGACCGATTGAAAGCTATCCGCAAGTGGTGGTTGGCAAGCCGCCGGTGAAAGCGATCTCCGATGAGTCGCCATCAACTCCAATGCAGCAAGCCACTTCGTCACCGCGGTTGATGTCACCGGATCAGGTCGAGGGTTGGAGCGAGATGTTTTCCGCCGAGCCGATCGGATCGGCCGCAGCAAGACCGGAAACCGTTGATCCTGCAGGCTTCCCCGAGGTCGTGGTCGCGAAACGTGATGGTTCGCAATCCAAGGCTCAAAGCGAAGCCGATGCACTGCAGGCTGAGATCGAGGCACGGGCAGCCGAGCTGCTTCCCGAAGTCCATGTCTCGCCACTAAAGTTTCAGCGTTAAGCAGACATGATTGAGTGAAATCTTATTTGCCCAAACGGCTAACATGCCGAAAGACTTCTGCCCTACCTGTTTAGGTCGGCAACGTCGGTAGCGGGGCAGCCGGAGGGGCCGTCGGCATCCACAGGTCCTCGACTTGTTGCCCACCGGCGTCAAAGCGGATCAGCAAATAGACGCCGCCAATCAATCCCCATGCGAACGTGAACGCGGTCGCGATGGGGATAAGTGAGATGATTTGCAACACAAAGCTGCGAGTCATAACCGGGGCTGCGGCCCCGTCTAACACGGCAAGTGTGATTTCCGTCGCAGCGCCGGTGACCCCGCTGATCAACAGCATCACGATCCAAAGCAGTGCCAATGACACCAGGCCATAGAGGATCAAGTGAACGGGGCGACGGAACAAGTACTCGTACCCGCGACTGAGCGCGTCCAACGCGTCGGGATCACGCTCGTTTGCGATCGCCGCCCAAGCAAACGCGATGGCAACGACTCCACCAAACGCCAAGATTCCGCAGGGAATCGCCAACACCGTGATCAGCACGGCGATAGGAAACTGAACGAATCCCCACTCCGGCAGCCACGCGGCAATCCAACCGAGCGACCAAATCATCACCGCCAATGCGGCAACGCATAGCATCGGTACGATTCCCGCAATCCAGGCGGCAACACATCGAGATAGGGTTGATTTGACCACTGTGTTCAGACGGATCATCGGACGCCCGGCAGTCAACACACCTCCTTGGCGAACAAACACCAACGAGGCAAACGACCACGCGAACAGCGTCCAAAGCAGCCCACAAACGCTGCGAAGCCCGCTATCGCCACGATGTAGCCCGGTCGCCCAAAACGCTTCGCTGAACCAGGCCGAGGGCCAAGGCATTTGCGGTTGCGGTGCGGCGGCGTTGGCTATCGCGGACACGTCCTCGCCAAGAATCCCTTGGTACACAGGGGACCAGACCGCAAGCGTCAGTAATGCCATCAAGATCATCGAGGGCGAGCCGGCGAGTCGCAGCGTCCGCCACAATCGCAGCCATGGGAAAACGTCGATCCATTCTCTCGCTCGCGCAAGCACACCGGTTTCCAGTTCATGACCGGTATGCATTTCGTGCTGTTTCGATTCCGTGTCTTGCAAAGGACTCATCGCATTGGTGATTCAGCGTTATGGAAAAGCACAGACTAGCGAAACGTGGTCCGTTTCCATAGTGTCGGATCAGGAATGGGCGGTAGCGACGTTTCTGTATCGGCAGCGACCACGGCGGCGCTGAGAAACCATGACTGACCGGTTTGCAATGGCAGGTCGGTCAAATCGCGTCGCAATACGGCCAGTTCAAAGTGGAGGCTTTCCCCTGCTTCCTGGACCGCCACGTACCACGTCGGTTGCCATCCGGCTTGGCCATCGATACTGTCGCGGGTTTTTCCCGATGGGGTGACTTGTAGTTGATAGGCCGTCATCAGGTCTTGGTCGGTATCGATCGAGATTCGCAACCGATCAGATTGGCTCAAGTCATGATCGCGGTTCTTGTTTGCAGGCTTCGTCGTTGGGTCGTGCCGGAACTCGGATCGCGTACAGCGAACGAAAAAGTAAACGTATTCGTCATCGTAAGCGATCTGAACGCTGGGAGTGTCGGCATGATTCGCAGAGTTCGCATGAACCGCAGCGGGCAACGTCCAGCAGGTGTCGTCGTCGATCCCATCTAATTTTGGCCGTCCCTCGGCCGGGATTGCAATCACATCAGCATCGCCCGACGCGATGCTGCTGTGGGCATCACGATTCCCGCCCGCAGCGATCAACCGCGTCCAAGGGTTGGGCGATTGGCTGGCAAGCAGACGGCGGTAATTTCCCGATGCTTGGCCCATCAATTCAAGCTGATCACTGTCACCGCGTTGGCGTGCGGCTTCATTTGCGATCAAGACGAGCGGATGAAATTCCCATGCCAAATCGACCTCAGTCTGATTCTGCTGTACACGTCGGCTGCCGACTTGGATCGAGGTCGCCTCGGGGACGCGAAGTGGTGAAACGGCCGATGCCTGCATCACTCCGCTTTGAGGAGCTTCGACTTGAAATGGCGAAACCGCAGCCTGTTGAGCCGCCGGCGGTGCGGTGTTGGATGCCAACGCCAAGCTACGTGAAACCGATGCATGCAGCGTTTGCCATTCCGCACTGTTTTGGATGGCCGCCAACCGTAGCGCTGACCATTTTCCGAACGAGTGATCGGCGAATCGCTCGGCTGATTCCGCCAACACAATTTCCATGTACGGAATCGCGTTGGGGAATTCGTCCGCATCGTACGAGGCAAGTTGGCGGTGGATGTTCCATGTCAAGCGAAGCTGGTCACGGACGGCGGTTTGATTGAGCAGAGTTTTGAGACCACGCTTAAAAAAGTCGACAGTCGAACTCGATTGAATGATTTGCTCCGCCCGCTTCGATTCGCTCAAACGCGCTTGAACGACTTGCAATTGACGTCGGTTGGCTTTTGTCAGTTTGGCTGCCAAGCGTTGATGTTTTGAAAGCGATAGTCCGTTGGTGACCGATTCGCCTCGCGGCGGATTTCCCGATGCATCGTACATCACGCGGAGCGATACTGTGTCCTTGGCAGCACTTTCAGGTGACGCAATTTGCAGAGAGTCGTCCCAGACGTCACCCGCCAACACGCCGGCAAACGGCAGCATCGCGTTACGGTGCAGCGAGCTGTCGCCAACCGCGTCAAAGCCGTACCGAACGACGCGAGACACGCCCATCGAGATGGCGGTTTGCGAAAATGCCGACGCGGTTCGTGGATCGAGTGCTTCATCAATTACGACGACGGCGGGACGGTGAATCGCGATCCAGTTTTTCGCTTCCGCTTCGATCGCTTCGGCGGGGTCGATCGTATCGACCGACGCGGCGCCCAAGGCGGCCGCAGCTTGGCGAGTGCAATCGAGACGCTGTTGGGCCACCGCATCACTGCGGCCGACCGTTTCAGGTTGCTGCAACACAATGGCAACGCGTTGATGCGATTCAAGTGTTTCCGAACCGACCAAGGGCCACGCCAAGGACGAGGGATTTTTGGCGACCACCAGGATCGATGCATGACGCTGCTCGCCGCGGATCGTTTGCCATTGCCCACTCTCGCGGTCCCCGTGCAGGATCACGCCATGATCGCCAACCGCATATAATTCGTTTGCGTTTTTTTCCACGACATCGCGAATGACCATTGTGGCCTGTGTTGCTTCGACCCACGCCAAGCGGACTGCCGATTTGGATTCGGCTTGGATCGCGGGGATCCCCTCCAATTCACCGGTGCTGCTCCAGCTGCGGCCTGCATCGTGGCTTTCGAATTCGCGTGATTCCGCGATCGCCGACCAATCGCCGGTGGCAATAATCGCGTTGTCTTGGGCGCGTCGTGCGAGTCGACTGAGTCGTGGTAATTCGTTGTCCGCCCCGCGTCGCCAACTGACCCCGGCGTCATCGGACCACAGGGTAACGCCGCGGCTGAGCGAGGTGATCCGGTCGTATTGGCCGCCGACGGCGACGACGTTTTGGTGGTTGATCCAAATCACGTCGGCCAGCGAGCAGTCAACTGGACTCGGTTGGATTCGCCACGATTGGCCTCCGTCCTCGGTTCGCAAAATGACGCCATGGTCGCCCACCGCAATCCCGGTTTGCCCCTCTTTTGAAAACGCGATTGAACGCAGCGCCGCGTCTTCGCGAAGCAATTCGGTTTGGGTATACGCTGCTGTCGGTTCGAGCGGGGCTTGGGCCCACACCAATCCGCCAACCGCTGTGACGATGTACACCATCAACGCGGCGATTTCGAGGCCGCGATACCGTCGCGATAGCATTGGCGTGCAAAGGGCTGAATGCTGAAAATTCAGCGACGAGGTCCACTCTTTCATGCCAACCATCCTTTTACGAGGTTTGCCATCAAAAAGAGGGCTGCCCATCCGAGAAACAAATTTGCGGCAACATAAAAAACCGCGGCTGGCCATCGTTGTTCTCCCGCCAAAAGCATCGATTCGGCTGTAAAGGTCGAAAACGTGGTAAGCGCCCCCAAAAATCCGACTCGCAATCCCAATAGCAATCTTGGGGGGAAATGGTCATTAAGGAGGCTGTATTCCGCTAGAGCCCCCATTGCGGCGCATCCGGCAACATTAGCAGCGGTGGTGCCAATCATCGAGCTGCCTCCTGGAATCGACGTCATTGCAAGCGTAATCCCGTAACGGGCGATAGATCCTAACGCTCCGCCGACCGCTACGACTGCTAGATTGAGCCAACTACTCATCAACACGGACCGATTTAACCATTGCCTAAGTTGGGGCACGAACTTAATTTAGATGCGTAGGTTCGGAGTTTCGGCCGTCTGCGTAAACGTCAGTTTTTTTAGGCCCCTCGTTAAGACTGCCAGGTCTTCGCTGACAAGGGGGTGCTGTTTGGACGCGACGCCCTAATTCGCCGCCGTGAATCCGCTTCGGGAGTGAACCCGCAAGGGCGGATTGAGCACTTAATCTACGAACCATTGTTCCCCAACAACTGACTGAACGTTTCCTTTCCTTTCTTGTGTTGACGTAACCGATGAGTACTGCAAAAGCCGCCGCCACCAAATCCCAAGTCATGACCGGAGCCGATATCCTGGTCAAATCGCTCGTGGATCATGGCGTCGAAGTACTGTTCGCCTATCCGGGCGGCTGCAGCATGCCGCTGCATCAAGCGTTGACGCGTTTTGGCGATTCGATCCGCACCATTCTGCCACGTCACGAGCAGGGCGGAGCCTTCGCCGCTCAAGGTTATGCTCGCAGTACGGGCAAGGTCGGGGTGGTGATGGCGACCAGCGGTCCAGGTGCGACCAATCTTGTGACTGCCATTGCCGACGCCAAGCTCGATAGTATTCCGCTGCTCTGCATCACGGGGCAAGTCCCGACCGGAGCGATTGGATCCGATGCGTTCCAAGAGACACCGATGGTCGAAATTTGTCGCGGGATTACCAAACATCATTATTTGGTAACCGATTTGGCCGATTTGCCGCGGATCGTGAAGGAGGCGTTTTACATCGCCACCAGCGGTCGGCCAGGCCCCGTTTTGATCGACATGCCCAAGGACATCCAGCTCGGTACTCGCGAGATCGATATGGATCCCGAGATGGATTTGCCCGGATATGACCCGACCCCGACCCCGGTTCCGACCGAAACGATCCGCCAAATCGCTGCGGCGATCAAATTGGCGCGTCGTCCGATGATTTACGCCGGCGGCGGTGTGGTGATCGGCAGCGCCAGCGAAGAGCTTCGCGAATTTGTCAAAAAGACCGGGATCCCTGTGACCACGACCGTCATGGGAATTGGTACGGTCCCACCCGAACAAGAGCACTCGATGTCGTGGCTGGGGATGCACGGAGCCGCCTACGCCAACTACGCCGTTCGCGATTGTGATTTGCTGATCGCACTTGGGGTTCGCTTTGATGACCGTGTAACCGGTAAAGTCGAAGCGTTTGCCAAAGACGCCAAGATCATCCACGTCGATGTCGACGGATCGGAATTGAACAAAAACAAACAGGCCCACATTCCGGTGCGTGGCGATGTGAAACAAGTGCTGACCGAATTGAACAAGGTGGTACAAAAGCCCGAGATCGCAGCGTGGCAGAAGCATTGCGATGAATTGAAGGCGAAGTATCCGTTTAAGTACGACGAGAATTTTGACGGCATTCTGCAGCAACACGCCATCAAGACGCTGAGCGACATCACCGCGGAAATGGATACCTACATCACCGTTGGTGTCGGCCAGCACCAGATGTGGGCGGCCCAGTTCTATCAATTCCGCCGTCCTCGGACTTGGCACAGCAGCAGCGGACTCGGCACGATGGGTTTTGGATTGCCCGCGGCAATGGGCGTCCAAGCGGCTCACCCGAACTCGTTGGTTGTCGACATCGATGGTGACGGCAGTTTCCAGATGAACATCCAAGAATTGGCGACCTGTTTCTGTGAAGAGTTGCCAGTCAAGGTGTTGTTGTTGAACAACCAGCACCTCGGGATGGTGGTTCAGTGGGAAGATCGCTTCATGGATCGCAACCGAGCCCACACCTACCTGGGCCCGATTCACCACAACGAAGCCGCCGGCAACAGCAGTGCGGATCGATTCAGTTACGCCGAAGAACGCTACCCCGACTTTGTGAAAATCGCTCAAGGCTACGGTTGTGGCGCCGCGACGATTCGTAAGAAAGCAGATCTCGAAGGGGCACTTCGCGAGATGATCGAGCACAAAGGTCCTTACTTGCTGGACGTGCAAGTGCCGTATCAAGAGCACGTATTGCCGATGATCCCCGGCGGGCAAACCGTCGACGACATGATCCTCGAGTAGGTTGCCAAACAAAGACGAGAAAGCCACGAATCGCCGATGCTAAAGCGTCGGCGATTTTTTTTTGCTTTGTAGGCTAGATCAAGGACGCGGGATCATGCTGTTGGCTTGATCCGGCTTACAAAAACGCTCCGCCTGAACACTCACGCGAACACCGCGATGCCTTTGCGTTGAATGTAGGCATGCCACAGCATGTACGCGGCAATGGTGCGGTTGGGGGACCACCGTTGGACTCTCGCTTCAAGTTCCGCCACTTCCAACGGCGTTGGCGGTGTGCGTTTGGTTTCGGATGTCGGCTGCAACGCGAATTCGTGCAGCATGCTGTTGATTAACGCGACGTCGCCGAGCGGGAACAAGTCGGTGCGATTGAGCGCCAACATCAAATACACCGACGCACTCCAGTGGCCGATGCCGATGACCGCTGTCAACGATTCGCGAACTTCGTCATCAGCCATCCTCGGCAACTCTTCCAATACCAGCGTTTTTCCCTGGACCGCAGCGGCTAGTTCACGCAGATAGCGTGCTTTTTGGCGACTGACACCGCATCCCCGCAGCACTTCATCGCGGGCGAATTGGATTGATTTTGCGGTGATGCTGCCTAGCTGCTGCGTCAAACGCGTGAACGTCGTCTGTGCCGACGCCAAACTGACTTGTTGTTCCAGGATGATGCGGGCGAGCGTTTCGAAAGAGGGATCCCGTCGCCACATCGGCGGATAGCCGTCGCGATCAATGATCTGGCCAAACACCGGTTCGATCGCCGCGAGATCGCGACAATAGCGTTTCAGCGTTCGCGATGTGAAGGTGCGAGGTTTGGTGCGATTCATTTACGGCGAGCTCAAATGGCTTGGTGTTCGTTGTTGGAAGAGGCCGTCGATATTGTTGGATCGTTGCAAGGGCTCCGCATCCTCCTAACCAGACGTCCGTACGATTTGGCCTCGGACGTTTTGATGTAACCGACAACTGCGTGTCCTTTCGCACACTGTGCGGACGCTTTCGAGCGAAGAAAGCACCGACTGCAAAAATCGATTGAAATCCATGTTTTGTGATTCCGGCGATTCTTTCATCTGCAAATTCGTGGTGCTTGGTCCTCCGGTTCGACCAGCAAGCACATCGGATGATGCGTGTGCTGAGGGCTTTGGCGCGTTATGTGCTGATCAATTTGAACGAAGTAGCACGAGTGATTCTGCGACCGCCGCATGCACATCCCCAGCGGTGGGTGTTCCACAAAACAGCGAGATTCTCAATGAGTCCTTTTGATCAACAACTGCATGTCATCCGCACACGTCCCGGTTTTATTGCCGCGCTTGACCAGAGCGGGGGCAGCACCCCCAAAGCACTCGGGCAATACGGGGTCGATGAATCCGCTTGGAGCAATGATGAAGAGATGTTTGCGGTCGTCCATCAGATGCGTACGCGGATCTTGACAAGCAAGAGTCTGACGAAGGATCGAATCATCGGTGCCATCCTGTTCGAAGACACATTGCGCCGAGAAGTCGAGGGCCGTCCCACGGGAGACTACCTGTGGAACGTCAAACAGATCGTGCCGTTCTTGAAGGTCGACGAAGGACTTGCCGAGCAAAGCGATGGTGTCCAGTTAATGAAGCCGATGAAAAAACTTGACGTCAAGCTCGAACTTGCCAAACAGCAACCTGTGTTTGGTACCAAAATGCGATCGGTGATTCATGAGGCCAACGAATCTGGAATTGACGCGATCGTCGAGCAGCAATTTGATTACGGCAAACAGATTGCCGCGGCTGGTTTGGTGCCGATCATTGAACCGGAAGTCGATATCCATTGTCCCGAGAAAGCAAAAGCGGAAGAAATTTTGACGGCGGCAATCGTCAAACAACTCGACCGGCTCGATGGCAAGACGCTGGTGATGTTGAAGCTAACCCTGCCTGAGAAAGACAATCTGTATATGGATTGCGTCGAGCATCCTGCGGTTGTCAAGGTCGTCGCGTTATCGGGAGGGTACAGCCGCGAGGAAGCCGACCAACGACTCCGCAAGCATGCTCATGTTGTTGCAAGTTTCTCGCGAGCACTGCTGCAAGATTTGCGAGCGGACCAGACGCAGCACGAGTTCGATGAAGCATTGGACCGAGCGGTGCAAAGCATCTTCGATGCATCGATGACACCGCACGCGTTGTAGCAGGCTGCGTTGGGGCAACGCGAAAGCCGGTTGTACGTAACATGCGCGGTCGACCCTCGCCCGGATGCGGCTCTTAAGGGGCCTGTCCGACCTCTCCCAAAATGAATTTTGGAAGAGGTTACTGCTGTGGATTTTCCGCGGGTGTCTTCGCTAGCAACGTTCGATTGTTACGGCGGTGTGTTTGAACGAGGGGCAATTGCTCGACGCATCGGTGCTGTGCATCGGGATCAGCGGATTGGCTTCGGGGTAATACATCGCCACACAGCCACGCGGAATCGGATACTCGACGACTTGAAAATCTTGTAGCGTACGAGTCTCTCCTGCGTGATGGCTGGTAACAGAAACCGGAGTCCGCGATTGCAACCCTTTCTCTCGCATGTCCTCGGCGTTCATCATCACCACTCGGCGAGCATTCAAGATGCCGCGATAACGATCATGATTGCCATAAATCGTGGTGTTGAATTGATCGTGGCTCCGTACCGTCGTCATTGCAAATTGCCCCGGTTGGATTGTTTCTGGGGGAATTGGGTTGACGGTGAAGGTGGCTTTTCCGGCGGCCGTGTTGAACTGACGCTCTCTCGCGGGATTGGGAAGATAAAACCCGCCGGGTTGGCGGACTTTTTCGTTGTAGTTCTCACAACCCTCGATCACCGCCGCGATGCCATCACGAATCAAGTCGTAATCGTTGGCCCAATCCTGCCATGGGGTGTTCACGCGATCACCCAGCGTGGCGGCAGCGATTTCGCATACAATCGCCACCTCATTGCGTAATTGTGGTGATGCCGGTGTCAATTTGCCTTGCGACGACTGAATCACGCCCATCGAATTTTCGGTGCTGGTGAATTGTTTGCGAGGCGGATTTCCGTTACTTGTTTCACGCACGTCTGCTTCGGTTCGACCCAAACAAGGCAGGATCAGAGATTGCCGACCCGCCACCAAGTCGGCGCGATTCAGTTTGGTTCCGATCCGTACATTCAGCCGCGTTTTCGCTAACCCCTCGGCGGCGTAACGGGTGTCCGGCAGTGCCATCAGAAAGTTGCCTCCGAGCGATACAAAAACATCGATTTCACCCTGATGCAGCGCGATGGCGGTTCGCTGAGAATCAAAACCATGGTGTCGCGGTGGATCAAAACCAAACACCGACTGCAATCGATCTAATAACGCTTCCTTGGGTTGTTCCCAAACGCCCATCGTGCGGTCGCCTTGAACGTTGCTGTGGCCGCGAACACAGCATGTTCCCGCGCCCGGTTTGCCAATCGCTCCACGTAGCAGCAATAAATTCAACATTTCACAGACGTTCTGTGTTCCGTTGGTATGCTGAGTCACACCTAAGCACCAGCAGAGAATGATTTTCTCGGACGAACGAACCCAATCGGCGGCCTGACGCATCGATTCGCGATCGATCCCGCTGCGAGCTACCAAGGTGTCCCAATCGGCGCTGCGTAGGTCTGCGAGTAATTCGTCCAATCCCGTGGCATATTCATTAACGAAACCCCAATCGATTACCGAGCCCGGCGTGGCATCTTCCCACTCGATCAATTGTTTCATGATGCCTTTGAAAAGCGGGATATCACCATTGATCTTCACTTGCAGAAACAAATCGGTCAGTTCGGTGGCAACGCCCAGCATGCCGAGTGCTTCTTGAGGATTCATGAACCCCATCAACCCGGCTTCGGGCAGCGGATTGACGGCAATGATCTTGGCGCCATTGCGTTTGGCTTTTTGAAGTGCAATCAGTTGCCGCGGATGATTGGTTCCGGGGTTCTGCCCAACCACCAAGACCAATTCGGCCTGTTCAAAGTCGTCAAGCTTGACGGTCCCTTTGCCGATCCCGACCATCTTGGTCATCGCTCGCCCGCTCGATTCATGGCACATGTTCGAACAATCGGGCAAGTTGTTGGTGCCGAATTGGCGAGCAAACAATTGGTAAGAAAATGCCGCTTCGTTGGTCGCTTTGCCCGAGGTGTAGAACGCGGCACGATCGGGCGAAGAGAGCGAATTTAATTCGTCGGCGATCATCGCATAAGCATCCGCCCAGGCAATCGGTTCGTAGTGCGACGCGTTCTCACGCAGCACCATCGGTTCGGTCAGACGCCCTTGTTGTTCGAGCCAATAATCGGTGTGTGTCGAAAGCTCGCTGACACTGTGGTTGCGAAAGAATTCGGCGGTCAACTTCCGCGTATCCGCTTCGTGCGCCACTGCCTTGGCGCCGTTTTCACAATAGTCAAACGTGGCCCGTTTCCCATCGTGATCCGGCCAAGCACAACCGGGGCAATCGATCCCTTGTTTCTGGTTCAACTGCAACAGCGGCAACGTTCCTCGCACGACCCCCGCCTCGCCCCAGGCGTAGCGAAAACTATTCAAAACCGCAGAGACCCCTGTCGACTTCTGCTTGACCGGCTTTAGCTTCAGATTGTCGTCTGATTTCACAGGCAGCAGCCACACCTCGCCGTGCTGGGTCGGAATCGCGGTGGCAACGACGTTGTTGGTCTGCTCTGCGAGGGACATAGCGGGATCTCGTCGAGGAGTTGAATGGATGGAGCAAGTCGTTTCTAAAATGCCAACAATTCGGGCAGAAGTTGATCGAGTGATCCTAACTCGCCACAATACGCTTCGCGTCATGATAAACATTGTAACGATCTGGCTTGGTAAATCCGATCAGCGTCATGCCGTGTCGCTGTGCGAGTTCGATCGCCAAACTCGATGGTGCTCCGACCGCTACCATGATCGGGATGCCGACCACCAATGCCTTTTGCACCAATTCAAAGCTGATTCGCCCGCTGACGACCAAAATCGATCGAGCAAACCGATTGGCGTCGTCCATCCATTGTCCGCCAATCAGCTTGTCCAACGCGTTGTGACGTCCAACATCCTCCTCGATTGCTAGCAATCCACCTTCGCAATCGAACAATCCGCTGGCGTGCAGCCCCCCGGTTTGATCGAACAGTCGTTGTGCATGGCGAAGCCGTTCGGGCAACGTGCGGACCGTTGTTGCAGCAATTTTGGGAAGCCCTGGGTCGAGCGGCGATTGAATTTGCACCGCCACCGCTTCGATCGATGCTTTGCCACAAACCCCGCAGCTGCTGGAGGTAAAGAAGTGTCGCTGCAGCCGTTGTAGATCGACCTGCAGCGTGTCTCGCAGCCGCACGCGGACGACCGAACCGCTGCGACAGGGGCGAACGGCGACCACGTCGTCACGCTCGGTTACAATCCCCTCGGTGACGAGAAATCCGACCGCCAGCTTAGTATCGGCGCCGGGCGTACGCATGGTGATCGAGATCGAACGGTCCTTCTTTTTGCCGTCTACCTCGATCACCACTCGAATCTCGAGTGGTTCTTCGATCGCCACCAGATCCGAAACGACCGCTGCTGAGTCGGTTCGCACTTGCTGGACGTCAAAAGGACGTGCACCGTTCTCACCGGCCCGCGTGTCAGCCCGATTGTCAGTCCGCTGGTCAGTCGCTTGCGAGCGGTGGGGCGGGGGCTGGTGAGTCATGAAGTGTCTCGTCGATCACAGGAATCGCGTTTCCGGTTCGCTGCCGTGTCCACTTTCATTCTAGGCTGCCGCGAGCCGCGTCGCCGCATTCCCCGTAGCGAAGGTCGGCAA